>DAORUD010000231.1:0-1531 GCA_035433005.1 Arenimonas sp. | reverse complement strand
CCGCCTCGCGCCAGCGCGCGATGCGCCCGCGCCGCTCGGATTCGGCCAGGCGCGGTTCGAAGCGCCGGTCCACCGCCCATTGCGCGGCGATTTCGTCGCCGCCCGACCACACGCCGGTGGCCAGACCCGCCAGGTAGGCGGCGCCCAGCGCCGTGGTTTCGGTCACCCGCGGACGCACCACCGGCACGCCGGCCAGGTCGGCCTGCAACTGCATCAGCAGGTCGTTGCGGCAGGCGCCGCCGTCCACCCGCAGCTCGGTCAGGGCAATGCCGCTGTCGCGGCTCATGGCACCGAAGATGTCGGCCGACTGCAGCGCGATCGCCTCCAGCGCGGCGCGCGCGATGTGGGCGCGCGTGCTGCCGCGCGTCAGGCCGACCAGGGTGCCGCGGGCGCGGCCGTCCCAGTCGGGCGCGCCCAGGCCGGCAAAGGCGGGCACCAGAAACACGTCGCCGGTGTCGGGCACGCTGGCGGCCAGCGGCTCGACCTCAGGTGCGCTCTGGATGATCCGCAGGCCGTCGCGCAGCCATTGCACCGTGGCCCCCGCCATGAACACGGATCCCTCCAGGGCGTAACACACCCTGGAGGGATCCACGACGGCTTGACGCCCGCCCCCTCCCCAGCCCTCCCCCTCACCGGGGAGGGGGCCCGATGGGCCACACCACGCCACAGTGGTCAGCAGCTTGTTCTTGCTGGGTACGGCCACGCTGCCGGTGTTCATCAGCATGAAGCAGCCGGTGCCATAGGTGTTCTTGGCCATGCCGGGCGCAAAGCAGGCCTGGCCGAAGGTGGCGGCCTGCTGGTCGCCGGCGACGCCGGCGATGGGAATGGGCGCGCCAAACAGCCCAGGCACGGACTCGCCCAGCACGCCGCTGGAAGGCACGATGCGCGGCAGCACGGCGCGCGGGATGTGGAACAGGCCCAGCAGCTCGTCGTCCCAGTCCAGCGTGTGGATGTTCATCAGCATCGTGCGGGCGGCGTTGCTGGGGTCGGTGGCGTGCACGCGGCCGCCCGTCAGGTGCCAGATCAGCCAGCTGTCGATGGTGCCGAAGGCCAGTTCGCCGGCTTCGGCGCGGGCGCGCAGGCCCGGCTGGCTGTCGAGCAGCCAGGCCAGCTTGGTCGCCGAAAAATAGGGGTCGAGCAACAGGCCGCTGCGGGCGCGAATCGCCGCTTCCCGGCCGGCGGCGCGCAGTCTGGCGCAAGCCTCGGCGGTGCGCCGGTCCTGCCAGACGATGGCCGGCGCCACGGCCTGGCCGGTGGTTCGATCCCAGAGGAGCGTTGTTTCGCGCTGGTTGGCGATGCCGATGGCGGCGACATCGCGGGCGGTGATGCCGGCTTTGGCCAAGGCCTCGACGGCGACGGTCGCCTGCGTCTGCCACAGGGTTTCCGGATCGTGCTCGACCCAGCCGGGCTGCGGGTAGCTTTGCGGGAATTCCTGCTGGGCAACGGCGACCGGCTGGCCGGCTGCGTTGAAGACAATGGCGCGGGAACTGGTGGTGCCCTGGTCCAGCGCGAGAATGTGCTTCATGGTCTG
>DAORUD010000230.1:0-1629 GCA_035433005.1 Arenimonas sp. | reverse complement strand
GCAGGGTGGCGAACACCAGGTGGCCGGTTTCCGCGGCGGTCAGCGCCAGGCGGATGGTTTCCAGGTCGCGCATTTCGCCGACCAGGATGTAGTCGGGGTCTTCGCGCAGCGCCGAGCGCAGGGCTTCGTTGAAGCCGTGGGTGTCGCGGTGCACTTCGCGCTGGTTCACCAGGCACTTCTGCGAGGTGTGCACGAACTCGATGGGGTCTTCGACCGTGAGGATGTGGCCGAACTCGTTCTTGTTGACGCTGTCCACCATGGCCGCCAGGGTGGTGGACTTGCCCGAGCCGGTGGGGCCGGTGACCAGGATCAGGCCCTGCGGCTGGTCGATCAGCTCGGAGAAGATCTTGGGCGCGGCCAGCTCCTCGAGGGTGAGGATCTGGCTGGGAATGGTGCGGAAGACGGCGCCGGCGCCGCGGTTCTGGTTGAAGGCGTTGACGCGGAAGCGGGCCAGGCCGGGGATTTCGAAGGAGAAGTCGACCTCGAGGAACTCCTCGAAGTCGCGGCGCTGCTTGTCGGACATGATGTCGTAGACGAGCGCGTGCACCTGCTTGTGGTCCAGGGCCGGGATGTTGATTCGCCGGACGTCGCCATCGACGCGGATCATGGGCGGCAGCCCGGCCGACAGGTGCAGGTCGGAGGCCTTGTTCTTGACCGAGAATGCCAGCAGTTCGGCGATGTCCATTATCTATATCCCCTCAGCGCGTCAACGGATAGGCGACCGCGTGTCCCCGGGGCAGTATAGCCCTATCCCCGAAGGTGAATACCCCCCCATGGAACGGCTGCACCAGACCCTGCACGGTGTCCTGCAAACTGTTGAAAACGCGGCCAAGCTGGCGGGGCGGCCACACGCCGTGCAGCTGCTGGCGGTGTCCAAGACGCGCCCCCCGGAAGCCGTGCGCGACCTGGCCGCGGCGGGCCAGCGCGCGTTCGGCGAGAACTACGTGCAGGAGGCCATCGCCAAGATCAGGGCCCTGCCCGGGCTGGGCCTGGAATGGCACCTGATCGGCCACCTGCAGTCGAACAAATGCCGGGAGGCCGCCGAACACTTCCACTGGGTGCAGTCGGTGGACCGGGCCAGGCTGGTGGACGCCCTGGACCGCGCCCGCCCCGTTTCGCTGCCGCCGCTGAACGTGCTGGTGCAGGTGAACGTGGACGGCGAGGCGGGCAAGTCCGGCTGCCGGCCCGATGAAGTGGCGGCGCTGGCCGACCGCATCGCCGCGGCGCCGCGGCTGCGGCTGCGCGGCCTGATGGCCATCCCCGAACCGCACCCCGACCCGGGGCATCGCCGCGAAAGCTTCCGTCGGCTCAAGGCGCTGTTCGACGCCGTCGCCGCCCGGCACCCCGGCGTGGACACCCTGTCCATGGGCATGAGCGAAGACTTCGAAGCCGCCATTGCCGAGGGCTCCACCCTGGTGCGCATCGGCACCGCCCTGTTCGGCGCGCGTGGCCAATAGCCGCGGCATCCTTTACCGTGCCGGCATGAGCGAATCTTCGATGGCCTTCATCGGCGGCGGCAACATGGCCCGCAGCCTCATTGGCGGGCTGGTGGCCCGCGGCCACGGCGCCGGCCGACTGCGCGTGGCCGAACCGGTGCCGGCGCTGCGCGAGGCGCTGGCCGCGGACTTC
>DAORUD010000229.1:0-1635 GCA_035433005.1 Arenimonas sp. | reverse complement strand
CGCCCCTGCGCACCGCCATCGCCCAGGCCATCGTCGGCCAGGACGAGGTGGTGGAGCAGCTGCTGATCGGCCTGCTGGCGGGCGGGCACTGCCTGCTCGAGGGCGTGCCGGGGCTGGGCAAGACGCTGCTGGTGCGCACGCTGGGGCAGGCGCTGGAGCTGCAGTTCCGGCGCGTGCAGTTCACGCCCGACCTGATGCCCAGCGACATCCTGGGCACCGAGATCCTTGAAGAGGACCACGGCACCGGCCACCGCAGCTTCAAGTTCCAGCCCGGGCCGGTGTTCACGAACCTGCTGCTGGCCGACGAACTCAACCGCACGCCGCCCAAGACCCAGGCGGCGCTGCTGGAGGCCATGCAGGAAAAAACCGTCAGCTACGCCGGCGTCACCCACGCACTGCCGGCGCCGTTCTTCGTGCTGGCCACCCAGAACCCGATCGAACAGGCCGGCACCTACCCGCTGCCCGAGGCGCAGCTGGACCGCTTCCTGCTGCACGTGCGGGTGGACTACCCGACCGAGGCCGAAGAGCGCGCCATCATCGAACAGACCACCGGCGCGAAGAGCGCCCGGGTGCCGCAGGTGATGCGCGGCGAAGACGTGCTGGCCCTGCAGGCGCGCGTGCGCGAAGTGCACCTGGGCGCCGACCTGCTGGACTGGATCACGCGCCTGGTGCGCGCCACGCGGCCGCTGCCGGGCGCCTCGGCCGAGATCCTTCAGTACGTGAAATGGGGCGCGGGCCCGCGCGCCGGGCAGTCGCTGGTGCTGGCCGCCAAGGCGCGCGCGCTGCTGCACGGCCGCTACGCCGCCACCCGCGACGACGTGTTGGCGCTGGCCGCGCCGGTGCTGCGCCACCGCCTGCTGCTGTCGTTCGCGGCCGAGGCCGAACAGAAATCGCCCGACGACGTGGTGGCGGCGCTGCTGCGCAGCGTGCCGCTGGGCGCCTGAAACAAGCGATGTCCGGCCCCGACTTCATCCCCGCCGACGTGCGCGCGCGGCTCAAGGCGCTGCGCCTGCACGGGCGCCGCGCGGCGGGCGGGCATGGCTTCGGCCAGCACGCCAGCCGCAGCCGCGGCGCGGGGCTGGAGTTCGCGCAATACCGCGCCTACGAACAGGGCGACGAGCCGCGGCAGGTGGACTGGAAACTTTACGCACGCTCGGACCGCTTCTTCGTGCGCGAGTCCGAACGCGACAGCCCGCTCACCGCCTGGGTGGTGGTGGACGCCACGGCCTCGATGGCGCAGGGCGACGCGGCGCGGCCGCGCTGGTCCCGGCTCGACGCGGCGCGCGCACTGGCCGCCTGCGTGTTCGAACTGGCGCTGCGCCAGGGCGACCGCTTCGGGCTGGCGGTGATCGGCGGCGACGGGCTGCGCCTGGTGCCGGCCGGGTCGGGCCTGCGGCAGCGCGACCGCTGCCTGCTGGAACTGCAGGGCGTGCGCGCGCACGGCCAGTGGCCGGAAGAATCGAAGCTGCGGCCGCTGTGGGAGCGCATCGGCGCCGGGCACCTGGCGGTGCTGGTGAGCGATGACTTCGACGAGGCCGCCGTGACCCTCGCCGAGCGCCTGTCCGCCGCGCGCCGCGAGGTGCTGAACGTGCAGGTGCTCACGGCCGAAGAGCGCGATTTCCCGTTCCGCGGCGG
>DAORUD010000228.1:0-1713 GCA_035433005.1 Arenimonas sp. | reverse complement strand
GGCGTGCTCATGCGGTCCAGGCGTCCATGGTGAGTTCGAACGAGCGCACGCGCGCGGCGTGGTCGAAGATGTTGGCGGTGAGGATGAGTTCGTCCGGGCGATGGCGCTCGACGAAGGCCTGCATCTGCGCGCGCACCGTGGCCGGCGAACCCACGGCGCGGCAGGCCAGGGTGCTGTCGATCATGTGTTTTTCGGCGGGCGTGCAGTAGTCGTTGATGGCGGCCGCGCTTGCCAGCGGCGGCGGCACCAGGCCCGGGCGGCCGCGGCGCAGGTTCACGAAGGCCTGCTGCTGGGTGGTGAACAGGCGCGCGGCCTCTTCGTCGGTGTCGGCGGTCACCACGTTCAGCGCCAGCATTGCGTGCGGGCGGTCCAGCCGTGCGGACGGCTTGAACTCGCGGTGGTAGACGGCCAGCGCCTGGTCGAGCGCGTCGGGCGCGAAGTGCGAGGCGAAGGCGTAGGGCAGGCCCAGCGCGGCGGCCAGGCGCGCGCCGAACAGGCTGGAGCCCAGGATCCACGCTTCGATCGCCACACCTGCGCCGGGCACCGCCTGCACGGCCTGGCCCGGCGCGGCCGGTTCGAAATAGCGCAGCAGCTCCACCACGTCGGACGGGAACTCCTCGGCGTTGGCGTAATAGCGGCGCAGCGCCTGCGCCGCGGCCTGGTCGGTGCCGGGCGCGCGGCCCAGGCCCAGGTCAATGCGGCCCGGGTACAGGCAGCCCAGCGTGCCGAAGGCCTCGGCCGCCTGCAGCGGCGAATGGTTGGGCAGCATGATGCCGCCCGCGCCCACGCGAATGGTCTTCGTACCGCCGGCCACGTGCCCGATCAGCACCGCCGTGGCGGCGCTGGCGATGCCCGGCATGTTGTGGTGTTCGGCCAGCCAGTAGCGCCGGTAGCCCAGCCGTTCGCCCGCCCGCGCGAGGTCGAGCGCGTTGGCGAACGTCTGCGCCGGCGTGCTGCCCACGGTAACGGGCGCAAGGTCAAGAATCGAAAGCGGAGTCATGGGCGATCGCAGGAACCGGGTCAGCTGCGGAAGGTTTGCAGGTGCACGCTGGTTTCGGTGGCGCTGACGCCGGGGATGCCTCGGATGCGCTCGAGCGCCGCCGACAGCTCGGCCAGGCTGCCCACGCGCAGTTCGGCCAGCAGGTCCCAGCGGCCGTTGGTGTCGTGCAGGGCGGCGACGCCTGGCTCGCCCAGCAGCGCGCGCACCACTGGGTTCTGGTTGCCCTCCACGGCCAGCGAGGTCCAGGCGCGGATCTCGTCGGGCGTGGCGGCGGGCCGCAGGCGCAGGGTGTAACCGGTGATCACGCCCTCGCGCTGCAGGCGGGCCATGCGGTTGGTGATGGTGCCTCGGGACACGCCCAGGGCCTTGGCCAGGTCGGCCACGGCGGCGCGAGCGTCGTGGCGGAGCTTGGCGATCAGGCGGTGGTCGAGGTCGTCCATTTGCTCACTCCGGCAACTCGTGCTGTCTATTTAGCAGGTTTCTGACGAAAACGTGGCATTACTGCCGTTTCGCGCTGCCGCGCGGCTCCGGACAATGCCGTCTACCGACACCGCCTTCCGGAGCCCGCCCATGGCCATGACCCAGCTCACCACCCAGGACCTGACCCGCATCGTCGCCGCCAACGGCCTGCCGGCCCTGCTGGGCCGCCTGGTGGACTACCTGGAAGCCGACTTCCGCCGCTGGCCGGACTTCGACAAGAGCGCGCGCACCGC
>DAORUD010000227.1:0-1738 GCA_035433005.1 Arenimonas sp. | reverse complement strand
TCAGCGCTTCTCCGGGGTGAAGTGGCGGGCCAGTCCCTGCCAGCACTGCTGATAGTCGGCCTGGCGGTGGCCGGCGTCCAGCGCCTGGCGGGTCGGGCGCAGCACGGCGCGGGTCTCGAACATGAAGGCCATGGTGTCGGTGATGACGTCGGCCCTGGACAGGTCGGCCTTCGATGCCTTTTCGAACGTGGCCGCGTCCGGCCCGTGCCCGCTCATGGAGTTGTGCAGCGACGCGCCGCCGGGCACGAAGCCTTCGGCCTTGGCGTCGTAGGCGCCGTGCACCAGGCCCATGAACTCGCTGGCGATGTTGCGGTGGAACCACGGCGGCCGGAACGTGTCCTGGGCCACCAGCCAGCGCGGCGGGAAGATCACGAAGTCCAGGTTGCTCACGCCTTCGCTGTCGCTGGGCGAATGCAGCACCAGGAAGATGGACGGATCCGGGTGGTCGTAGCTGATCGAGCCGATGGTGTTGAAGCGGCGCAGGTCGTACTTGCTGGGCGTGTAGTTGCCGTGCCAGGCCACCACGTCCAGCGGGCTGTGGCCGATGTCGGCGCGCCACAGGCCGCCCTGGAACTTGGCCACCAGTTCGAAGTCGCCGGTCTGGTCTTCGTAGGCCGCCACCGGCGCAAGGAAGTCGCGCGGGTTGGCCAGGCCGTTGCTGCCGATCGGGCCCAGGTCGGGCAGCTTGAGCATGGCGCCGAAGTTCTCGCACACATAGCCGCGCGCCTGGCCGTCGGGCAGCGTGACGCTGAAGCGGATGCCGCGCGGGATGACGGCGATTTCCTGCGGCTCGATGTCCAGCACGCCCATTTCGGTGGCGATGCGCAGGCGGCCCTGCTGCGGCACGACCAGCAGCTCGCCGTCGGCGTCGTAGAACCAGCGGCCCTGCATGTCCTTGTTCGCGGCGTACAGGTGGATGCCCACGCCCGTGCCGGCTTCGGGGCCGCCGTTGCCGGCCATGGTGAACAGGCCGTCGATGAAATCGGTGGGCGCCGCCGGCATCGGCAGCGGGCTCCAGCGCAGCTGTTCGGGCGTCACCGGGCCGTGGCCGAAATCATTGTGGAAGCGTGGATGCGCCAGCGCCTCGAACTTGCCGTGCAGCGCCGCCGGGCGGATGCGGTACAGCCAGCTGCGCCGGTTGGCCGCGCGCGGCGCGGTGAAGGCGGTGCCGGAGACCTGCTCGGCGTACAGGCCGTAGGGCGCGCGCTGTGGCGAATTGCGGCCCACCGGCAGCGCGCCGGGCAGCGCCTCGGTCGCGAACTCGTTGCCAAAGCCAGACTGGTAGTTCAGCGTCATTGGGTTGATTCCGTCAAAGCGATTCTTGCCACGGATTTACGCGGATGGACACGGATAAAACAACGGAAGATTTGGATCGCGTCGGCCCACTCCGCCTTCGCTCTATCCGCGTCCATCCGCGTAAATCCGTGGCCGGACTTCTTTACAGCACGCCGCGGCGCATCTGGTCGCGTTCGATGGACTCGAACAGGGCCTGGAAATTGCCCTCGCCAAAGCCCTCGTTGCCCTTGCGCTGGATGATCTCGAAGAAGATCGGGCCGATCGCGTTCTGGGTGAAGATCTGCAGCAGCTTGCGCTGCTTGGTCTCCGGGTCGGCGTCGATCAGGATCTTGTTGGCGCGCAGGCGCGGCACGTCCTCGCCGTGGTTGGGCACGCGCACGTCGATCACGTCGAAGTAGGTGTCGGGCGTGTCGAGGAAGGCCACGCCCTGCTCGCGCATCGC
>DAORUD010000226.1:0-1810 GCA_035433005.1 Arenimonas sp. | reverse complement strand
TTCTCGCCGCGCAGGCGGGCGATCTCGGCTTTCAGCAGATCAATCTGGTTGGCGAGCTCGAGCTGGGCCCGGGAACTCGCTTCCAGCTTGTCGAGACGGACGCTCAGCTCGGCGCGCATCGCATTGATGCGTGCCCGGGCTTCCTCGTCGTCAAACAGGCCGGCCTGGGCCTGGGCGGTGCACAGCCCGGCCAGCAGGGCCGCCATCACGCGGGGCAGAAGGCGGAGAAACATCAGAACTCACCCGAATAGAGCATGTCGCCGCGACGGTTGGCGGACCAGCAGGATTCGCTGGCATCACCGCAACTGGGCTTTTCCTCGCCGAGGCTGACCGATTCGAGTTGGGATTCGGACACGCCCAGCAGGGTCAGCGCCTTCTTGACGGCGTCGGAGCGCTTCTGACCGAGGGCCAGGTTGTACTCGCGGCTGCCGCGTTCGTCGGTGTTGCCCTGGATCAGCATCTTCACGGACGGGTGGCTGGTCAGGAACTTGGCGTGGGCTTCAACCAGCGAGCGGTACTCATCCTTGATCACGTAGCTGTTGTAGTCGAACAGCACGCTGCGCTTGGACAGGATGCTCTTGGGGTCCTTGAGCTCGGGGTAGGCGCTCTTGCCGTTGGCGCCGCCGGCGTCGACCGGCACGACACGGCTGCTGTCAACGCCGGAGCTGGCAGCACCGCTGGAGCGGTCTTCAACGGCCGCGCCGGTCTGGCCTTCGGTGGAGGGGGATGATGAGCAGGCGGCCAGCAGGCCGACGGCGATCAGGGACAGGGTGATGCGGGTGCACTTCATGGTGTGGGCTCCGGGAGCAAGCAAGGGGCGGGGTGGGAAGGAGTGTGGTTCTTATAAGTGTCAGTTACGTGGCTGCGGACCCCAGGCGGGTTCGCGCACGTCGCCGGATTGTACCGACAGACGCTGCTTGACACGACCGTCGGACGACACGGCGGCCAGCACGCCGCGTCCGCCGACCTCGGTGGCGTAGAGCACCATGCGTCCGTTGGGGGCGAAGCTGGGGGATTCATCCTTGGCCGAGTCGGTGAGGATCTGGGTCTGACGGGAATTCAGATCGAGCAGGGTGACCTGGAAGCGGCCGCCGTTGCGGGAGACGTACACCAGACTCTTGCCGTCGGGCGACGGGCGTGGGCTCACGTTGTAGGTGCCTTCGAAGCTGACCCGCTGGGCGTCACCACCACCGGCCGGTACGCGGTAGATCTGCGGGCTGCCGCCCCGATCAGAGGTGAAATAGATCCAGCCGTCAGTGGACCAGGCGGGTTCCGTGTCGATCCCTGACGACGAGGCCAGACGCTGCACGCCGGAACCATCGGCGTTCACCGAATAGAGCTGGGACTGGCCGTCCTTGGTCAGCACCACCGCCAGGCGGCGGCCATCCGGCGACCAGGCCGGGGCCGAGTTGGAGCCCTTGAAGTTGGCCGCCACGTTACGCTGACCGGTGGCCAGGGAGTGCACGTAGACCACCGGCTTCTTGGCCTCGAAGGACACATAAGCGAGGCGACTGCCGTCCGGCGACCAGGCCGGCGAGATGATCGGCTCCTTGGAGGCCAGCGCGGTCTGGGCGTTGCTGCCGTCGGCGTCGGCGATCTGCAGTTCGTAGCGCGGGCCGGACTTGAGCACGTAGGCGATGCGGGTCGAGAACACGCCGGGCTCGCCCGTGAGTTTCTCGTAGATGAAGTCGGCGATGCGGTGACCGGTGGTGCGGTACTGGTTGGGTGCCATCACCATGGCCTGGCTGCCCAGGCTGACCTGCTTGGCGGCATCGAAGAGGCGGAACTGCACCTGGTAGCGGCCGCTGCC
>DAORUD010000225.1:0-1855 GCA_035433005.1 Arenimonas sp. | reverse complement strand
GCCACCGGCAACCGGGGCGTGGGCAAGGAAGGCCAGCCCGGCGACAACTTCCAGCTCGGCATGGAGCTGCTGGGCAAATACACCGTCTTTGCCGAAGGTGCCCGGGGCCACCTGGGCAAACAGCTGCTGGCGAAATACGACCTCACCGCCGGCAAGGATCCGCAGAGTTTCGCCATCGGCCTCAAGGAGCTGTGGGAGATCCCGCCGGAGAAGGCTCAGCCCGGGCGCGTGGTGCACACCGCCGGCTGGCCAATGCATGCGGACACCTTCGGCGGCGGCTTTCTCTACCACCTGGAAGGCAACCAGGTCACGCTGGGCTTCGTCATCGGGCTGGACTACAGCAACCCCTGGGTCAGCCCCTTCGAAGAACTGCAGCGCTGGAAGACCCACCCGGCGATCCGCCGCCACATCGAAGGCGGCAAGCGCCTGAGCTACGGCGCCCGCGCCATCAACAACGGCAGCCCGCAGGCGCTGCCCAAGATGGTCTTCCCCGGTGGCGCGCTCATCGGCTGCGACCTCGGCACCATGAACGCCGCGCGCATCAAAGGCAGCCATGCGGCCTTGAAGAGCGGCATGCTCTGCGCCGAGGCGATCTACGAGGCCGTCACTGCGGGCCGGGCGCAGGACGAACTCAGTGCCTACCCGGCGGCCTTCGAGGCCAGCTGGCTGCACGAGGAGCTGGACCAGACCCGCAACTTCAAGCTCTGGTTCAAGAAGGGCCGTCTGGTCGGCGAGCTGATGACCGGGGTGGAGCAGTGGTTCCTGCCCAAGATCGGCGTGAGCAGCCCCCCCTGGACCCTGCACCGCAGCGAGCCGGACCACGTCTACCTGAAGCCGGCCGACCAGTGCGCGAAGATCGACTACCCCAAGCCCGACGGCCAGTTGACCTTCGACCGCCTCAGCTCGGTGTTCGTCTCCAACACGAACCATGAAGAGCAGCAGCCGGCGCACCTGACCTTGAAGGACACCGCCATCCCGGGGGCGGTGAACCTCGCGAAGTACGCCGGACCGGAGGCCCGCTACTGCCCGGCCGGGGTGTACGAGTTCGTCAACCTGAACGGGGCCGATCAGCTTGTGATCAACGCGCAGAACTGTCTGCACTGCAAGACCTGCGACATCAAGGACCCGACGCAGAACATCGTCTGGGTCACGCCCGAAGGCGGCGGCGGGCCGAACTACGCAGGGATGTGAACCCCGGCTTCGCCGCGGCCTGCACCCTGGTCCGTTCCCTGGCCTGCGCCCACATCGCCCCCGCCCTCTACCCTCCGCACAACGCCTGAACCACCGTCCACCATGACCACCCTCGTCATTGCCGAACACGACCACGCATCGATCAAAGGCGCAACCCTGAACACCGTCACCGCGGCTCTCGCCTGCGGGGGCGACGTGCATGTGCTGGTGGCCGGCCACAACGCTGGTGCCGCTGCGGCCGCTGCGTCGCAGATCGCTGGCGTGGCCAAGGTGTTGCATGCCGACAGCGAGGTCCTGGGCCATGGCCTGGCTGAGAACATCGCGGCGCAGGTCGTTGCCGTGGCTGGCGCCTACAGCCACCTCCTGTTCCCGGCGACGGCCGGCGGCAAGAATGTGGCGCCGCGTGTCGCCGCCAAGCTGGACGTGGCCCAGGTGAGCGAGGCCACGAAGGTGATCAGCCCCGACACCTTCGAGCGCCCGATCTACGCCGGCAACGCGGTGGCCACGGTGCAGAGCCTGGATGCGGTCAAGGTCATCACCGTGCGTGCCACCGGCTTCGACGCGGCGGCGTCCTCGGGCGGCAGCGCGGCCGTCGATATGGTGGCCGCAGTGGCCGACAGCGGCAAGAGCCAGTACCAGGGCAGCGAGATCGCCAAGAGCGACC
>DAORUD010000224.1:0-1889 GCA_035433005.1 Arenimonas sp. | reverse complement strand
CGAAGAGCTGTTCCAGTCCAGCGAGGAAGAACTGTTCCGTACCGGCATGGGCATCCTGGGCCTGCAGGAGCGCGTGCGCAGCAAGCTGTTCCTGCGCCGCGCCCGCTACGGCCGCTTCTTCTCCGCGCTGGCCTACATCCCGCGCGACCGCTTCAACACCGGCATCCGCCACCGCATCGAAGCGCTGCTGATGCGCGAACTGCAGGGCGAGCGCCTGGACCACAGCGTGCAGATCGGCGAATCGCCGCTGGCCCAGCTGCACATGGTGATCCGCCCGAAGGCGGGCGCGGCGGTGGCGTTCGACCAGGACCGCCTGGAAGCCGAACTGGCCAGCATCGTGCGCGACTGGCACGACGAGCTGCGCGAAATCCTGGTGCGCGACAACGGCGAGGAAATGGGCCTGCGCCTGTTCCAGCGCTATGGCCGCGCGCTGCCCGCCAGCTACACCGAAGCCGTTTCCCCCGCGCTGGCCGCCGCCGACGTGCTGCAGGCCGCGCGCCTGGCCGGTCCCGGCGACCAGCGCATTTCCTTCTACCGCCACGGCGACGACCTGCGCCTGAAGCTGGTGCGCCGCAGCGGCGACGTGGCGCTGTCGGACGTGCTGCCGGTGATGGAGAACCTGGGCCTGCGCGTGCTCACCGAGCATCCGTATGAGTTCGAGGTCGAGGGCGAGCAGGTCTCGATCCAGGACTTCGAGGTGCAGTCGCGCCGCGGCGCGATCGACGTGGACGCGGCCCGCCTGCCGTTCGAGGAGGCCTTCATCGCCATCTGGAACGGCGACGCCGAGAACGACGGCTTCAACCAGCTGCTGCCCAGCGCCCGCCTGGAATGGCGCGACATCGCCATGCTGCGCGGCTACACCAAGTACGCGCTGCAGACCGGCGTGCCGTTCTCCCAGCCGTACATGGAAGAGACGCTGCAGCGCTACCCGGTGATTGCGCGCCTGCTGTTCGAGCTGTTCGCCGCGCGCTTCGAGCCGGGCCGCGAAGTGCCGCTCGACGCCGCCGGCCAGCAGGCCCTGCATGACCAGATCGCCTGGCTGCTGCCCGCCGACAGGCGCCAGTCGCTGGACACCCTCCCGCAGGAAATCGCCGCCGCGCGCGGCCTGGACCGCAACGCCCAGGTGGATGCCTGCACCGACGCGCTGGAGATCCTGCTCGACGCGGTGGTCACCAGCATTGACGACGACCGCATCCTGCGCGGCTACATGTCGTTGATCAACGCCACCCTGCGCACCAACTTCTACCAGACCCGCGACGGCGCGCACCGCGACTACATCAGCTTCAAGTTCGACCCGGCCCAGGTGCCCGACCTGCCCAAGCCGCGTCCGTACCGCGAAATCTTCGTCTACTCGCCGTTCGTCGAGGGCGTGCACCTGCGCTTCGGCCCGGTGGCGCGCGGCGGCCTGCGCTGGTCCGACCGCCGCGAGGATTTCCGCACCGAGGTGCTGGGCCTGGTGAAGGCGCAGATGGTCAAGAACACCGTCATCGTGCCCGTGGGCTCGAAGGGCGGCTTCGTGGTCAAGCGCCCGCCGGTGGGCGGCGACCGCGACGCCCAGCTGGCCGAAGGCATCGCCTGCTACAAGCGCTTCATCAACGGCCTGCTCGACATCACCGACAACCTGGTGGACGGTGAAGTGGTGCATCCGGTGGACGTGGTGCGCCATGACCAGGACGACCCCTACCTGGTGGTGGCGGCCGACAAGGGCACGGCCACGTTCTCGGACATCGCCAACGGCATCTCGGCCGAACACGGCTACTGGCTGGGCGACGCGTTCGCCTCCGGCGGCTCGGTGGGCTATGACCACAAGGGCATGGGCATCACCGCCAAGGGAGCGTGGGAATCGGTGAAGCGCCACTTCCGCGCGCTGGGCATCGATTCGCAGAACC
>DAORUD010000223.1:0-2015 GCA_035433005.1 Arenimonas sp. | reverse complement strand
CCCTGATGGCCACTTCAAATTCCCCCACCTGTGGCCACTCAAACTCCCCCAGGCAGGACGGTCGAATTATGGGTTTCCTGCCCCTGTCTGAGTTGACCTGCGAGGCTGCGATGCCGGGGGCTGCTTGAGCGGGCTTCTGTCGCCTGTTGGCCTGGTGCGGGGGGTGTTTTGATTCCCCTTCTGCAATCGGCTGTTCGGGCAAGCGAAGCGCGTCAGGCCGTAGGCATCGGCCGGGGAGCGGTGGGCAAGCCACGGACCCCGCAGGGGCCGTCCACAGGCTTGTCCTGTGGGCGGGTGGCTTGTCCACGGCGGGCGCGAGTTGCCTGGACTGGATCGAGGCGTGTCGGCCCGCTGGGCCGTTGCTGCGGGTCTGCCTGAGCGACCAGGGCGCCTGCTCAGGGGCAGTCGGCGGCGTTCAGCGCGATGCGCGAGGCCGCCTCCTTGAGGCGATAGCTCTTGCCCTCGAACTCCAGCATGGCCGCGCGGTGCATGAGACGGTCGAGGATGGTGGTGGCCATGGTGGCGTCGCCGAGGTACTTGCCCCAGTCCTGCACGACACGGTTTGAGGTGACGACGATGCTGCGGCGCTGCTTGTAGCGCTGGTGCACGACGGTCTGCAGCAACTCGGCGCTGGCCTCGGAGATGCGCCTGGCCAGGAACAGATCGTCCAGCACGACGAGGTCGGGCTCGACGAAGCTGCGCAGCAGCGCGGCCTGCTCGGCGGTGCTGCCCAGCCCGTAGCGGGCGAACTCGGTGTCGGCCTCGACGTAGCGCACGTCGAAGCCCTGCAGCGTGGCCTGGTAGGCCACGGCCTTCGCAACATGGCTCTTGCCGGTGCCGGGCTTGCCGATGATCAGCGCATTGCCACCTTCGCCGATGAACTTCAGGGTGTGCAACTCGAAGCAGGCCTGGCGCGGCAGCTTGGGGTTGAAGCGCCAGTCGAAGTCGGCGAGTGTGGGCCGCTCGTCCAGGCGTGACTGCTTGAAGCGCCGTTCGGTCAGGCGCGAGCGGCGCCGGTCGAGCTCGTCCTGCAGCATCGCCGCGAAGGTGTCCAGGAAGGGCTCCTGGGTGCTCTGGGCTTGCATCACCCGGGTGCTCAGGGTGGCGGCGATGCCCGACAGGCGCAGCTCGCGCAGGGCGCGCTCGATCTCTTGCATGTTCATGGGTTGATCTCGGTGATGGTGGTGTTCGGGGTGCCGGTGTCGGGCTGTGCGGCGCCGCGCGCGAACAGCTCTGCGTAGTCGTCGACGCTGCGGATCAGCGGGTGGTCCTGGGTCAGCGCGAGCTCGCCCTGCACCGGGGCGGCATCGGCGCGGTCGATGGCCGCCAGTGCCTCGGTGACCAGCCGCTCGGTGGCGACCTTGACGTGCCGGTAGCTGTAGATGCCGTCGGCCAGGGCCCGCCCGCAGGCGCTGTTGACCAGGCGGCGGGGGTAGCGCTGGGCCAGGCTGACGATGCCCCACAGCTTGCGTTGCCCGACGCGGCCTTCGATGGCGAACAGCAGCTCGCACAGCCGGGCCGCGTCGGCCCCGATGGCCTTGGCCTGGGCCAGGATGTGCCGCGTCTCGCGCGACGGGTTGAACACGCGCTCGTCGTCGGGCAGCACCACCGTGCCTGGGCGCTCGGCACGGGCGTGGGTGCGCAGCAGGGCCTGTGTCTTCAGCTCGCGGATCTCGATGCGGCGCTCGAACACGCGCACCAGCACCCGGCTGCCGATGGGCGCCGGGCGTGCGGCGTAGCTGCTGTGATCGACGCGCACGCAGCTGTCGTCGCAGACCGTTCGCTGGGCCTCGGTGAAGTACTGCATCCCGAGCAACGGCAAGGGCTGCAGATGCGGCTTCTCCTCCTCGAACATGGCCTGCACCTGGCGGCGTTCGCTGCCGTGGATGCGCAAGGCAGCCCACTTGGCCTCCCAGTGCTCCAGGAAGGTGTTCTGCTCTTCGATAGACTCGAAGCGCCGCCCCTTCAGTGCCGTGGCCTGGGTGTGGCCGATCGCGTTCTCCACGCTGCCCTTG
>DAORUD010000222.1:0-2025 GCA_035433005.1 Arenimonas sp. | reverse complement strand
GTTTCCAGCAGGAAGGCGAGGGCACCGAACCCTGCCTGGCGCGCATCTATCCCGACTTCGAGGCGCTGTCCGCCGACGGCCGCTTCGAGGCCCTGGCCCACGGCGTCTGCGGGCCGCTGGCCGACTGGGCCACGCTGCAGGTGCGCGTGCAGGCGCACCCGGGTGGCGGCGCCGACACGTCGGCCCCGGCACCGGCCACGGAGGCGTCGGCATGAGCACGCCCCAGGCCACCACGCTGAATGCCATCGACTTCCCGCTCTGGGGCAGTCGCCTCATCGAGGCCAGCGCCGGCACCGGCAAGACCTGGACCATCGCCGCGCTCTACCTGCGCCTGGTGCTCGGCCATGGCGGCGCGCACGGCTTCGCGCGCGCGCTGCGCCCGGCCGAGATCCTGGTGATGACCTTCACGCGCGCCGCCACGCGCGAGCTGTCCGACCGCATCCGCGCGCGCCTGCTCGAAGCCGCCCGGTGCTTTCGAGGCGAGACCCCCGTGCCCGACGGCGACCGCTTCCTGGCGCAGTTGCTGGCCAGCTACCCCGAGGGCGCGGCGCGCACCCAGGCCGCCTGGCGCTTGGCCCTGGCCGCAGAGGGCATGGACGATGCGGCCGTGCACACCATCGACGCCTGGTGCCAGCGCATGCTGCGCGAGCATGCTTTCGACAGCGGCAGCCTGTTCGACGAGGAACTCAGCGCCGACGAGCGCACCGTGCAGACCGAGGCTGCGCAGGACTACTGGCGCCAGCAGTGCTACCCGCTGGCGGGCGAGGCGCTCGACACGGTGCTCGCGGTCTGGAGGGGCGTGGACGCCCTGGTCGCCGACATGCGCGGCCTGGTGGCGCAGAACATGCCCGAAGGCGCGGGCGCGGGCACCCTGGCCGATTGCGTGCTGCGCGAGCGGCAGGCGCGGCGCACGGCCATCGCTGCGCTCAAGGCTGGCTGGGCCGGGCGCGCGGGGGAGATCCAGCAGTGGCTGGACGACCAGACCGCGCCCAAGCAGTGCGACTGGGACAAGCGCAAGCTGGCGCAGCGCCACTACACCGGCTGGGTTACCGCCCTGGCGGAATGGGCCCAAGGCACGGGCGATGACCTGCTTGCGCTGAGCGACACGGCGTGGCACCGCCTGAGTCCGGACGGCCTGCGCGAGGCGCGCAAGGACGGCGCGCCGCCTATCGCGCTGCCCATGCACTTTGAAGCGCTGGCCGCGCTGCAGGCCGCGCAAGAGGCGCTGCCCGACCCCGCCGTGGCGCTGCGCCTGCACGCGGCGGCGTGCGTGCAGCAGCGCATCGCCCAGCTCAAGCGCCAGACTGGCACCTTCGGCTTTGCCGACATGCTGCAGCGGCTGGACCAGGCGCTGGCCGGGCCGAACGGCGAGCGCCTGCGCGAACGCATGGTGGCGCAGACCCCGGTGGCGCTGATCGACGAATTCCAGGACACCTCGCCGCTGCAGTACCGCATCTTCGACCGGCTCTACCGCACGGCCGACAACGCCGCACACACCGCGCTGTTGCTCATTGGCGACCCCAAGCAGTCGATCTACGGCTTCCGCGGCGCCGACATCCACAGCTACCTCGCCGCACGCCGCGCCACCGCCGGGCGGCATTACATGCTGGGCACCAACCACCGCTCCACCACGGCGCTGGTGGCGGCCGTGAACCACTGGTTCGGGCGTGCCGAGGCACGCGCGGGCGCGGGCGCCTTCCTGTTCCGCGACGCAGCGGCGCAGGACAACCCGCTGCCCTTCGTCCCGGTGCAGGCGCGCGGCCGGGCCGAGCAGTTCCAGACCGCCACCGGCCCCGTGCCCGCGCTCGCCATCCACCACGACCTGGAACTGCACAGCGCGGGCGCGCACCGCCAGCGTTTTGCCGCGCGCTGCGCCGAGCAGATCGTCGGCTGGCTGAACGATGCGCAAGCCGGTTTTGCACAGCCGGAAAAGCCCTTCCAGCGCCTGCGCCCGGCCGACATCGCCGTGCTGGTGCGCACCGGCACCGAGGCCGAGGCCATCCGGCGCGAACTGCACCGGCGCGG
>DAORUD010000221.1:0-2029 GCA_035433005.1 Arenimonas sp. | reverse complement strand
AGAACAGCGTGGTGGTGGCCAGCGAGATCTGGCCCAGCTTGTCGCGCCACAGGCGATTGTTGCAGCGCCGGAAGTCGGGCAGCAGGCTGCCCAGCCGGCGCGGCAGCGGACGCATCTCGACGCCGGTGCGCGGAATGCGCAGGTTGATCGCGGCGGCGATGGCGTACACCAGCACCAGCACCGCGATCGCCGCCTCGGACGGGGTGTCGACGCCGGTCTCGACGCCTGGCAGGTCGATGGCCAGCAGATGCGCCGACAGGTGCGGCCCCACCAGTTGCCCGCCCAGCAGCACGCCCAGGATGATGGAGGCAATCGTCAGCCCCTCGATCCAGCCGTTGGCCTTGACCAGTTGCGAGGGCGGCAGCAGCTCGGTCAGGATGCCGTACTTGGCCGGCGAATACGCCGCCGCGCCCAGGCCGACGATGGCATAGGCCAGCAGCGGATGGCCGCCGAACAGCATGGCCAGGCAGCCGACGATCTTGATGGCGTTGCTGAGGAACATGACGCGCCCCTTGGGACGCGAATCGGCGAAAGCGCCCACCCAGGGCGCCAGCACCACGTAGAACAGCGCGAACATCGGCACCAGCGCGGCGCGCTGCCACTCGGCCGCGCCGCTGCCGCGCAGCAGCTCGACGGCGGCGACGAACAGGGCGTTGTCGGCCAGCGAGCTGAAGAACTGCGCCGCCATGATGGTGTAGAAGCCCCGTCTCATGGGCACGAGGCCGGGGACGCCGGGCGGTGGCTGAACCGAACCAAAAAAGTAAGCTCCTGTATCGGTGCGCGGTTATAGCACGCGCCCTGCCGGCGGTGGGCATGGCCGCGCGGTGCCAGAATCCCAGGCTTGCCCCCTGTGCCGACCTTGCCATGCCCCGTCCGATCCAGGCCACCATCCACACCGACGCCCTGCGCCACAACCTGCGGCGCCTGCGCGCCGCCGCGCCCGGCGCGCGCCTGTGGGCCGTCGTCAAGGCCAACGCCTACGGCCACGGCATCGAGCGCGTGTACGAGGGCCTGCGCGGCGCCGACGGCTTTGCGCTGCTCGACCTGGCCGAGGCCGAGCGCGTGCGCGCCCTGGGCTGGCGCGGCCCCATCCTGCTGCTGGAGGGCGTGTTCGAGCCGCGCGACCTGGAGCTGTGCTCGCGCCTGGGGCTGTGGCACGCGGTGCACGGCGACGAGCAGATCGACTGGCTGGCCATGCACAAGACGCACGCGCCGCACCATGTGTTCCTCAAGCTCAACTCGGGCATGAACCGGCTGGGCTTCGCGCCCGAGCGCTTTCGCGCCGCCCACGCGCGCCTGTCGGCGTTGCCGCAGGTGGGTGAGATCTCGCTGATGACGCACTTCAGCGACGCCGACGGCGACAAGGGCATCGCCGGGCAGTGGGCGGTGTTCCAGCGCGTCACCGACGGCCTGCCGGGCGAGCGCAGCGTGTGCAACAGCGCCGCCACGCTGCGCCACGCGCAGCTTGCGGCCGTGCGCGCCGACTGGGTGCGACCCGGCATCGCGGCCTATGGCGGCTCGCCCGACTTTCCGACGCACGACACGGCCCACTGGGGCCTGCGGCCGACCATGACGCTCACATCAAAATTGATAGCTGCTGGCGCGCTCCAGGCGGGCGACAGCGTCGGATATGGCTCCACGTTCACGGCGGCGCGACCGATGCGCATCGGCGTCGTGGCCTGCGGCTACGCCGACGGCTACCCGCGCCACGCCCCCACCGGCACGCCGGTGCTGGTCGACGGCGTGCGCACCCGCCTGCTGGGGCGCGTGAGCATGGACATGCTGACCGTCGACCTCGACCCGGTGCCGCAGGCCGGGCCCGGCAGCGCCGTGACGCTGTGGGGCCAGGGCCTGCCGATCGACGAGGTGGCGCACGCCGCCGGCACCATCGGCTACGAGCTGATGTGCGCGCTGGCGCCGCGCGTGCCGGTGGTGGTCGAGGCCTGACGACGCCCCCTCGAGCGCCCCGCACGGCTAGCGCAGGAAAGCGTCGTAGCCGGTCTTCAGGATCAGCGCCCCGACGACGACG
>DAORUD010000220.1:0-2031 GCA_035433005.1 Arenimonas sp. | reverse complement strand
GCTTGTAGACCATCTGGCTGACGGTGTTGCGCAGCAGGACCACGAACTGGTCGAAGCTTTCGATGGTGCCCTGCAGCTTGATGCCGTTGACCAGGTAGATCGAGACGGGGATGCGCTCGCGGCGCAGTGCATTCAGGAAGGGATCCTGGAGGGATTGGCCTTTGGACATGTGGACTCCGTTATTTTTTTTGTGGCGCGCCAGCTGGCGCGATTTGCGGCCAAAAGGGTCCGAGGCCGCGAATGGGACGAGTCTACCAGCACCGACCGTCAGCGGCGGGTCACGAACAGCCGCAGGGCCTGCTCCAGCCCGGCCCGGTCGTGGGCCGGATCGAACCAGCGGGCGTCGGCCTGGGCCCGCAGCCACGTGATCTGGCGCTTGGCCAGCTGGCGCGTGGCGGCGATGGCCTGGTCGCGGAACGTGGCCGCGTCGGTGTCGCCGTCGAGGTGCCGCCAGGCCTGGCGGTAGCCCACCGCGCGCATGGACGGCAGGTCCGGATGCAGGCGCGGGTCGGCGCGCAGGCGGTGCATTTCATCCAGGAAACCCTCGGCCAGCATCTGGTCGAAGCGGCGCGCGATGCGCTCGTGCAGCACCGCCCGGTCGGCCGGCGCCAGCACCAGGCGCAGCACGCGGAACGGGAACACGTGGCGGGCCGTCTCCTGCTGCCAGTGGCTGATCGGCCGGCCGGTGGCGCGGAACACTTCCAGCGCGCGGGTGATGCGCTGCTGGTCCTGGGGCTGGATGCGCCGGCCGGCGGCCGGGTCCACCGCCGACAGTTCGGCGTGCAGGGCCGGCCAGCCGCGCTCGGCGGCCTGCGCCGCGATCACGGCGCGCAGCGCCGGGTCGGCCTCGGGCAGTTCGGACAGGCCGCGCAGCAGCGCCGTGAAGTAAAGCCCGGTGCCGCCCACCAGCAGCGGCACCCGGCCGCGCGTGGCCAGGGCCTGCATGGGCGGCAGCGCCTCGCGGGCGAAGTCGGCGGCGGAGAAAACCTCGTGCGGGTCGCGCACGTCCACCAGGTGGTGCGGGGCCAGCGCGCGGGTGGCGGCGTCGGGCTTGGCGGCACCGATGTCCAGGCCTCGGTACACCAGGGCCGAGTCCACGCTGACCACTTCGGTGCCCAGCTGCTGCGCCCACTCCACCGCCAGCGCGGTCTTGCCCGACGCCGTCGGGCCCATCAGGGCGATGGCGAGTGGGCGCTCGTCGCGCACGGGCTCAGGCGCCGCTGCGACGCAGTTCGCCCTGCACGTGGTCGAACAGGCCTTCCATCGCCGGCGACGGCGGCTTGCCCAGGCGCGTGGCCAGCAGGATCGCCAGCGTCGCCAGCAGCACGCCGGGCACCATCGAATACAGGCCCGTGGCCGCCGAGAACCAGATTTCCCAGACGATCACCGTCACCGCACCCACCACCATGCCGGCCAGCGCGCCGTTGCGGGTCATGCGCTTCCAGAACAGCGACAGCACCACCACCGGCCCGAACGCCGCGCCGAAGCCCGCCCACGCATAACTCACCAGGCCCAGCACGCGGCTGTCGGGGTCGGAGGCCAGCCAGATGGCCAGCGCGGCCACGGCCAGCACCGCGAAGCGGCCCACCCACACCCGCTCGCGCTGCCCGGCCTTGGGCCGCAGGAAGCCACGGTAGAAGTCTTCGGTGATCGCGCTCGAGCACACCAGCAGCTGGCAGCTCAGCGTGCTCATCACCGCCGCCAGGATGGCCGACAACAGGATGCCGGCCACCCAGGGATTGAACAGCAGCGCCGAGAGTTCGATGAATACGCGTTCGGGATTGGCGCTGACCGCCCCGGCCTGGCCGGGGTTGGCCGCGAAGTAAGCGATGCCGAAGAAGCCCGTGGCCATCGCGCCCGCCAGGCACAGCACCATCCAGGTCATGCCGATGCGGCGCGCGCCGCGCAGGGTGCGCACGTCCTTGGCCGCCATGAACCGCGCCAGGATATGCGGCTGGCCCACGTAGCCCAGGCCCCAGGCCAGCAGCGAGATGATGCCCACCACGCTGGCACCCTTGAAGAAATCGAGGT
>DAORUD010000219.1:0-2047 GCA_035433005.1 Arenimonas sp. | reverse complement strand
GCGGTGTACTTCCTCAACCAGCAGGAAATCACCCGGCTGGACGTGGTGAACTACCTCTCGCACGGCATCGCCAAGATCGGCGACACGCCCGACGAGAAGCCCGCGCCCGAAGCCAAGCCCGACGGCGAGGAAGGCGGCGAATCCAAGGCCAACCCGCTGCAGGAGTTCGCCAGCAACCTCAACGAAATGGCGCGCGAGGGCAAGATCGACCCACTGATCGGCCGCGAGGACGAGGTCGAGCGCACCATCCAGGTGCTGTGCCGCCGCCGCAAGAACAACCCGCTGTTCGTCGGTGAAGCCGGCGTCGGCAAGACCGCGCTGGCCGAAGGCCTGGCGTGGCGCATCGTCGAGGGCCGGGTGCCCGCCGTGCTCAAGGACGCGACCATCTATTCGCTCGACCTGGGCGCGCTGGTGGCCGGCACCAAGTACCGCGGCGATTTCGAGAAGCGGCTCAAGGCCGTCATCAACCAGATCAAGAAAGAACCGGGCGCCATCCTGTTCGTGGACGAGATCCACACCATCATCGGCGCGGGTTCGGCCTCGGGCGGCACCATGGACGCCTCCAACCTGATCAAGCCGGTGCTGCAGAACGGCGAGCTGCGCTGCATCGGTTCGACCACGTTCCAGGAGTACCGCGGCGTGTTCGAGAAGGACCGCGCGCTGGCCCGCCGCTTCCAGAAGATCGACGTGGTGGAGCCCACCATCGCCGAAGCCGTGGCCATCCTCAACGGGCTGAAATCCCGCTTCGAGGCGCACCACGACGTGGAGTACTCCGGCGACGCCATCCAGGCCGCGGTGGACCTGTCGGTGAAGCACATCAACGACCGCCTGCTGCCCGACAAGGCCATTGACGTGATCGACGAGGCCGGCGCCCGCCAGCGCCTGGTGGACCCCGACAAGCGCAAGAACGTGGTGGACGTCGAGGAAATCGAGCTGATCGTGGCCAAGATGGCCCGCATCCCGACCAAGCAGGTCAGCGCCTCGGACAAGGACGTGCTCAAGAACCTCGAGCGCAATCTCAAGATGGTGATCTTCGGCCAGGACCCGGCCATCGAAACCCTGGTGTCGGCCATCAAGCTGGCGCGCTCGGGCCTGGCCAATCCCGACAAGCCGATCGGCAACTTCCTGTTCGCCGGTCCCACGGGCGTGGGCAAGACCGAGGTCACCAAGCAGCTGGCCATGCAGTTGGGCATCGAACTCGTGCGCTTCGACATGTCCGAGTACATGGAAGGCCACTCCGTGAGCCGCCTGATCGGCGCGCCCCCGGGCTACGTGGGCTTCGACCAGGGCGGCCTGCTGACCGAGAAGATCGTCAAGACGCCGCACTGCGTGCTGCTGCTGGATGAAATCGAGAAGGCCCATCCGGACGTGTTCAACATCCTGCTGCAGGTGATGGACCGCGGCGTGCTGACCGACACCAACGGCCGCGAGGCGAACTTCCGCAACGTGGTGGTGGTGATGACCACCAATGCCGGCGCCGCGCAGGCGGCCCGCCGCACCATGGGCTTCGTCGAGCAGAACCACACCACCGACGCGATGGAAGTGATCCGCAAGGCCTTCACGCCCGAGTTCCGCAACCGCCTGGATGGCATCATCCAGTTCGGCGGCCTGGGCTTCGACCACATCCTGCGGGTGGTGGACAAGTTCCTGATCGAGCTCGAGGCGCAGCTGCACGAAAAGCACGTGTCGCTGTCGGCCACGCCGCAGGCGCGCCAGTGGCTGGCCGAGCACGGCTTCGACCCGCAGATGGGCGCCCGCCCGATGTCGCGCCTGCTGCAGGACAAGATCAAGCGCCCGCTCGCCGACGAGCTGCTGTTCGGCTCGCTGGTCAACGGCGGCAAGGCCTCGGTGGACGTGCGCGACGGCGAACTGGTCGTCGACGCCCAGTCCGAACCCGAAAAACTCCTCCCCGCCACCGTGTGAAAATGTACCAGGTACATTTTCACGCGGCGCCCAAGCGGTGACAGAACTTTCGGGAAAATGTACCCGGTACATTTTCACGTCCATGCCCGCCCTGGTGGCGGGCATTTTCGTTTTTGGCGGCTTC
>DAORUD010000218.1:0-2083 GCA_035433005.1 Arenimonas sp. | reverse complement strand
GCACCACTTCCAGGCCCTGCTCCACCGCGGTGTAGCAGTTGGCGACCGATTGCGCTTCCACGCCTTGCGCCGCATCGACCACCAGCAGCGCGCCCTCGCAGGCGGCCAGCGAGCGGCTGACCTCATAGGAGAAGTCGACGTGGCCCGGCGTATCGATGAAGTTGAGCTGGTAGACCTGCCCGTCCAGCGCCGTGTACGGCAACGAGACCGACTGCGCCTTGATGGTGATGCCGCGCTCGCGCTCGATCGGGTTCGAGTCGAGCACCTGGGCTTCCATCTCGCGCGCCTGCAGGCCACCGCAAATCTGGATGATGCGGTCGGCCAGGGTGGACTTGCCGTGGTCCACGTGGGCGATGATGGAGAAGTTGCGGATGTGCTGCATGCGGGGGACTGGCTGCCGTTGCGTAGCTGTAAACCGTTGATTATCGCACAGCACCCACGGCTCCGGCCCGCCGGAAGCGGACCGGAGCCTTGCCGCGCCGCCCGCCGGGGCTCAGCGCAGCGTGAAGGTGACGAAACCGGTGCTGCGGGCGTTGCGCACCAGCAGCCGCACCTCGTCGCCGGGCTTGAAGGCCCTGGCGGCCGCCTCGAACTCGGCCACCGAACCCACGTCGGCACGCCCCACCTGCAGGATCACGTCGCCGGGCGCCAGGCCGGCCCGGCGGGCGGCCAGGCCGGTGACGCGGCTGACCAGCACGCCCTCGCCCGCCTGCAGGCCGCGCTCGCTGCGGTCGCCGGCGTCCAGCGGTTCCACCACCACGCCCAGCGGCTGGCCCGTGGCCGGGGCGGCCGGCGACGGAGCGGCCGGCCGGCTGGCCTGCAGCGAGGCCGCATCCAGCGCCGACAGGGTGACCACGAGGTCCATCGGCCTGCGGTCGCGGATGAGCCTGACCGTGGCGCGGCTGCCCGGCGGCATCACGCCCACCAGCGGCGGCAGCTCGGCCGAACGGCCGATTTCGCGGCCGTTGAAGCCCGTGATGACGTCGCCCGGGCGGATGCCGGCGCGCGCGGCGGCGCTGCCGTTCTCCACGGAGTCGACGAAGGCGCCGACCGGCCGCGTCAGGCCCAGCTCGGCCAGGCGCTCGCGGCGCACGTCCTGGATGCGCACGCCCAACTGGCCGCGCACCACCTTGCCGGTGTCGCGCAGCTGGCGCACCGCATTCATGGCCACTTCGATCGGTATGGCGAAGCTCACGCCCATGTAGCCGCCGGAGTTGGAGAAGATCTGCGAGTTCACGCCCACCACTTCGCCGCGGGTGTTGAGCAGCGGCCCGCCGGAGTTGCCCCGGTTGATCGCCACGTCGGTCTGGATGAAGGGCACGTACTGCTGGCTGGGGTCGAGGCTGCGGCGCCCGACGCCGCTCACCACGCCCGCCGTCACCGAGTGGTCGAATCCGAACGGCGAACCGATCGCCACCACCCATTGCCCCGGCTTGAGGCTGCGCGAGTCGCCGATGCGAAGCACCGGCAGGCCCTTGGCCTGGACCTTGAGCAGGGCGATGTCAGACAGCGGGTCGCTGCCGACCAGGGTGGCCTTGAGCTCGTTGTTGTCGTCCAGCCGCACCAGGATGTCGTCGGCGCCCTCCACCACGTGGTGGTTGGTGAGCACGTAACCGTCGGCGGAAATCAGGAAACCCGTGCCCTGCGACACACCGCCGCGCGGGTCGGGACCGCCGGGCTGCCCGGGCAGTCCGGGCTGGCCGAAGAAGCGGCGGAAGATTTCCGGCACTTCCTCGGGCATGGGCTGCGGGTCGCCGGAGGGGTCGGGTTCGACCTCCTGTCCGCCGCGGCTGGTGGCTTCGATGTTGACCACGGCCGGACCGGCCTGCGCCACCAGTTGGGTGAAATCAGGGAGGCTGACCAGTGGGGCGGCAGCCGGTGAGGGGGAAGGTGAAGGGGAAGGTGAAGGCGATGGCGATGGCGACTGCGCCTGGACGGCGGGCACCAGCAGGGCGATGGCAAGGGCGATGGCGTGGAGGGGTGTTGGTCTCATGGGCGATCACTCGAACTTGGAACAAACGGAAGGGAGCTGTCCGGCAGCCGCAGCCGCGGCTCGGGCAAGTGGCGCTTGGATGCCTGCACG
>DAORUD010000217.1:0-2152 GCA_035433005.1 Arenimonas sp. | reverse complement strand
AACTGCCGGCGTTCGAGCGCCGCCTGCACCTGCGGCCGCGCGGCCTGCTGTCGCCCGCCAGCCCGTGGCTTCTGCCCAAGATGGTGAACGTGCTGGGCGCGCAGGGCTGGTACTACCAGCAGATGGACCGCCTGGCCGACGGCCGCGCGCCGGACCTGTCCCGCGGCATGCTGCGCTCGTTCGCGCGCTACTGGTGGAACGACTTGAGCAAGGCCGCGAGGCTGCGGCGCTAGGAGGCGAAGATGCACACCCACGACCCGATGCACGGCCGCGAACCGCTTTCGGACGAAACCGTCATCAGCGCCACGCAGGCCTGGCTGGAAAAGGCCGTTATCGGCCTGAACCTGTGCCCGTTCGCCAAGGCGGTGCACGTGAAGCGGCAGATCCGCTACGTGGTCAGCCACGCACGGACCGAAGAGGCGCTGGTGGAAGACCTGCTGCACGAACTGCAGTTGCTGGCGTCGGCCGATCCCGGCGACATCGAGACCACGCTGCTGGTGCACCCGGACGTGCTCACCGATTTCCTGGACTACAATGACTTCCTGGACATCGCCGACGCGGCCGTGGAGGAGCTCGGGCTGGACGGCGTGCTGCAGGTGGCCAGCTTTCACCCCCGGTACCAGTTTGCCGACAGCCACCCCGACGACATGGGCAACTTCAGCAACCGCGCGCCGTACCCCACGCTGCACCTGCTGCGCGAGGACAGCGTGGACAAGGCGGTGGCCGCCTTCCCCGAGGCGGACGCGATCTTCGAGACCAATATCGCGACGCTGGAAAAGCTGGGGCCCGCCGGTTGGCGGGCCCTGTTCGAGTAGAAAACCGGGCTCTGACCCCGGTTTTTTGGCGGTCAGAACAGTGCGGCGTCCAGCGACATCAGGGTCTGTGCGCCGGCGCGCGCCGCGCGGAACTGGTGTGCGGTTTCCGGCAGCAGCCAGGCGTAGTAGAAGCGCGCGGTGGCCAGCTTGGCGGCGTAGAAGTCGTCGTCGGCCTTGTCCAGCGCCAGCGCCGCCATGCGCGCCCACAGCCAGGCGTAGGCGAGGTGCCCGACGATGCGCAGGTAGGGCACCGAGGCCGCGCCCACTTCGTTCGGGTCGGCCTTGGCCTTCGCGCCGATTTCGGCGGTGAGCGCCGCGGTGTCGGCCAGCAGCTTGCCCAGGGGCGCGGTGAACTCGGCCAGTTCCGGGCGCGCGGCATTCTCCTTCAGGTAGCCTTCGATCAGCCGTGCGAAGCGCCCGAACTTCCTGCCGCCGTCCATCAGCACCTTGCGGCCCAGCAGGTCCAGCGCCTGGATGCCGTTGGTGCCCTCGTAGATCATGTTGATGCGCGCATCGCGCACGAACTGGTCCATGCCCCATTCGTTGATGTAGCCATGGCCGCCGTACACCTGCAGGCACAGGTTGGTGGTCTCGAAGCTGTTGTCGGTGATGAAGGCCTTGACCACCGGCGTCAGCAGCGCCATCAGTTCGTCGGCGTCTTCGCGCACGGCGGGGTCGGGGTGCGAATGCTCGCGGTCGATCAGCAGCGCCGTCCAGGTGGTGAACGCGCGGCCGGCCTCGGTGTAGGCGCGGCTGGTGAGCAGCATGCGGCGCACGTCGGGGTGCACGATGATGGGGTCGGCGGCCTTCTCAGGCTGCACCGCACCGGTGGGCGCGCGGCCCTGCAGGCGGTCCTTGGCGTAGGCCACGGCGTTCTGGTGCGCGGCCTCGGCCAGGCCCAGCGACTGCATGCCCACGCCCAGGCGCGCCGAGTTCATCATCACGAACATCGCGGCCAGGCCCTTGTTGGCCTCGCCGATCAGCCAGCCGCGCGCGCCGTCGAGGTTCATCACGCAGGTGGCGTTGCCGTGGATGCCCATCTTGTGTTCGATCGAGCCGGCCTGCAGGGTGTTGCGCTCGCCCACGTTGCCGTTGGCGTCGGGAATGAACTTGGGCACCAGGAACAGCGAGATGCCCTTGGTGCCGGCGGGGGCGTCGGGCAGGCGGGCCAACACCAGGTGCAGGATGTTTTCGGCCAGGTCGTGTTCACCGGCGCTGATGAAGATCTTGGTGCCGCTGAGGGCGAAGCTGCCGTCGCCGTTGGGCTCGGCGCGGGTCTTGAGCATGCCCAGGTCGGTGCCGCAGTGCGGCTCGGTCAGGCACATGGTGCCGGTCCA
>DAORUD010000216.1:0-2184 GCA_035433005.1 Arenimonas sp. | reverse complement strand
GGCCGCGGACTTCGGCGTCACCGCCGTGGCCACGGCCCCGGATGCGGCGGACGGCGCCGGGCTGTGGGTGCTGGCGGTGAAGCCGCAGGTGCTGCGCGAAGTCTGCGCCTCGCTGGCCCCGCTGGCCCAGGCCCGGCGGCCGCTGGTGGTGTCGATCGCCGCCGGCATCACCACCGCGCAGATTGACCGCTGGCTGGGCGGCGGCCAGGCCGTGGTGCGCACCATGCCCAACACCCCGGCCCTGCTGGGCGCGGGCGCCACCGGCCTGTACGCCAACCCCGCCGTGGACGGCGGCCAGCGCGCGGCGGCCGAAGCGCTGATGCAGGCCACCGGCATCACCGCCTGGATTCCGGACGAGGCGCTGATGGATGCGGTGACCGCCGTGTCGGGCAGCGGCCCGGCCTATGTCTTCCTGCTGGCCGAAGCCATGCAGGCGGCGGGCGAAGCCCAGGGCCTGGCGCCCGACACCGCGCGCCGGCTGGTGGTGCAAACGCTGCTGGGCGCCTCGCGCATGCTGGACGAATCGGGCGACGCGGCGGCCGTGCTGCGCCAGCGCGTCACCTCGCCGGGCGGCACCACCCAGGCCGCGATCGAATGCTTCGAGGCCGGCGGGTTCCGGGAGCGGGTGGACGCGGCCATCGCCGCCGCCGTCCGCCGCGGCCGCGAACTGGCCGCCGGCAACGAGTGACGCGGCGTTGGCGCCGCGTCCATGGACGCGGCCCGGCGGCAGGGCGATGATGGACGCCCCGTTCCGCGGAGTCCCGGCCATGCGTCGTTCACCCTCCAACACCCTCTTTTTCCTGCTGCTGGCGCTGGCGTTCGCGCTGCCGGCGCTGGCCGACAACGCCACCCGCGCCGGCGGGTTCGTCGTGCACCACAACGCCGTGCCCAGCACCAGCCTGGCGCCCGACGTGGCGCGCCAGTACGGCATCACCCGCTCGGCCAACCGCGCGCTGGTGAACATTTCCGTGCGCCAGGGCGAGCCGGGCTCCGACCGCGCCGTGCGGGCGACGGTGAAGCTGGTGGCCACCAACCTCAGCGGCCAGCGCCAGGACCTGCGCGCCCGCGAAGTGCGCGAAGGCGACGCCGTGTACTACCTCGCCGAAGCGCGCATCAGCGGCAACGACACGCTGGCCTTTGAACTCGAAGTCACGCCCGAAGGCGCCACCGCGCCCATCCGGGCCAGCTTCCGCCAGGAATTCTTCCCCCAGTGAGCCTGCTGCTGGTACGCCACGGCCAGGCCAGCTACGGCGCCGCCGACTACGACAACCTGTCCGAACGCGGGCAACTGCAGTCGCGCCGGCTGGGCGAATGGCTGGCGCGCGGCGGGCACCGCTTCAAGGCCGTGGTGGTGGGCGGCATGCGCCGGCACCGGCAGACGGCCGAAGGCGTGGCGGCGGCGTTCACGGCCAGCGGCCTGGACCTGCCGGAGTTCGTCGCCGACGAGGGCTTCGCGGAGTTCGACCACGAGGCCGTGTTCGGCGCCTACCTGCGCCGCGATCCGTCCGACCCCATCGTGGTGGCCAGCCGCAGCGGCAAGCCGCGCGACGTGGGCCTGATGCTGCAGGCGGCGCTGCTGGCCTGGGCCCGCGACGAACTGCCCGGCCTGCCCGAATCCTGGGCCGCGTTCGGCCAGCGCGTGCAGTCGGCCGGCGATCGGCTGGAGGCGATGGCCGGCGACGACGAAGTGCTGGTGCTCAGCTCGGGCGGCGTCATCTCGCGGCTGGCGCAGATCGCGCTGGACGTGCCCGACCACCGCGCGGTCGAACTCAACCTGGCGCTGCGCAACAGCGCGCTGTCGGAGTTCCACCCGCACGGCGGCCGCCTGCGCCTGGGCTCGTGGAATGCGCTGCCGCACCTGCACGGCGAACGCGAGCTGTGGACCTACTACTGACGCCGATGCCCAGGCATCGGGACACCCCGACCACGAGACGCCGATGACCACGCCCCGCCCCGCCACCCTGTTCCCGTTCTCCGACCGATCGCTCGAACTGCAGGCCAAGGTCGCCGCGTTCGTGGCTGAGAAGATCATTCCCGCCGAAGCCGAGTTCGCCGCCCACGACGCCGACCCGGCCACCCGCTGGACGCCGGTGCCGCGCATGGCCGCGCTCAAGGCCGAAGCAAAGGCCGCCGGCCTGTGGAACCTGTTCCTGCCCGATGCCCGCCTGGGCGCCGGACTGAGCA
>DAORUD010000215.1:0-2191 GCA_035433005.1 Arenimonas sp. | reverse complement strand
CAGCGTGTCGCTGCCGCCGCCGGCGGCGAACTGCACCACGATGCGCACCGGCTTGCTGGGGTAGCTGGGCTGTGCCCAGGCACTGGCCATGGGCCAGGCAAAGGCGGTGCTCAGACCCAGCGCACAAAGCCAGCGGGAGGATGGAATCAGCTTCTTCATTGCGGTCTCCTTGAAAATGGATGAGCCCTTGTCACGCTCAGGCAGCGCCCGCGTCGCCGCGCCCGATCACCAGCGCATCGACGGCCACGGCGCCGCCTGCCGCGGCCGGGCGGGCGATCAGCGGGTTGATCTCGGCGCTGACCAGCGCATCGCCGGCGCGCAGGGCAAAGTCGGCCAGCGCGCACAGCACGTCGACGATGGACTCCAGATCCGTCGGCGCCTGCCCCCGCGCGCCGTCCAGAATGGCAAAGGCGCGCAGCTCGCGCACCATGGCGTGGGCTTCGTCGCGGCCGATGGGCAGCACGCGCAGCGACACATCGCGCAGCACCTCGACGTGAATGCCGCCCAGGCCGAACATCAGCACCGGGCCGAACACCGGGTCGCGGTGCACGCCGGCGATGCATTCGACGCCGCCGCTCACCATGCGCGCGGCCAGGGCGCCGTCGATGCGCGCGTCTGGCCGCGCCTGGCGTGCGTTGTGCAGGATGCGTTCGAAGGCCGCGCGGGCGGCCTCGCCATCGCGCAGTTGCAGCGCCACGCCGCCGGCGTCGGACTTGTGCGCAATGTCGGCACTGGCCACCTTCAGCGCGATGGCGCCACCCAGGGCGTCCACGGCGGCCGCCGCTTCGTCCGGCGTGTGCACCCGCCGATGCGTGACCACCGGCACTCCGGCCTGCGCCAGCAGCGCCAGGCTGTCCGCTTCCGACAGGGCGCCGGGCGGCAGGCGCAGGGCGGGGCGGGGCAGCTGCGGCAGCTGCGGCAGCTGCGGCGGCGGGCGCGACTCACCCCAGCGCGCCAGCGCGCCGATGCAGCGGATGGCGATGCCCGGGTCGGAAAACACCAGGCAGCGCAGGGCCTCCAGTTCCTGACGGCGCTCGTCCGAGCACAGCGTGCTGACCGCCAGCAGGGTGTCCGGATGCTGGGCGCGCAAGGTCTTCACCAGAGCGTGGATCGAGGGCCACACCGTGGGCGACAAACCGGCCGCCGCGAAGAAGCCCAGCCAGCTGTCAAAACGCTGGTCCTGCAGCATCAGCGTGGCGCTGCGCTCCAGCAGGGTGGCGTCGTTGGTCACCTGAGCCGTGATGTCGACCGGGTTGCGCGGCCCGGCGAACGGCACCCAGTCGAGCAGCTGGCGCTGCGCTGCGGCCGACAGCGGCGGCACCCGCAGCCCGGCGGCGCTGGCGTCGTCGGCCATCAGTGCGCCGACGCCGCCGGACACCGTCAGCAAACCGATCGAGCGACCCTTGGGGGCGCGGGCGATGGAGGCGCTGGCCGCCAGCGCGAAGAAGTCGCTGATGCCGTGCACGCGCAGCACGCCGTAGTGCCGGAACACGGCGTCGTACACCGCGTCGTCGCCCGCCAGCGAGGCGGTGTGCGAGGCCGCTGCCGCCGCGCCCAGCGCGCTGGCGCCGACCTTGACCATCACGACCGGCTTGCCGTGCTGCTGCGCCAGCGCCAGCGCGGCGCGCAGGCGCGGGCCGTCGCGGCAGCCTTCCAGGTAGGCCATGATGACGTCGGTCTCCGGGTCCTGCGCCAGCCAGGCCAGGCCATCGGCCAGCTGCACGTCGGCCTCGTTGCCGGTGGTGGCCCACAGCGACAGGCCCAGGCCGCGCTCGCGCGCCAGGCTGTAGGCGTAGACGCCGAATGCGCCCGACTGGCTGATCAGGCCGATGCGCCCGGGCTTGACCAGCCCGGCGTTCACCGCCGGGGCGAAGGTGGCGTAGACGTTGTGGCTCGGCCGCATGATGCCCAGGCAGTTGGGGCCCAGCAGGCGAATGCCGGCCGCCTGCGCGCGCGCCGCCAGCACCTGCTGCCGCGCCGCGCCCTCGGCGCCGACTTCGGCATAGCCGGAGGAAAACAGCACCATGGTGCGCACGCCGGCGTCCGCCGCGTCGTCCAGCACGGCCGCCACCTGAGCCTGCGGAACGGCCACGATGGCCATGTCCACCGGCGCGCCGATGGCGCGCAGGCTTTCGTGTGCCGGCAGACCCTGGACGCTGCGCGTGCGCGGATTCACCGCGTGCAGCTGGCC
>DAORUD010000214.1:0-2234 GCA_035433005.1 Arenimonas sp. | reverse complement strand
CCACGCCGACCGGTTTCCCGGCCGGCGACGTATCCACCGCGCAGCGTCAGGCGCTGGCCATCTGTTTCAATCCACGCCGACCGGTTTCCCGGCCGGCGACTGGCGCTGCTGCGGGAGGCAAAGCGCGCGGCGGCGGTTTCAATCCACGCCGACCGGTTTCCCGGCCGGCGACGCCGCGCTTCCAACGTGGTGTCGGGCTTGCGAAAACCAGGCGGTTTTCGCGAACCCGGGCGTCTCACGACGCCGGTCGGGTGTCTGGTTGGCGGTGTGGAGCATGGACTCCCTTGCAAATCAGTCACTTGCGCGGTGCGCGAACCTCCCGGGTGACCGGGCGGTCACTGGGGGTTCGCGCGGGCTCCATCATAGGACGAGTGGGTCCTCGAAGTCGGTGGCGCGGAAGCGCCCGTGTTCGCGCACTTCGCAGCCTTTGCTGTCGGCCAGGCGGTACAGGCGCAGGCAGTCGGTGTCGAGGTCGATTTCGGCCAGCAGGCGGCGCTCCAGGTCTTCCATCTGGGCCAGGTTGACCTGGCATTCGAAGACGGATTTCTGCACCCGCTGGCCGGTGCTTTCGCAGACCTTGGCGACGCGGCGCAGGCGTCGGCGGCCGGCGCGGTCTTCGGTGTTGACGTCGTAGCAGACGATGACGAGCACGGGGCGTTCCTCTCTGACGGTGAGTGTTGTTTGAGGGCCTGCTGCGGGCACCGGCCGGTTCAGCGCATGGCGAAGGGCAGGTAGGTGGGTGCCTCGCCGCGCAGGTGGCGTGCCAGCAGGCGGGCCTGCACCAGCGGGACCAGGCCCAGGGGCAGGCTTTCGGCCAGCAGGGGGTGGGTGACTTCGTCCTTCTTGCGCTCCTGGTAGGCCACCACCACGGCCTTGCGGGCGTCGCCCTGCAGCAGCACGGCGCCACCCTCGCGGCTGTCGAAGTCGCCTGCGCCGACCTGGCCGCGGTTGACCAGGGTGAGGGCCAGGCGGTCGGCCCAGGGGCGGAACTCTTCCATCAGGTCCAGCGCCAGGGCCGCGCGGCCGGGGCGCAGGGCGTGCAGGTGGCCGAGCTGGGGGTCGAGGCCGGCGGCTTCCAGGGCGCTGCGGCAGTCGTTCATCCACATGGCGTAGAAGAAGCTGAGCAGGGCGTTCATGCGGTCGCGCGGCGGGCGGCGGCTGCGGCCGTCCATGCGGAAGTGTTCGCGCCGCTCGGGTTTGACGAGCAGGTTCAGCGCCTCGAAGTAGCCGCGCGCGCCTTCGCCTTCCACGCCGCGCAGGGTGTCCAGGTCGGCCGCCCCGCGGCAGGCGCGCAGGCTGGCGGCCAGGTCCTGTGCGGTGCGCACCAGGCGGGTGCGTTCGGCGTCGTCCTTGGTGTCGCGCGCGCCGCGCATCAGCACCTGGCGCTGGTTGCGCAGCTTGCCGGCCACGATGTTGCGTGCCAGTTCCAGGGTGAGGGCCGCATCGTCCACCGCCCGGTGCTGGGCGCGGCGCAGCAGCACGTTGCCGCTGACCGCACCTTCCAGCCGGGCCTTGAAGCGGCCGTTGGCGTCCAGCAGCACCAGCGCGATGCCCTCGTCGGCCAGGCGGTGCATCAGCGGGGCGCTCAGGCCGACGTGCCCGAAGCAGACCACCGCCTGCAGGTGGTGCAGCGGCACGCGCAGGCGGGTCTCGTGGGCGTCGTCGACGACGCGCAGGGTGTCGTTGTCCAGCCGCAGATAGCTCTCCGGCAGGGTGACGTAGAGGGTGTTGAGCAGTTGCATGGGGTGCAGGCCTGCCTGGCCAGGGTCAGGGATGGGGTCAGGGACGGGGTTGGGGGTCTTCAGGCTCGAACAGGGCCTGGCGCAGGCTGTCGGGCGTGTGCGCACCGGGGCCGATGCCGTGCAGCTGCCGCCAGGCCTCGGGTTGGCAGCGCTCGCGCAGCGAGCAGCCGGGGCAGCGGCGGGTGTCGGTGGCCGGTGGGGGCAGGGCGCCGCCGGCCAGCATGCGGCGCACGCCGGCGGCGATGTCGGCCACGGTCTGGCGCAGCGCGGGGGTGATCGGCACGTCGCGGCGGCGTTTGGACGCGGCGTAGAAGAGTGCGCCCTCGGGCACGGCGCGGCCGGTCATGGCCTCCAGGCACAGCGCCTGGGCGGCGAGCTGCACGTCGTCCGCTGCGGCGATGTCGGCCGCCTTGTGGCGCGAGCCGTGTTTGTATTCCACCGGGTAGGGCGTGCCGTCGGGCTCGAACTCCACCACGTCGGCCTTGCCGATCA
>DAORUD010000213.1:0-2234 GCA_035433005.1 Arenimonas sp. | reverse complement strand
GCTTGGCGAGGCCCCGTTCCAGCGCCTGGCTCAGCTCCGCCAGTCCTTCCGGCGATACCAGGCGATCCACGCCCGCTTCCAGCACCTGCAACTGGAAGGTGCGCGCCATCGGCGGCGTGCCGCCGTTGTGCAGCACCTGGAAGTCCTCGTTGCTCAGGTACACGTCGAGCAGGCGCGAACCCGGCGGCACGAAGGCGCCGAAAATGCGCACGAGCTCGGGGTGGACGATGCGGGTACTGACGTAGCCACGCGGCGCCGGCACGTCGAACTGGCGCTCGCCGATCTGCGTCAGTTCGGCCTGCGCCGAGGGCGCGCACAGCAGCGCCAGCAACGCCAGCGACGCAGCGGCGCGTCGCCACCCGCGACGCGGCGCGCGCGTCGCGGTGCTTACCGAAGGCACGAAATGCATCAACCGTTCCCGCGCATGCGGCCCAGGAAGCGCGGGCCGTTGGAACCCATGTGCGGCAGCTTGATGCGGCCGATCGAGTTGATACGCTCTTCCGCCATGCGGTCGGCGGCGAGGTAGGTCGGGATCTTGTCGCGCTTGGCGATCTGGAAGATCTTGCCGAGGTTGTAGTAGATCGTGCGCATCATGCGCATCGCGCGCTCGCGGTTGTAGCCGTCGATTTCCAGCGACACGTTCATCAGGCCGCCGGCGTTCACCGCGTAGTCGGGCGCGTACAGGATGCCCTTGGCGTCCACTTCCACGCCCATCTGGTCGTTGGCCAGCTGGTTGTTGGCGGCGCCGCAGATGATCTTGCACTTCAGGCGGGGCAGGGTCTTTTCATTCACCGTGCCGCCCAGGGCGGTGGGCGAATAGACGTCGGCGTCCACGTCGTAAATGTCGTCCAGGGCCACGGCCTCGCAGCCGAACTCGTCCACCGCGCGCTGCACGGAGTCCTTGTTGATGTCGGTGACGAACACCTTGGCGCCGCGCTCGCGCAGCAGCTTCACGAACTCCATGCCCACGTGGCCCACGCCCTGCACGGCATAGGAGTAGTTGCCCACTTCCTCGTTGCCGAACTTCACCTGCAGCGCGGCCATCAGGCCCTGCAGGGTGCCGTAGGCGGTGAACGGCGACGGGTCGCCCGAACCGCCGTGCACCTGGTGCACGCCAGTGACGAACTCGGTTTCGCGCAGCACGTATTCCATGTCGTTGACGTCAATGCCGACGTCCTCGGCCGTGATGTAGCGGCCGCCCAGGGAATTGACGAAGCGGCCGAAGGCACGGAACAGCGCTTCGGACTTGTCCTTGTTCGGGTCGCCCCAGATCACCGCCTTGCCGCCGCCCAGGTTCAGGCCCGACACCGCCGCCTTGTAGGTCATGCCGCGGCTCAGGCGCAGCACGTCGTTCAAGGCCTCCGCCTCGCTGGCGTACGGCCACATGCGCGTGCCGCCCAGCGCGGGGCCCAGCACGGTGTTGTGGATGGCGATGATGGCCTTCAGGCCCGCGTCCTTGTTGTGGCAGAACACCACTTCCTCATGGCCCGAGGTGGAGATGGTTTCAAAGATCATTTCAGGCTCCGGTCCGGCGGCGGACACCGCGGCGCTGCGCGAGTGCAGACGTGCGAGGTTACTCGAAGAGTTATCCGCAAGTGATTGATTAAATTGGAACAGGCGACGGGAGAAAAGCTTCCCCCGGGGTCTGGACGCGCCGTAGTGTAAAGCAAACGCTCTAAACGGACAGGGCGCGGCCCCACCGGTCCGCAGGCGCCGCGCCGGTCGCGCGGCGGCGCGGGCCAGGGCTGCCGCCGCCGACCGGCGTGGGCGGCGCCGGGCCCGGTGTCCGGTCTCCCCGCGGGGCCGCGTTCCCTAGATTGCTTGGCGGTCTTGTCTCTCCCCGGAGGACTGCCAGCCTCCAACCCTAGAGCAGGGTTTCTTGGGCGACCGCAGCGCGGTCGCCCTTTTTTTTGGCCCGGACCGGCCGCCGCCTTCACGCCGCATGGCCGGCGCATGACCGTTAATGCGGCACCTTCATTGAACGGCGCCTCATGGCGACAGCCTCCGCCAGACCCGCCGCCGTCCTGCCCGATGCGCCCGACGAAGCGGCACTGGTGGCGCTGATGGGCCGCATCCGCTTCGGTGACGCCGACGCCCTGGGAAGCCTTTACGACCTGGCGCTGGGCCGCGTCTACGGCCTGGCCCTGCGCGTGCTGCGCCAGCCGCAGGACGCAGAAGAAGTAGTGAGCGACGTCTTCCTGCAGGTGTGGGACCAGGCCGTCAGCTATTGCCCG
>DAORUD010000212.1:0-2262 GCA_035433005.1 Arenimonas sp. | reverse complement strand
TTTGGTTGTGATTTTACGCGGGGCGGGGGTGAGGCGGTGACTGGCAAAGCGCCGCACTGGATCGCCATGGCCTGCGGCCTCGCGATGACGGGGTGGGGGTGGGTGAGGCGGTGCCTGGCAAAGCGCCGCACTGGATCGCCGCGGCCTGCGGCCTCGCGATGACGGGGTGGGGGTGGGTGCGGCGGTGACTGGCGAAGCGCCGCACGGGATCGCCACGGCCCGCAGCCTCGCGATGACGGGGGTGGGGATGCGGCGGTGACGATGGATGGCGGCGCGGGGGCCCGTGCCGCCCTGCCCAGTCCCGGCCAGTCCCGCCACGTCCCGGTCAGTCCCGCCACGTCCCGGCCAGTCCCGGCCAGTCCCGGCCAGTCCCGGCCAGTCCCGGCCAGTCCCGCCACGTCCCGTCCCATCCCGTCATTGCGAGGAGGCGAAGCCGACGTGGCAATCCAGTACGGCGGTGGACGGGCACACGGCGCGCACCAGCCTAACGGCGGTGACTGGCAAAGCGCCGCACTGGATCGCCGCGGCCTGCGGCCTCGCGATGACGGGATGGGGGTGGGTGCAGCGGTGTCTGGCGAAGCGCCGCACTGGATCGCCGCGGCCTGCGGCCTCGCGATGACGGGGGTGGCGATGGACGCATCGACGACGATGAATGCCGCTGGCGAGGCTCTAAAACCATAGCTGCTGGCGCTCGCCCTGCAAGCGCTGACGCCCCAAAACATCATCAACCGCCGCCGCGCGCCGCCCCCTGCCGGCGGGCCGCCGCCAGGCGTTCGAAGATGGTGCCAAACCGCGCCGCCCCGGCCGCCAGCGACAGGTGTTCGTCGTAAAAGCGCCGCGCCTGCCGGCCCATGGCGGCCAGCTCCTGGGCGCCGGCAGCGGCCAGGCGCTCGGCGGCGTCGGCCAGGGCCTGAGCGTTTTCGGACTCGACCACCACGCCGCCGCCCGACTGGCGCACCAGCTCGGCGGCGTCGCCGTCCACCCCCATCAGCAACGGCCGGCCGGCCGCCATGTAGGCCTGGGTCTTGGAGGGGATGGTGATCTCGAACAGCGGGTCCTTGCGCAGATGCACCAGCAGCGCGTCGGCGGCATTCAGGTAGGCGCCCACTTCGGTCATGGGCACGGGCGGCAGAAACAGCACGTTGTCCAGCTGGCGCTGCGCGGCCTGGGCCTGCAGCCGCGCCGCCTCCACGCCGCCGCCCAGCATGACAAAGCACACCCGCGACGCGCGCGCCCGCAGCAGCGCCGCCGCGTCCAGCACCGTGTCCAGCGCCTGGGCCTTGCCCATGTTGCCGGCAAACAGGATGCGAAAGCGCTCCGGCCCCGGAAAGGCCGCCGGCAAAGCCCCCTGGGGCGCCGCCAGCGCCGATTCGTCGGCCCAGTTGTAGATCACCTCCAGCTTGCCGGCCGGCACGCCGCGCTGGCGCAGCAGGCGCTGGAAGCCGGGCGACAGCACCACGATCTGGTCCACCCGCCGATACACCCAGCGGCACACCGCCGCCACCACGCCCAGGGCGCGGGCGTTGTTCAGCATGCCGGTGGCGCGCAGGGTGTCGGGCCACATGTCCTGGATGTCGTACACCACCGGCACGCGCCGCAGCAGTCGGATCAGGCTGGCCGTGACGCCCACCGTCAGCGGCGGGTGATAGGCATAGATGACGTCCGGCCGGCGCAGCATGAACAAGCCATACAGCAGCGACGACGCGGCAAAGCTGGCGTAGTTCAGCACCCGCTTGATGGCCGACTGGTCGTGGTTGGGGTACAGCGGCACGCGCGTGACCCGCACGCCGTCGATCACCTCGCGCCGCAGCCAGCGCATGCGATAGCCCGGATAGAGCTTGCCGCCCGGGTAGTTCGGAAAGCCCGTCAGCACCTCCACCTCGAAGCCCTGGCGCACCAGCTCGCGGGCAAACACCAGGCCCTTGAGCGTCGGCTCGGGGTCAAACCACTGCGTCAGCAGCAGAACGCGCGTGGCCATGGGTCAGTACTTCTTCCACACCACCCGGTTCACATAGTCCGTATAGCTGTGGATGATGCGCAGGACCTTGTCCGACACGTTGGGCATGCTGTAGTCGGCCACCTGGCGCAGCAGGCGTTGGGCGCCGCGCGGCTGGTCCTGCAGGATGGCCAGGCCCTGCAGCACGCGTTCCAGCGCCAGCCCGGTCAGCATCACGGCGGCCTCTTCCATGCCCTCGGGGCGCTCGTGGGCCTCGCGCAGGTTCAGCGCCGGAAAGTTGAGGATGGACGACTCCTCGCTGATGG
>DAORUD010000211.1:0-2281 GCA_035433005.1 Arenimonas sp. | reverse complement strand
GCCGACGCCGCGCAGCCCTTCACCGCCGAGCGAAGCTGGGAAATCCAGCGCATCGGCAACCCCGAGGTGTCGCCTGACGGGCGCAGCATCGTCGCACCGGTATCGCGCACCGCGATGGCGGAAGACAAACTGCTGTCCGACCTGTGGCTGTGGAGCAGCGACGGCCGCGTGCAGCGCCCGCTCACCGCCGACCCCGCCGGCGAATCGTCGCCGCGCTTCAGCCCCGACGGACAGACTCTGGCCTTCGTGGCCCAGCGCGACGACGACAAGGCGCCGCAGCTGTACCTGCTGCCGCTGGCCGGCGGCGAAGCGCGCCGGCTCACCACCTTCGCCACCGGCGTGTCGGTGCCGCGCTGGGTGGGCAACGGCCAGCTGGCGTTCGCCTCCCGCGTCTGGGCCGAGCTGCCGCTGGACCAGCAGGCCAAGCGCCTGAAGGAGCGCGAAGAATCGAAGATGAAGGCGCAGGTGTGGGACGCCGGCCCGTTCAGCGTGTTCGACACGCTGCTCGACGACCGCCAGGGCCACGTGTTCACGGTGGACGTGGCCACCGGCGCGGTGGCGCCCGTCACGCTGGGCCGCGGGCTGCAGCTGCCGCGCTTCTCGCAGGGCTTCGACGGCACCTTCGACGTGTCCCCGGACGGCAAGGAAATTGCGCTCACGGCCGACAGCAACGCGGCCATCAACGTTGACGACATTGATGTGTACGTGATGCCGGTGGCCGGCGGTGCGCCGCGCAACCTCAGCGCCGGCAACCCCGGCACCGACGGCAATCCGCTGTACAGCCCGGATGGCCGCCACCTGGTGTTCCTGCAGCAGCGCGTGCCAGGCTTCTATGCCGCCAAGGCGCGGCCCATGCTGCACGACCGCCGCAGCGGCGACATCCGCGAACTGCACGCCGACTGGGACCGCAGCGCCTCGGGCCTGGCCTGGTCGCGCGACGGCCGCACGCTGTACGGCGCCATTGACGACGCCGGCACCACGCGTGTCTACGAACTGCCGCTCACCGGCAAGCCGCGCGCCGTCACCGGCGAGTCGTCCTTCAGCGGCCTTTCGGTGGCGCCCGGCGCGATCGCCGCGGTGCGCCAGAGCTTCATCGAACCGCCCACCCTGGTCAGCCTGGACCCGCGCAGCGGCAAGGCCCGCAAGCTGTCCACGGTGAACGACGCGCTGCTGGCCGACACCGCACTGGGCACCTACGAATCGGTGACTTACGCCGGCGCGAACGGCGACGACATCCAGATGTGGGTGAACTACCCCGCCGGCTTCGACCGCACGAAGAAGTACCCCGTGTACGTGGTGATCCACGGCGGCCCGCACAACGGCGTCACCAACGCCATGCAGTTCCGCTGGAATGCGCAGGTGTTCGCCAGCTGGGGCTACGTGGTCATCCAGCCCAACTTCCACGGCAGCTCGGGCTTTGGCGAGAAGTTCACCGACTCCATCAACCCCGAGTGGGCGCAGATGCCCTACGAGGACGTGATCAAGTCGGCGCAGTGGGCCGCCGCGCAGCCCTGGGCCGACGCCGACCGCATGGTGGCCGGTGGCGGCAGCTACGGCGGCTACCTCACGTCGGTGATCCTGGGCCGCGAGCACCCGTTCAAGGCGCTGGTGGCGCACGCCAAGGTCTACAACCTCTACACCCAGTACGCGGCCGATTTCGCCAGCACCGTGCCGCGCTTCGGCGGCTTCTGGGAAGAGGGCAACCGCGAAGTCATCGACCGCAATTCGCCGCACCTTTCGGCCGGCAACTTCAAGACGCCCACCCTGGTCATCCACGGCCAGCGCGACCTGCGCGTGCCGGTCAACCACGGCATCGAACTGTTCCAGACCCTGCTGGTGAAGGGCGTGCCCACGCGCCTGGTGTATTTCCCGGACGAGAACCACTGGGTGCTCAAGCCGCAGAATTCGGTGTTCTGGTATTCCGAGGTCCGGCGCTGGCTGGACCAGTACAACCCGCAGGGAGCTACCCCATGAAAACCAACGTTGGCGGCATTGATCGTGGCCTGCGCATCGCCGTGGGCGCCGGACTCATCGCCTGGGCCGCGGCCTTCGACGGCCCGGCCCTGGCCTACCTGGGCGTGGTCCCGCTGCTCACCGGCGTGTTCGGCATGTGCGGGCTGTATTCGCTGCTGGGCATCAACACCTGCCGCATCAAGGACTGACGCGGCAGGTGCGGCGCCTCAGCGCCGCGCCAGCAGCAGGCTTTCCTCGATCGCCTCGCGCTGCAGCGCCTGTGCTTCCGGCAGGCGCATGCGCAGGTCGCCGGCCTCGGGCTGGCGCA
>DAORUD010000210.1:0-2331 GCA_035433005.1 Arenimonas sp. | reverse complement strand
TCCGACGACTGGCACCGCGTGCACCTGATGAACCCGCGCGACGTGGTGCCGGTGTCGAACATGCCCGGCTACCCGTTCCTGGCCGAGCAGGCCGTGGACCCGGCCGCGGTGGCCCGCAACATGCGCGCCCTGCAGACGCTGGGCGACCCGTACACCAACGAAGAGATCGAGGGCGCCGCCGCCGCGGTGGCCGGCAAGTCCGAGCTCGACGCGCTCATCGCCTACCTGCAGGCCTTGGGCAAGAACGCACCGAAGGGCTGACGACATGAGCACCGGCATCTTCACCGTCATTGCACTCGTCGCCTTCATCGCCGGCGTGGCCTGGGCCTACAGCAAGCACCGCAAGCCCGAGTTCGACGCCGCCTCCCGCATTCCCCTCGAAGACCAGAGCGAGAACATTCCATGACCACCGGCTGGTCCCTCTACGTCATCATCCTGGTCGTCCTGAACATCGTGGCCACCACGTGGCTGCTGTGGTGGACGGCGCGCAAGCGCAAGTCCGACGGCAGCACCGCCGAAACCACGGGCCACGTCTGGGACGGCGACCTCACCGAATACAACAAGCCGCTGCCCAAGTGGTGGATCATCCTGTTCTACCTGACGATCTTCTACTCGATCGGCTACCTGGCCTGGTACCCGGGCATGGGCAACTTCGCCGGCACCTCGGGCTGGAGTTCGGCCAAGGAACATGACGCCGACAAGGCCGACGCCGACGCCCGCCTGGCGCAGGCCTACGGCAAGTTCGACGGCATGGCCATCGACCAGATCGCCAAGGACCCCGAGGCGCTGGCCTTCGGCGCGCGGCTGTTCGCCAACCACTGCGCCATGTGCCACGGCTCGGACGCGCGCGGCGCCAAGGGCTTCCCCAACCTGACCGACAACGACTGGCAGTGGGGCGGTTCGCCCGACGAAATCCTCACCACCATCCTGCACGGCCGCCAGGCGGCGATGCCGCCGCTGGAAGCGGTGCTGGGCGGTGACGTCGGCGTCACCGAAGTATCGGCCTACGTGCAGAGCCTGTCGGGCATGAAGACCGACCCGGCCCTGGCCGCCGCCGGCCAGGCCCGCTTCGCGGTCTGCTCGGCCTGCCATGGCCCCGAAGGCAAGGGCAACCCGGCCGTGGGCGCACCCAACCTGACCGACGACATCTGGCTTTACGCCAGCGACTTCGACACCATCGGCACCGGCATCCGCATGGGCCGCAACGGCATGATGCCGGCGCACCTGCCGATCATCGGCGAGACGCGCACCCGCATCGCGGCGGCCTACGTCTGGTCGCTGTCGCACGGCGACAAGGCGGCGGCAGCGGCGCCATGAGGGTCGAGGCCGAGTCGCGATTCGACCACCCGCCGCGCCCGATGGCGCAGCGGCTGGGCGCGATCCTCTGGCCGAGCTTCTTCGCGGCCGGCGTGGCGACGATGGTGTTCTTCGCCTTCGTCGACCCGCTGCTGCTGCGCGACCTCACCTTCCCCGAACTCGAGATCAGCCGCGGCGTGGGCTACACGCTGGGCTTCTTCATGTTCTGGGCGTGCACCGCCAGCAGCAGCCTGTTCACCTGGATACTGCTGCGGCCCGCCAGCCGCTTCAACAAGCCCCTGGCGAAGGACTGACCGGCCATGGCAGGCAAGATCCCCGTTGAACTCGTGGAGGAAGTGGGCCTTTACGTCTCCGAGCGCAAGGTCTACCCGCGCGAACAGGACGGCCGCTTCCAGCGCCTGCGCAAGGCCGCGGTGTTCTGGCTGCTGGGCATGTACTACGCCTTTGCGTGGCTGCAGTGGGACGACCGCCAGGCGGTGCTGTTCGACCTGCCGGCGCGCAAGTTCTATGTGTTCGGGCTGAGCTTCTGGCCGCAGGATTTCTTCTACCTGGCCCTGCTGCTGATCATGGCCGGCCTGTCGCTGTTCTTCTTCACCGCGCTGGCCGGGCGCCTGTGGTGCGGCTACGCCTGCCCGCAGACGGTGTGGACCGAAGTGTTCATCTGGATGGAGCGCTGGACCGAGGGCGACCGCAACAAGCGGATGAAGCTCGACGCCGGCCCCTGGAACGCGGACAAGGTCAAGCGCAAGCTGGCCAAGCACTTCCTGTGGCTGGTGTTCGCGCTGTGGACGGGCTTCACCTTCGTGGGCTACTTCACGCCCATCCGCGACCTGGCCGCGCGCCTGGTGCCGTTCGAATGGGGCGGCTGGGAAGTGTTCTGGGTGCTGTTCTATTCCCTGGCCACCTGGGGCAACGCCGGCGTGCTGCGCGAACAGGTGTGCAAGTACATGTGCCCCTACGCGCGCTTCCAGAGCGCCATGTTCGACCGCAACACGCTGATCATCGCCTACGACC
>DAORUD010000209.1:0-2419 GCA_035433005.1 Arenimonas sp. | reverse complement strand
GATGAAACCCCGCACCGCCGCCGCATCGAACGGCCAGTCCAGTTCGGCGCCCGTGTCCTCGCGCCGCAGCACCGGGATGCGTTCGCCGTAGCGCGCCTGCAGCCCGAGGTCGTCGTCCAACCAAAGCGGGTCGAAGTCGGGCACGCCCGCGGCGGCCAGCACTTCCCAAGCCTGGTCGCACAGGTGGCAATCGTCGCGCTGTATCAGGGTGAGCTTCATCGGGTGGCGCCGTTCGGCGGCGTACAGTCGGCTTGGCGGGAAGGCGCATAGAATACGGCCACTCCGCCGGAACCCCGCATCGCCATGGCCGTCAGCGTCTTCGACCTCTTCAAGATCGGCATCGGGCCGTCGTCCTCGCACACCGTGGGGCCGATGCGCGCCGCCGCCCGCTTCGCCAGCCACTGGCTGGAAGAAAACGGCGTGCTCGAACGCACCGCGCGCGTGCGCGCCGAAGTGTTCGGGTCGCTGGCGCTCACCGGCCGCGGCCACGGCACCGACAAGGCCGTGCTGATGGGGCTGGAAGGCCACTGGCCCAACGAGATAGACCCGGACGTGATTCCCGCCGCGCTCGAGCGCATCCGCAAGGACAAGCAGCTCCTGCTGCTGGGGCGGCGCCTGATCAGCTTCGACGAGAAGCACGACCTGATCATGAACAAGCGGCAGAAGCTGCCCTTCCACACCAACGGCATGCGCTTCACCGCCTTTGACGCCGCCGGCGAGCCGCTGGCCACGCGCGATTACTACTCGGTGGGCGGCGGCTTCGTGGTGAACGCCGACGAAGCGGCCGAAGACCGCATCGTCGCCGACACCACCGAGCTGCCGCATCCCTTCAACTCCGGCAACGAACTGCTCAAGCGCTGCCACGACCACCAGCTGAGCATGGCCGGCGTGATGCTGGCCAATGAACTCACCTGGCGCACGGAAGACCAGGTGTTCGGCGGCCTGCGCGAAATCTGGCAGGCCATGCAGGACTGCACCGCCCGCGGCATCCGCGAAAAGGGCACCCTGCCCGGCGGCCTGCACGTCTCCCGCCGCGCGCCGACGCTGCACGCCGAACTGTCGTCCAAGCCCGAGGCCGGCATGCGCGACCCGCTGACCGTGCTCGACTGGGTGAACCTCTACGCCCTGGCCGTGAACGAGGAAAACGCCGCCGGCGGCCGCGTGGTCACCGCGCCCACCAACGGCGCCGCCGGCATCATCCCGGCGGTGCTGCACTACTACGACCGCTTCATCCCGGGCGCCAGCGAACAGGGCGTGTTCGACTTCCTGCTCACCGCGGCCGCCATCGGCATCCTGTACAAGGAAAACGCCTCGATTTCCGGCGCCGAAGTCGGCTGCCAGGGCGAAGTGGGCGTGGCCTGCTCGATGGCCGCCGCCGGCCTGACCGCCGCGCTGGGCGGCACCCCCGGCCAGGTCGAGAACGCCGCCGAGATCGGCATGGAGCACAACCTGGGCCTCACCTGCGACCCGATCGGCGGCCTGGTGCAGATCCCCTGCATCGAGCGCAACGCCATGGGCGCGGTGAAGGCCATCAACGCCTCGCGCATGGCCCTGCGCGGCGACGGCAAGCACAAGGTCAGCCTGGACAAGGTCATCAAGACCATGCGCGACACCGGCCGCGACATGCAGGACAAGTACAAGGAAACCAGCCGCGGCGGCCTGGCGGTGAACGTCATCGAGTGCTGAGGCTTGTGGGAGGGCCTTCAGGCCCGAGGCTTCACGGAGATAGGCGTCGGGCCTGAAGGCCCTCCCACGCATGGGCGGCGCTTGCCTTGTCACGGGCATGGGTTGATATTCAAGGCCAGCCCCGTCAGCACCGGTATCCACCGTGTCGATCCTGCGTAGCGCCGCGCTGCTGGTAGCCTCGCTCGCCGCCCTGGCCGGGGGCGCCGGGCCCGTCAGGGCCTTGGATCCGGACAAGGCCTTCCACCACTACGTCCGCAACACCTGGAGCATCGAACAGGGCCTGCCGCAAATCAGCGCCCTGGCCATCACCCAGGACCGCCAGGGCTATCTTTGGGTAGGCACGCAGGGCGGGCTGGCGCGCTTCGACGGCGTCCGCTTCACCCTGTTCAACCCCGAGAACACACCGGGGCTGGCCGGCATCTGGATCAACGACCTGCACGTGGACCCGGCCAACCGCCTGTGGGTGTCCACCTACCGCGGGCTGACGCTGCGCGAGGACGGCAAGTTCCGCCCCATCCCCGTGAAGGGCGCCGGCGCCGGCGCGGCGCTGGACACCCGCGACATCCAGCCGATGCCTTCGGGCGAAATCATGGTGGCCGCGCCCGACGGCGTTTACGAGGCGCTGGACACCGGGCTGGTGCTACGGCACCGCCTGGCCCACCCGGCCAATGCCCTGCTCGCGCGCGGCGACGAACTGTGGGTGGGCAGCCTGGGCCGCGTCTACCGGATTTCC
>DAORUD010000208.1:0-2478 GCA_035433005.1 Arenimonas sp. | reverse complement strand
CCGGCCGCGCGCTCAACCGGCGCGTGCAGCTGCGCGTGGCGGACTAGGCGGCGGGCCTGCGGCCCAGGGTGACGCGGTCGCGCTGCTCGAGGTCACGCTCGGTGGCGACCGACTTCAGGCCCGCGGCGGTGAACAGCTCACGCACTGCCGGGCCCTGGTCGTAGCCGTGTTCCACCAGCAGCCAGCCTCCGGGCACCAGGTGCGCGGGCGCATCGCGGGCGATCACGCGGATGGCGTCCAGGCCGTCGGGGCCCGAGGCCAGCGCGGTGCGCGGCTCGAAGCGCAGGTCGCCCTGCTCCAGGTGCGGGTCGCCGTCGGCGATGTAAGGCGGGTTGCTGGCCACCAGGTCGAAGGTTTCGCCGGCCACCGCCGAGAACCAGTCGGCATGCAGCAGGCGCAGCGCCAGCCCGGCGTCGGCGGCGTTGTCGCGCGCCACGTCCAGGGCCGCCTGGCTCGCGTCCACCGCGGTGACGTCGGCCAGCGGGCGTTCGCTGGCGATGGCCAGAGCGATCGCGCCGGTGCCGGTGCCCAGGTCCAGTACGCGCCGGGGCTCGGTGCGCGGCAGCCGGTCCAGCGCCAGCTCCACCAGCAGCTCGGTTTCCGGGCGCGGTATCAGCGTGTCGGGCGTCACCGCCAGCTCCAGCGACCAGAACCCGCGGTGGCCGGTGATCTGCGCCACCGGCTCGCCGCCCTCGCGCCGGCGCAGCAGTTCGGCGAAGGCGATGGCGTCGCGCGGCTCCAGCAGGTCGCCGGCGTGGGCGTAGAACCAGCTGCGCGGCCGGTCCAGCGCATGCGCCAGCAGCAGCTCCGCCTCCAGCCGCGCCTCGCCGCCCGGCAGGCGCGAAGCGGCGTCGCGGATGGCGTTGGCCAGCGTGGTCACCGTCAGTGCGCCAGCAGCTGCCAGACCTGCACGAAGCAGGAAAGCAGGAACCCGGCCAGGAAGAAGATGTACGAAAGCCGCAGGTAGCGGTACTTGTGGTGCGCCAGGTAATAGCCCAGCGCATAGGTGTCGCGCGCCATCGTCTCGTACACCGAACCGTCCGACTTGAGCGCGCCGGCGATTTCGGTGAGGAAGCGTTCGCGGGTGAGTTCGGCGAAGTGGCCGAAGAACATCAGGTTGAACTGCGACGGCATCGCGCCGTCCTGCAGCTTCAGCGGCCGGTACTTGGGCAGCACCGCCAGCACGGCCAGCAGCAGCGCCAGCAGCGTGAAAGCGGCCAGGGTGAGCGAGGCGGTGCGCAGCACCGGGTCGTTCAGGCGGCCCAGCACCAGGGTCAGCACGATGGACGACATGGTGATGATGATGTTGGCCTTGGTGTCGGCCATCGTGGACAGCGCCACGTGGTGCTGCTGCATGGTGCGCAGCAGGCAGTCGCCGGTGTTGCGCTCGGGGATGGCGGCGAACAGGCGTTCGGTGTCGCTCGCGACGGCAGGCTCGGGGGGGCTCATGGCGCGTTCCTTGCGGGGGCCGGGCCATGATAGCCCGGTCCCGCCATGCCCCGGGGCCCACCCGGCCGGCCCCGGCGGCAAGGCCCCCGGGCAGGACTCAGGCCAGCGCGGCCTGCACCGGCGACGCCACGGCCGAGCGCATCAGGTGGTCGAAGGCGCCGAGCGCCGCGGTGGCGCCGGCGCCCATTGCAATCACGATCTGCTTGTACGGCACCGTGGTGGCGTCGCCCGCGGCGAACACGCCCGGCACCGAGGTCTGGCCGCGATCGTCCACGATGATCTCGCCGCGCGGCGACAGGGCCACGGTGCCCTTGAGCCATTCGGTGTTGGGCAGCAGGCCGATCTGCACGAAGATGCCCTCGAGCTCGACCACGTGCTGGCCGCCGCCGACGCGGTCGGTGTAGACCAGGGCCGTCACCTTGCGGCCATCGCCGCGCACTTCGGTGCTCTGCCCGTTCAGCACGATGCTCACGTTGGGCAGGCTGCGCAGCTTGCGCTGCAGCACGTCGTCGGCGCGCAGCTGCGCGTCGTACTCCACCAGCGTGACGTGGGCGACGATGCCGGCCAGGTCAATGGCCGCTTCCACGCCCGAGTTGCCGCCGCCGATCACCGCCACGCGCTTGCCCTTGAACAGCGGGCCGTCGCAGTGCGGGCAGTAGGCCACGCCCTTGTTGCGGTAAAGGTTCTCGCCCGGCACGTTCATCTGGCGCCAGCGTGCGCCGGTGGACAGCACCACCGTGCGCGACTTCACGCGGGCGCCGTTGGCCAGCTCGATTTCCACCAGGCCGCCGGGCTCGGTGGCCGGCACCAGCTTCTCCGCGCGCTGCAGGTCCATCACGTCCACGTCCAGGCCGCGCACGTTCTGTTCAAGCACCGTCACCAGCTTGGGGCCTTCGGTATGGGCCACGGAAATCAGGTTCTCGATGCCCAGCGTGTCCAGCAGCTGGCCACCGAAGCGCTCGGCAATCACGCCAGTGCGGATGCCCTTGCGCGCGGCGTACACCGCCGCCGAGGCGCCGGCCGGGCCAC
>DAORUD010000207.1:0-2505 GCA_035433005.1 Arenimonas sp. | reverse complement strand
AAGTCATCGCCGCCGCCGACGAAGCCGGCATGGCGATGGTGTTCACCGGCCGCCGTCACTTCCGCCACTGACCCGCCCCACCCCCAGGCGCATCCCATGCATTCCAGCGACACCGACCTGACGCGCTACCACCTGACGTTCTTCGGCTACTACGCCGTCACGCTGGCCATCACCGTGGTCATCGGCATGCTGATGAACGGCAAGGGCAGCGGCCTGGCCATCGGCATGATCATGGTGTGGCTGTGTGCGCAGCAGACGCTGCGCAAGTTCTGGGTCGAAAACGGCCGCGGCTTCAGCAACGACGAACGCTGGCGGATGTTCCGCCTGGCGCTGGCGGTGCTGATGGCCAAGGAGCTGGCGATCGGCCTGTACATGCGCTCGGTGATCAATTCCGATCCGTTCGCGGTGCTGCTGGGCCGCACGATGCCGCTGGGCGTGATCATTGGCGGCCTGGTGCTGGTGGGCCTGCTTTACACGCTGATGCTGTACTGGATCTACTACCGCACCAACCGCAAGCTCAACGAGGGCAAGGTGGTGAATGGCATCAACAACGTGCGCGGCAAGGCCGGGCGCACGACCGCCGCTGCCGGCGGCGCGTCCCTGCCGGTCGCCGGCGTGGCCAGGAAGCTGACCGTGCTGGTGCTGGGCGACGGCGGCCGCGAACACGCCCTGGCCTGGAAACTGGCCCAGTCTGCGCGCGTGGGGAAGGTGATCGTGGCGCCCGGCAATGCCGGCACGTCGCGCGAAGCCAAATGCGTCAACGCCGATGTGGACCTGTCTGACCTGGACGCTCTGCTGGCACTGGCGCGACGCGAGGGCGTGGACCTCACCGTGGTCGGGCCGGAAGGTCCTCTGGCGGCGGGCGTGGTTGATCGCTTCCGCGCGAACGGCCAGCGCATCTTCGGGCCAACGGCCGCCGCGGCGCAGCTGGGAGCCAACAGCGCCTTCGCCAAGGACTTCCTGGCGCGGCACGGCATTCCCGACGCCGAGAGCCTGACCGGCGAAACCGCCGGCGAGGAAGCCACCTACGTCGCGATGGTGGATGGCCGCAACATCCTTTCCATGGCCACCTCGCAGGACTACAAACGCCTGGCCGACAACGATGCCGGGCCCAGCACCGGCGGCATGGGCGCTTGCTCGCCCGCCGCGGTGGTCACGCCGCAGGTGGAGCAGCGCATCCTGCGCGAGATCATCGAGCCCACCGTGCGCGGCATGGCCAAGGAGGGCGCGGCGTTCACCGGGTTCCTGTACGCCAGCATCCTGGTGGACGCCAGCGGGGCACCGCGGCTGGTGGAGTTCAACGTGCGCCTGGGCGACCCCGAGGCGCAGCCGATGATGATGCGCCTGCAGTCCGACCTGCTGGCGCTGGTGGAGGCCGCCGTGGACCAGCGCCTCGAACAGATGGCGGTGCGCTGGAATCCGCGCCCGTGCGTGGCCGTGGTGATGGCCGCCGACAACTACCCCGGCACGCCCCGCACGGGTGATGCCATCGAAGGGCTGGACGTACGCCATTCGCTGGAAGTCAAGGTGTTCCACTCGGCCACCCGTGACCTGGACGGCCGCGTCGTCACGGCAGGTGGCCGCGTGCTTACGGTGTGCGCACTGGGCGACACGGTCACGCAAGCGCAGCGCACGGCCTACGAAGCGGTGGACTCGCTGGCCTGGGCCGGCGAACACCACCGGCGCGACATTGGCTGGCGCGCCGCGGCGCGCGAGCCGCGGCCCCTGCTGGCCTGAGGACAACGAACCCGCCATGGCCAAACCTTCCGCCGCCACGCCACCCACCGCGCCTTCGTCGCGCGCGCGCACCGGCCTGCCTTGGCTGGCCTGGGCGCTGCTGGCGCTGGGCGCCGCGGTGATCGCCGGCGCGGTGTGGATCTACCTGCGCGTGCCGCCGATCGGGCCGGTCGAACTGGCCAGCCGGGCCGTGGTGGCGGAGTTCCAGCGCGGGCTGCCGCGCGACTACGGCAACGGCCTGGTGCTCGAATCGGTGTCGCTGCAGGGCACGCAGATCGTGATGCTGATCCGCAGCACCAAGCTGGGCCTGGACACCGCCGCGCGCGACAAGCTGCGCTTCGAACAGGCCCGCCGCGACGAGAAGGCGCTGATGCTGCCCTTCTGCCGCAACCCCGACGTGCGCAACCTGCTCGACCAAGGCATCACCCTTCGCCGCCGCTACCTCGACACGCAGGGCCGGCTTTTCTTCGACATCACCCTGGCGGCCAGCGATTGCCGGCCAGGCGGACCGGGCGCGTGAGCGCCCCGGCCAACACACGGGGCAACACGGCATGAAGGTTCTGGTCATCGGTTCGGGCGGGCGCGAACACGCGCTGGCGTGGAAGCTGTCGCAGTCGGCGCGCGTGAGCGAAGTCATCGTCGCGCCCGGCAACGCCGGCACGGCCATGGAGCCGCGCTGCCGCAACGCGGCGGTGCAGGCCACCAACATTCCCGGCCTGCTGCAGCTGGCCGCCGACGAAGGCATCGCGGTCACCGTGGTCGGCCCCG
>DAORUD010000206.1:0-2539 GCA_035433005.1 Arenimonas sp. | reverse complement strand
CGGCGATGGCCGACACCTTCATCGCCAACGCCAACGCCGCCAGCATCCCGATGGAGGTGCTGCACCGCGTGGCCTCGATGGCCAGCGGCGGCATGGACACCCTGCCGCACAACGGCGCGGTCATCACCCTGCTGGCGGTGACCGGCCTGACGCACCGCCAGGCCTACAGGGACATCTTCGCCATCACGATCATCAAGACGATGGCGGTGTTCGTGGTCATCGGCGTGTTCTACGCCACCGGCTGGGTCTAGGCCGGTCCGGCCGCCCGGCCGAGGACACCCTTGCGGACATGCGCTAGCGTGGGGTTCCCTCCCCCCGCGGCCAGGAGCCGTCCCATGCGCGCCATTTCCTGCTTTGCCCTGATGCTGGCCCTGCTGACCTCCGCGCCGCGGGCGCAGGCCGCCGACTACCGCATCGACAGCAACCACTCCACGGTGGTGGCGAGCTGGGAGCACTTCGGGTTCACGCGCACCGTCATCCAGTTCTCTTCGCTGGACGGCGTGGTGTCCTACGACCCGCCCAAGGTGGCGCAGTCGAAGGTGGATGTCCGCATCCCGATCTCGGGGCTGCTCACGGGCGCGCCTGATTTCCGGGACCACCTGGGCACCTCGCAGTTCTTCGATATCGCGAAGTTCCCCGAGGCGCGCTTCACCAGCACCGCGGTCAGCGCCTCGGGACCGGGCCGGCTGACGGTGGTGGGCAATCTGACGCTCAAGGGCATCACCCGCCCGGTCACCCTGGACGTGACCCTCAACAAGGCGGCCGTGCAGCCCATGGCCCGTCGCGACGCGGTGGGCTTCAGCGCCACCGGCAAGATCCGCCGCAGCGAGTTCGGCATGGGCGACTACGCACCCAACGTGGGTGACGAAGTGGAGCTGCAGATCTTCGTCGAGGCCATCGTGCCCAAGCCGGAGTCCTGAGCGAAACTATTCAGGCGGGCGCGCCACCGGCAGCGCCCAGCCGCGGCGGATGGCGAACAGGCGCAGGCCCGTGCAGGCCACCACGCCGGCCACCACCACCCACGCCACCGGCAGCGACAGCGCCGTGCCCAGCACCACCACGCCGGCGCCGGCCAGCGCGGCGATGGCGTACAGCTCGGCCTTGAGCACCGTGGGCACCTGCGCCACCAGCACGTCGCGCAGCATGCCGCCGCCGATGCCGGTGAGCATGCCCAGAAGCATCGCGCCCACGGGCCCCAGGCCGAAGGCCTGCGCCTTGAGCGCGCCGGCCACGGCGAACACGCCCAGGCCCACCGCATCCAGCGACTGCACCGGGTTGCGCCAGCGCTCGATGGCGCCCGCGCGCCAGAAGGTCAGCAGCCCGGCGGCGATGGAGATGGCGACGTAGCGCCAGTCCTGCAGCGCGGCCGGCGGCGTGGCGCCGATCATGGTGTCGCGCATCACGCCGCCGCCGTTGGCCGCCACGAAGGAAAGCACCAGCACGCCGAACAAATCGAGCCGGTGCCGCACGCCCACCAGCGCGCCGCTGAGCGCGAACACGAAGGTGCCCACCAGGTCGAGGATGACGAGGATCAGGTCCATGCGCGCAACCGCTTCAGGGCTTGGGCACGTGCAGGGTCTTGCTGATCATCAGCGAACCCGACAGCGCGAACATCAGCACCAGCGGGTGCAGCTGCCAGCCCAGGTCCACGCTGCCCAGCCACAGCGCGTCGCCGATGCGGCCCTGCCACGCGGCCACGGCCAGCACCGCCACCAGCGCCAGGCTGGTGGGGATGGGCGTGCCTTCGAAATACTTCACCTTGCCTTCGTCGCCGCTGAGCGCCTCGGCGGTGACGTTGTAGCGCGCCAGCCGGCTTACGCCGCAGCACACGAAGTAAGACAGCACCAGCCAGTCCCAGCCGCCCTGCATGCCGCAGGCGTAGGCCAGCGCCGCGGGCGCCACGCCGAAGGAAATCACGTCCGACAGCGAATCCAGCTCGCGGCCCAGGGTGGACGCACTGTGCCGCCAGCGCGCGATCCTGCCGTCCAGCGCATCGAACACGAAGGCCAGCGGAATGAGCGCCATGCCCCACAGCAGGTCGGACGCGTGGCCGTCCTGCAGGAAGCGCATGGCCGCGAACACCGCGCCGGTGCCGCAGAAGGCATTGGCCAGCGTGAACCAGTCGGCCAGGTGGAACTCGCGGAGCATCGAGAAATGTCGCTTCATGCCGCGACTGTACCAGCGCCCCAGCCCCTGTAGGAGGGCCTTCAGGCCCGACGCTCCCGGCCGCAGAGCTTCGGGCCTGAAGGCCCTCCCACAGGAATCGGGGACAAAGAAAAAGCGGGCCGAAGCCCGCTTTTCCGGATGCTGCGAAGTGCGGCGGGGGCTTACAGGCCCTCGCCCTCCTCGACGGCCTTCATGGACAGGCGGATGCGGCCCTGCTTGTCCACTTCCAGCACCTTGACCTTGACCATGTCGCCTTCCTTGAGCTTGTCGGACACCTTCTCGACGCGCTCGTTGGAGATCTGCGAGACGTGCACCAGGCCGTCCTTGCCGGGGGCAATCGTCACGAAGGCGCCAAAGTCCATGATCTTGGCGA
>DAORUD010000205.1:0-2543 GCA_035433005.1 Arenimonas sp. | reverse complement strand
CGCGCCAGGTGACGCCCAGGCCGACGTTGCTGTAGGTGTTGCTGCTGCCCGGGATCTCGATCACGCGGCCAATCACTTCACCGCCGAAATTGCCGACGCCGCCGCCCAGGCTGAGCGTGCCGGTGTTCCACTCGGGGCGCACGCCGCCGGGCAGCTGGCTGGCCGGCACGATGCGCGCGCGCGCCAGGGTGCCGCCGATGCTGATCCAGCCGGACTCGCCGACCTTGAGTTCGCCCAGCAGGCCGATGTTTTCCTGTTCGAACTCGGCGCCGTTGGCCGACAGCAGCAGGTCCGACGGTGCGGTGCCGGGCGTGGCGCCGGGCAGGGCGAGCGGGGTTTCGATGTTGAAGCGGTTCAGGCCCAGGCTGGCGGTGAGCGCGGAGCGGTCGCTTTCCAGGCGGGCTTCGGCGCGCACGCCGGGCTGCGAGTAGGCCAGCGGCAGCGCGGGGTTGGGCGCCAGGTTGGCCACCATGCAGTGCTGGGCCAGCGAACCGAAGCTGCGGGTGACGCTGTTGCCGTTGCACAGCAGGCCCACGGTGGGGTTGCTTTCCAGCGTCAGGCTGGTGCCGATGCGGCGGCCGTTGTCGAGCGGGATGCTGATGCCGGCGCCCACGGCCGGCGAACCGGTGCGGCCCAGGATGCGGTCGAGCGACGAGCGCGCCGGCGAACCGGTGCCGGACTCGATCAGCAGGAAACCTTCCACCTGGTTGTTGCGGATGATGGGCAGCGCGGTGGTGTTGCCGCTGTCGGCCGGCAGCACCAGCGGCGCGGGCGACTGCGCCAGCGCGGGCAGGGCCGCGACGGCAAGCAGGACAGCGGCGATGGGGCGCAGCGCGGACAGCATGTTCAATCCTCGGTTGGCTCGTTGGAGCCCGGCCGGCCTGGATAGTTCCCCGGGGCGGCCGCGTCGCGATTTTACAATAACTTAACCCTTTGAAGCCACCCGTCAACCCCCGCCCCGTGTAGGAGGGCCTTCAGGCCCGACGCTCTTCCGCCGGGAAAGGTCGGGCCTGAAGGCCCTCCTACGGGGGGGGCTACTGGATGCTGTCGGAGCCGGGCGCCGTCGGCGCGACGCTGAACAGCGCCTCGACCTGTCCGGCCTCGAAGCGGTAGGCCTCGCCGCAGAAATCGCAGTGCACTTCGGCCACCCCGTCCACCAGGGCGCCGCGGGCCTCGTCCGGGCCCAGGGTGCGCAGCATGTCGCCCACCCGTTCGCGCGAGCAGGAGCAGGCGAAGGCCAGGGGGCGGCGGTCGAGCCGCTTCACGCGCTCTTCGTGGAAGAGCCGGTGCAGCAGGGTGTCCACCGGCAGTTCGGCCAGCTCCTGGCCGCCCAGGGTGTCGAACAGGGCGTTGCAGCGGTTCCAGCCGTCCAGGTCGCCCTCGGCGCCGGGCAGTTTCTGCAGCATCAGGCCGGCGGCGCGGCCGTCCACGCTGGCCAGCAGCAGGCGGGTGGGCAGCTGTTCGGACTGTTCGAAATAGCCTTCGAAGGCTTCGGCCAGGCTGTCGGCGTCCAGGCCCACCAGGCCCTGGTAGCGGGTGGTTTCCCGGGCGCCGGGGGGCGTGGACTCGATGGTGATGGCCATCAGCGAGCCCGGGCCGAACGCGCGCGGGGTCAGCGGGCTGGGGATGGGGGCCTGGTAGTGGGCGATGCCGCGCAGGGTGCCGGCCGCGGTGCATTCGGCGAACAGCGTGCGCAGGGCGCCGGTGCCGCGCAGCTGCACGCTCAGGCGGCCGTCAATCTTGGCGTGGCCGGTGAACAGCGCGGCGGCGGCGCAGGTTTCGCCCAGGCGCGAGGCCACCGGCAGCGGGTAGTCGTTGCGGCCGGCAATCTCGGCCCAGGTCTGGTCCAGGTGCACCACCACGCCGCGGATACCGGAGCGTTCAAGCAGGAAGCGGGTGAGGGTGTCGCTGTCGGGGTGCTTTTTCATGCGGGCATTTTACTCCACCGCGCCCTCCCGCAAGGCGGCCACGGTTATCCTTCGGGCGATGGACGACCCTGACCGACGTGTTCCCGTGACGAAGAAGCGCCGCTGGCTGCGGCGCCTGCTGTGGCTGCCGTTCGTGCTGATGGGCGTGACGGTGATGCAGGTGGGCGCGCTTCGGTTCATTGATCCGCCGACCAGTGCGTTCATGGTCTGGCGCCATCTCGACGGCGTGGGCGAGGAAGGCTTCGAGCTGCGGCAGGAATGGCGCGACTACGGCCAGATTTCCGCCCAGTTGCCCATCGCGCTGGTGGCCGCCGAGGACCAGAAGTTCCCGCAGCACCATGGCTTCGACCTCGAGGCGATAGACAAGGCGCTGGACAGCAACGCCCGCGGCGGCCGCGTGCGCGGCGGCAGCACCATCAGCCAGCAGGTGGCCAAGAACCTGTTCCTGTGGAGCGGGGGCGGCTATTTCCGCAAGGGGCTGGAGGCCTGGTACACGGTGCTGATCGAGGCGCTGTGGTCCAAGCAGCGCATCCTGGAGGTGTACGCCAACATCGCCGAGTTCGGCGACGGCGTGTACGGCGCGGAAGCCGCGGCCCAGGCCTTCTTCGGCAAGCC
>DAORUD010000204.1:0-2591 GCA_035433005.1 Arenimonas sp. | reverse complement strand
CGAAGGTGTCGCACTGGCGAACGTCGCCGGACTGGAAGCCAACGCGGAACCAGCGCACTCGCTGCTCGGCGCTGCCGTGGGTGAACGAATCGGGCACCACCTGGCCCTGGCCCTGGCGCTGCAGGGTGTCGTCGCCGATGGCCGTGGCGGTGGCCATGGCTTCTTCCAGGTCGCCGCTTTCCAGCCAGGCATGTCGCTTCTGGGCGTGGTGCGCCCACAGGCCGGCGTAGCAGTCGGCCTGCAGCTCCTGGCGCACCAGCGGGCCATCGGCGCCTTCGACGTTGCCACCGCGCTGGCGCACCTGGTTCACCTTGTCGGAAATGCCGGTGATGGTCTGCACGTGGTGGCCGACCTCATGGGCGATGACATAGGCCTCGGCGAAATCACCGCCGCCGCCCAGGCGCTGTTCCATCTGCCGGAAGAAGCTCAGGTCGATGTAGACCTGCTGGTCGCCCGGGCAGTAGAACGGACCCACCGCTGCCGTCGCGCCGCCGCAGGCCGAGTTCACGCTGCCGCTGAACAGCACGAGGGTCGGGGCGGGATAGGTGTTGCCGCTTTCCTGGAAGATGCCGCCCCACACGTCCTCGGTTTCACCCAGGATGCTGGCGACGAACTGCGAGGCTTCGTCGTCCACCGGGGGCGCGGTCGCCGGGCCGGAGGGACCGGCCGGCGCCTGCTGCTGGATTTCGGCCACCAGGCCCAGCATCTCGATCGGGTTCTTGCCCATCAGCAGGCCGATCACCACCACCACGGCGATGCCGCCCAGGCCCAGCTTCATGCCGCCACCGCCACCCCCCGGGCCCGTGCCGCGCCGATCGTCGACGTTGCTGCTGCGTCTTGCGCTGCGCCATTTCATGGGACGGACTCCGGACGGGGGACAGGCCCTGATTGTTGCCTGAAACCGGGTCGCGCGGCGAACGTGGCTCAGGGCTGGCGCGGTTCCCTGCGCAGGGCTTGGAGGATGCGCTGTCCGGCGCGGCCGTCGGCGGGGAGGCCCAGGCGCGCCTGCTCGATTTTCAGCGCCTCGCGCGAGCGCGTGCCGATCATGCCGTCCACTTCGCCGATATCGTGGCCGCGCGCCACCAGGAGCTCCTGCAGTTCGCGGCGTTCGCGTCGCGACAGGCCGGGGTCGTCGGTGGGCCAGGCGGTGACCAGGGGGCCGCCGTTGCGCAGGCGGTCCGACAGGTGGGCAATGGCCAGCGCATAGCTCTCGGCCGCGTTGTAGGAATAGATGGCGTCGAAGTTCCTGTGAACCAGGAAAGCGGGGCCGTCCTTGCCGGCCGGCAGCAGCAGCGCCGTCGGATCGTCGCTGCTGGCCAGGGCGCGGCCGTCGGCGGGTTTCACGCCGCGTGCCAGCCACGACGACAGCGGCCGGCGCGCCTGGCGCCCATTCACCGACGTGTCGAATCCGGCCGGCAGCACCACTTCGCGGCCCCAGGCCTGGCCCGTGCGCCAGCCCGAACGCTTGAGGTAGTTGGCGGTTGAGGCCAGGGCATCGGGGATGCTGCCCACCAGGTCCCGGCGACCGTCGCCGTCGAAGTCCACGGCGATGCGCGCGTAGGTGCTGGGCATGAACTGGGTATGGCCGAAGGCCCCGGCCCACGAACCCACCAGCCCGTCGGCGCGAAGGTCACCCGACTGCAGCAGCTTGAGCGTGGCGAACAGTTCGCCGCGGAAGAAGGCCTGCCGGCGCCCGGCGCACGACAGCGTGGCCAGCGAAGCCAGCAGCGGCTTCTTGCCGAAGGTGCGTCCGTAGTTGCTTTCCACGCCCCACACCGCCACCACGGTCTGCGGGTCGACGCCGTAAGCAGACTCCACGCGCCGCAGCAGGTCGGCGTGTTCGGCCAGCATGGCCCGACCGTCGTCCACGCGCTCGTCGTCCACCAGGCCGGCCAGGTAGTCCCAGAGGGGCGTGCGGAACTCGGGCTGGAAGTCCAGCGATTCAAGCACCGTGGGGTCGGGCGCCAGGCCGGCGGTGTGCGTGTCGAAGGTGTCCGCGCGGATGCCGGCCGCCGCGGCCTGCGGCTTCAGTCCATCCAGGCAGGCAGAAAAGGCGGGGTCGGCGGCGGCCGGGAAGGCGGCGGCCAGCAGCAGGGCGGAAAACAGGGGAAGGATTCGCATGGCCGTACTTTGCCACCGGCCGGCTGAATCGTCGCCGGCCTGCGCCGGAGGTCAGGCTATGCTGGCGGCTCACCGAACAGGAAAAACGCATGGTCATCGTCCACCACCTCAACAACTCCCGTTCGCAGCGCGTGCTGTGGCTGCTCGAAGAGCTGGGCGTGCCCTACGAGGTCAAGCGCTACCAGCGCGACGCCAAAACCATGCTGGCGCCGCCCGAACTTCGCGCCGTGCATCCGCTGGGCAAGTCCCCGGTGGTCAGCGACGGCGACGAGGTGGTGGCCGAATCCGGCGCCATCATCGAATACCTCGCCGACAAGTACGGGCAGGGCAGGCTGATTCCACCGCCCGGCACCGCCGCGCGCCGTCGCGCCAGCTACTGGCTGCACTACGCGGAGGGTTCGCTGATGCCGCCGCTGCTGATGAGCCTGGTGTTTTCAAAGGTGCGCAATGCGCCGATGCCGTTCCTGGCC
>DAORUD010000203.1:0-2600 GCA_035433005.1 Arenimonas sp. | reverse complement strand
GCGCTGCTGGCCGCCGCCGACATCCTCACGCCCAACGAAACCGAGTTCGCGGCGATGCTGGCCCGCCACGCCGGCGTGGCTGTTGGCGCCGACACCCTGGCCGACCTGCCGCCGCCGGCGCTGCATGCGCTTTGCCGGCAGCTGGCGCCCGGCGCCACGCTGGTGATCACGCTGGGTGCCGGCGGCGTGTTCGTGTCGCACCGCGACGGCGACCTGCGCGGCGATGCCGACGCCTTCTATCGCCAGCACTGCACGCCCGTGCAGGCGGTGGACACCACGGGTGCCGGCGACGCGTTCAGCGGCGCCCTGGCCGCACGCCTGGCGCAGTGGCCGCGCGACACGCCGTTCGCGGCAGCGGTGTCGTTCGCCAACGCCTACGCCGGCTGGTCCACCGAACGGCCCGGCGGCGCCGCCTCCATGCGCCGCGTGGCGACGCCATGAAGCGCCGCACCTTCGTCAAGCTGGCCGGCGCCAGCGGCGTCACCCTGGCCGCCGTGGGTGCGGGCGCCGCGCTGTGGCTGTCCGGGCCCGCCGCGCCGGTGTCGGGGTTCGCCACCATCGCCGATGCGCGCCGCTGGGTGCAGGCCATCGGCAGTGGCCAGGCCATCGCCACGGCGGGCTGGCCGGTGGCGCGGGTGTTCGAACACTGCGCGCAAAGTATCGAGTTCTCGCTGCACGGCTTCCCGCAGGCGAAGTCGGCGGCCTTCCAGGCCACGGCCGGCGCGCTGGGCTTCAAGGCCTTCACCCGCGTGGGCCGCATGCAGCACGACCTGGAAGAACCCATCCCCGGCGCCGCCGCGCTGGTGGCCACCGACCTGGCCGCGGCAGCCGCGCGGCTGGATGCGGCCTGGGCCGCGTTCGAAGCGCACGCCGGCCCGCTGGCCCCGCACTTCGCCTACGGCGCGCTGGACAAGGCGCAGTACACCCGCGCCCACCTGATGCACCTGGCCAACCACGCCGAGCGCGTGCGGCAGGCCTGAGATGCGGCTCGGCCCCTACACGCTCACGCCCAACGTGGTGCTGGCGCCGATGGCCGGCGTCACCGACAAGCCCTTCCGCATGCTGTGCAAGCGCCTGGGCGCGGGCCTGTGCGTGTCGGAGATGACCATCTCCGATCCCAGGTTCTGGCACACCAACAAGTCCCTGCACCGCATGGACCACGCCGGCGAACCCGACCCCATCAGCGTGCAGATCGCCGGCACCGTGCCCGAGGTGCTGGCCGAGGCCGCGCGCTACAACGTGGGCCACGGTGCGCAGATCATCGACATCAACATGGGCTGCCCGGCCAAGAAGGTGTGCAACACCTGGGCCGGTTCGGCGCTGATGCGCGACGAACCCCTGGTGGCGCGCATCCTGTCGGCGGTGGTGAAGGCGGTGGACGTGCCGGTGACGCTGAAGATCCGCACCGGCTGGGACAGCGAACACCGCAACGCACTGGCCATCGCCCGCATCGCCCAGGACAGCGGCATCGCCGCGCTGGCCGTGCACGGCCGCACCCGCGACCAGCACTACACTGGCTTGGCCGAGTACGACACCATCCAGGCGGTGAAGGCCGCGCTGTCCATTCCCGTGCTGGCCAACGGCGACATTGATTCGCCGGAAAAGGCCGCCTTCGTGCTGCGCCACACCGGCGCCGACGCGGTGATGGTGGGCCGCGCCGCGCAGGGCCGGCCGTGGATCTTCCGCGAGATTTCCCACTACCTGGCCACCGGCGAGAAACTGCCCGAGCCCGGCGTGCAGGAAGTGCGCGCCGTGCTGCTGGGCCACCTGGAACACCTGCACGCCTTCTACGGCGAAGTGGCCGGCGTGCGCATCGCCCGCAAGCACCTGGGCTGGTACGCCAAGGACCGGCCCGAGAACGCCGCCTTCCGGCACGTGGTCAACCGCGCCGAAACCGCCGACGAACAGCTGCGACTGACGCGCGATTACTTCGACGCGCTGGCCGCAGGCGTGCCGCCGGACCTGCCCGCGGTGGCCTGACCGGCTAGAGGAACAGCCACGCGGCCACGCCGGCAACAGCCGCAGCCAGCAGCAAGCGCTGCAGCAAGCCAGGGCGGTCGCCCGGAGCGATGGTGTCGTTGTAGTGGCTCCAGGGCGGCGTGCGCTGGATCAGCGGCGGCGGCGGCGACTCGCGGGGCGGCGACACCTGGGCGGTGGCTGCGCGCGCGGGCGGCGCGGCGGTCGCCTGGAAACCCGGCGTGCGCTGCGTGCGCGGCACCGGCGGCGGCTGGCGCGACGACGCCTGCGCGCCCGCCAGCCCCGCCACCAGCTTGGCCAGCAGCGGCGAGCCCTGCTCCTCCCACTGCCGGCGCGCTTCGGGCGGAAGTTTCGCCAGGCCGGCTTCCACCTTTTGCCTTACTTCAGGCGGCAGGCTCGACAGGTCCAGTCTTGCGCTCATGGCGGGGTCCTACGGGGTGGGCTCAGGCGTCCATATCCTGTGCCAAACCTCGGGCAGCCGTCGAATGGCGTCGGTGGGCCAGTCGGCCTGGGTGGGCGGCACCGGCTTCCAGCCGGCGCCGTCGCGTTCGGCCACCACGAAGCGGAAGGTGAAGTCCGGCTCCACGCCCATGCGCAGGTCCGACAGCACCAGCCGGCCGTCC
>DAORUD010000202.1:0-2628 GCA_035433005.1 Arenimonas sp. | reverse complement strand
TCGCTGGGCTTCACGAGTTCGGCGGCCATGATCAGGTCGCCTTCGTTCTCGCGGTCCTCGTCGTCCACCACGACGACCATGCGGCCCTGGCGCAGTTCTTCCAGCAGCTCGGGGATGGTGGCGAAGCTCATGCGGATTCCTCGCGGGTGGCCAGCAGCCGCTCGACGTAGCGGGCGATGGTGTCCACCTCAAGATTGACGGCGGCGCCGACGGCGGTTTCGCCGAAGGCGGTGTGGGCGACGGTGTGCGGCACCAGGTTCACTTCGAACCCGGTGTCGTCCACGGCGTTGACGGTGAGGCTGGTGCCGTCCACGGCGATCGAGCCCTTGGCGGCGACGTAGCGCAACACGCCGCGCGGCGCGGTGAAGCGCCAGCGCTGGCTGCGGCCGTCGTCCCAGACTTTCTCCACGGCGCCCACGGCGTCCACGTGGCCCGACACCAGGTGGCCGCCCAGGCGCGTGGTGGGCAGCAGCGAGCGCTCCAGGTTCACGGCGGCGCCGATGGGCAGGCCGCCGAGCGTGGTGAGCGCGAGGGTTTCGTTCGAAACGTCGGCATCGAAGCCGTGCGCGTCCCAGGCCACCACGGTGAGGCAGCAGCCGCTGACGGCGATGGACTCGCCCAGCTCGATGTCGTGCGCGGGCAGCGTGCCCCAGCCGAAGCGCAGCCGCTGGTCGCCGCCGCGCACTTCGCGCTGGGTGAGTCGGCCTACGGCCTGGATCAATCCGGTGAACATGGGGAAAAGGCCCTGAAATAAGCCGCCATTGTAAGGCCCGGGAGCGAAGGCCGCGTCAGCAATAACGGGGTCAGAGCACGTTTTGCCCGCGACACTGCGTGTGTTTCGCGGCATCCCGGCAGGCAAAACGTGCTCTGACCCCGTTATTCGTGGCGTTCCGCCGGGCAAATCGGGCTCTGACCCCGGTTTTCCGTGCGACGGCGGCGTTTCAGGGCGTGAGCAGGAGGCGGAGGTCCGGGCCGATCTGCCGCGTATCCACGATCTTCAGCCCCAGCCGCGAGGCCATGCCTGCCGGATCAATGCCGGCAAACAGCGGCTTGGCCTTTTCGCCCAGCAGCACCGGCGCCACGTACAGCAGCAGCTCGTCCACCAGGCCGTTGCGCAGCAGTGCCCCGCTGAGGGTGGCGCCGGCCTCCACCTGCAGTTCGTTGACGCCGCGCTGGGCCAGCTGCGACAGCAGCGCGCCCAGGTCCAGGCCGCCGTGCACGAAGCGGCGGATGGCGAACGCGGTGACGTCGTCGCCATAGGCCGGCACCACGTCGTCGCCGTGCACGGCGAGGGTGGGCGCGGCGCCGTCGGTGAGCAGGTGCGACGTGGCCGGCAGCCGGCCGTGTTCGTCCACCACCACGCGCAGCGGCGGCACGAAGTCCTCGCCCTCGGGCAGGCGCACGGTGAGGCGCGGGTTGTCGGCCAGCACCGTGCCGATGCCGGTCAGGAGGGCGCCCGAGCGCGCGCGCCAGCGCATCACGTCGGCGCGCGAGGCCTCGGACGTGATCCACTTCGATTCGCCGTTGGCCAGGGCCGTGCGGCCGTCCAGGCTCATGCCCAGCTTCACCCGCACCCAGGGCCGGCCGCGCTCGATGCGCGAGAAGAAGCCGCGGTTGAGGTGGCGCGCCTGCGCTTCCATCAGGCCCGATTCCACGGTGATGCCGGCGGCCTCGAGCTTGGCGAAGCCCTGCCCCGCCACCTGGTAGTACGGATCGCGCGCAGCCGCCACCACGCGCGTGACGCCGGCGGCCACCAGCGCGTCGGCGCAGGGCGGCGTGCGGCCGTGGTGGGCGCAGGGTTCCAGCGTGACGTAGGCGGTGGCGCCCTGGGCGCGCGAGCCGGCGGCGCGCAGTGCGATCACTTCGGCGTGCGGCTCGCCGGCGCGCACGTGCCAGCCTTCGCCCAGCACGCGCTCGCGGTCGGCGATCACGCAGCCCACCATCGGGTTGGGCTGGGTGGTGAATGCGGCGCGCTCGGCCAGCTGCAGGGCGCGGGCCATGTGGGCGTGGTCGTGGGCGGAGAAGGTCTTCATTCGGGCGCCGTCATGCCGGCACGATGTCCATCAGCTGCACGGGTACCCCGCGCAGTTTGGCCGAGCCCTGCGGACGCCAGCCCAGGCGGGCGTAGAACGCGGCGTGTTCGGGCGTGAACAGCCACAGGCGCCCGACCTTCTCGCGCGCGGCGAACGACACGAGTTCCCGTACCAGCCGCACGCCCAGCCCCAGGCCGCGCGCTTCGGGCACCACGTACAGGCTGGCCAGCCAGGCGTCGCCCTGGTCGCGCAGCTCGGGCGCGTCTTCCAGCACCAGGCTCACCGAACCCAGCGGCACGTCGCCCTGCATCGCCACCAAAGTGGTGGGCATGGCGCGGCGGGTGGCGTGGTCGAGCAGTTCTTCGGTGGCCACTTCAAGGGTCCAGTCGGTGTAGAGGTCGCCCCACTGGGCGTGGTGCCAACGGGCCAGGGTGGTGGCGTGGCCCGGCACGTCGGCCAGGAAGCGAACCTCCACCGGAGTCAACGCCGGGCCTTTTCCGGCGCGCCTTCCAGCAAGGGCAGCTGCAGTCCCTCCAGGCCGGGCAGGTCGCGCTCGAGCCGCTCGATTTCCTCGCGGAAGGCCTGCACGTCCTCG
>DAORUD010000201.1:0-2675 GCA_035433005.1 Arenimonas sp. | reverse complement strand
CCCCCTCGCATCACGTCGTCGCCCCGGGAGTCCACGGCGGCCGCAGGAACATCACCCCGCAGCAGCTCACCACACTGCCCCGCCCTGACGGTATGCGCAAAGAGCGGACAGCCAAGAACGGGGAGCCAGGAGCGAGGAGCCTGGAGCTACAGAGTCGAGAGACAGGGCCGGGGCGGGAGCGCGATGCATTGCCGCTGCTGATGCACTTGCCAGCGTCGGCGCCGGCGCGGACGCGGACGCGGACGCCGAATTACGGCTGCGCCGCGCAAAGCCCCGATCTTCGCGAACACGTCCATCGCCGCCGCGGACTGCAGTGCCCGCCGCCCTGCCGGAGGATCGGGGCGGTGACGTGATGCGGGGGGTCATGTCTGAAGTGGAGGACAGGAGTCCGGAACGGCGTTGCCCATGGATGGGCGAGTGTCGCGAAGGGCAGGATGCCCGAGAGCGACCCGGCTTTTGCTGCCATGGATGGCGTTAGCAAGAAGCCGGGCAGACATGACCCCCCGCATCGCGGCGCCGCTCGCGAAGCACCCACCCAGGCGGCGGGTGCTTCGGATCCAACACCTCAGATCACCACCTGGGTGCCGAGTTCGACCAGGCGGTTGCCGGGGATGTGGAAGAACTCGGTGGCCGGCGTGGCGTTGCGCGACATGAACAGGAACAGCTTGTCGCGCCACAGCGCCATGCCCTGCCCCGGGCGCGCACTGAGCGATTCGCGGCTGGCGAAGTACGTGGTTTCCATCACGTCGAAGGGCGCCCCGGGGATGTCCCACTGCTTGAGCGCGCGCGGCACGTCCGGGTCTTCCAGGTAGCCGAAGCGCAGCGTCAGCCGGCTGAAGCCGTGGCCCAGGTCGGTGTACGCCACCCGCTCGGCCAGCTCGGCGCGCGGCACGCCCAGGATTTCCACGCTCAGCAGCACGTTGCGCGCATGCAGCACCTTGTTGTGCTTGAGGTTGTGCAGCATGGCCGGCGGCATGAACTGGTTGGACGGCGTCAGGAACACCGCCGTGCCCGGCACCCGCACCGGCGGATGCGCCACCAGGTTGCCCACGAAGTGCTCGATGCGCAGGCTGTCGCGGTTCATCTGCGTCTTCACCAGCTCGCGGCCGCGGCGCCAGCTGCGCATCATCGCGAAGGCCGCCACGCCCAGCGCCAGCGGGAACCACGCGCCCTCGACGAACTTGATGACGTTGGCCGAGAAGAACGCCGCCTCGATCACCACGAACAGCAGCGCCAGCGGCCACACCTGCCAGCCCGGCAGGCGCCAGCGCGCGCGCGCCAGCATCACCAGCAGCAGGGTGCTGATCAGCATCGTGCCCGTCACCGACACGCCGTAGGCGATGGCCAGGTTGCTCGAGCTGCCAAAGCCCAGCACCACCGCGATCACCGACACCAACATCGCCCGGTTCACCAGCGGGATGAATATCTGGCCCTCGGTGCGGTCGGAGGTGTGCACGATTTCCATGCGCGGCAGGTAGCCCAGCTGGATGGCCTGGCGCACCACCGAGAACGTGCCCGAGATCAGCGCCTGCGAAGCGATCACCGTCGCCAGCGTGGCCAGCACGATCATCGGGTACAGCGCCCAGCCCGGCACCAGCTCATAGAACGGATTGGCGACTTCGCCCGGGTGCGAGAGGATGAACGCGCCCTGGCCGAAGTAGTTCAACACCAGCGACGGCAGCACCAGCCCCAGCCAGGCCAGACGGATCGGCACACGACCGAAGTGGCCCATGTCGGCGTACAGCGCCTCGCCGCCGGTGACGGCCAGCACCACCGCGCCCAGCGCCAGCCAGGCCAGCACGCCGTGCTCGACGAAGAAGCGGATGGCCCAGACGGGATTGGCGGCGGCCAGCACGGCCGGGTTCTGCACGATCTCCACCACGCCCAGCACCGCCAGCGCCGCGAACCACAGGCAGGTGATCGGCCCGAAGATGCGGCCGACCCGCTCGGTGCCGTGCTTCTGCATCGCGAACAGCGCCACCAGCACCGCCAGCGTGATGGGCAGCACGAAGCGCTTGAGGTCGGGCGCCGCCACTTCCAGGCCTTCCACCGCCGACAGCACCGAGATGGCCGGCGTGATCACGCCGTCGCCGAAGAACAGCGCCGTGCCGAAGATGCCCAGGATGCCCACCGTGTACGACAGCGGCGCCGCCACCGGCAGGCTGCGCTGCACCAGCGCGGTCAGCGCCAGGATGCCGCCTTCGCCGCGGTTGTCGGCGCGCATCAGCACCGCCACGTACTTCAGCGTCACCACCAGCACCAGCGACCACAGGATCAGCGACAGCACGCCCAGCACGTTCGCGGGGTCGGCCTCGAGCCCGTAGTGCGGGCCGAAGGCTTCCTTCAGCGTGTACAGCGGGCTGGTGCCGATGTCGCCGAAGACGACGCCGACGGCGCCGATCACCAGCGGCCAGGTGCGCGGCGCCGTGGCGCCGCCGTGGGTTGAGGTTGTCATGGAAGTGCCCGGAGGCGAGTGTGGATGGCGTTAGCCGCGCAGGACCGAGGTGAGGGCCCGGCGGATGATCTGTTCGGCGCTGTCGCCGGGCTGGGCCTGCTTGAGCATGCGCTGGATCTCCGCCGGCTTGTAGCCCAGCTGCGTCAGTGCCACGCTGGCCTCCGACACCGGGTCGGCCGGCACCGCGCCGGCCTTGCCGGCGACCCCCGCGATGCCGCCG
>DAORUD010000200.1:0-2701 GCA_035433005.1 Arenimonas sp. | reverse complement strand
CCTTCTTCAGCGCCTCGCGCTGGATCTTGAGCTGGATCAGGCGGCGCTCCTTGCGGTCCATTTCCTCGGGCTTGGAATCAATCTCCATGCGGATGCGCGAGGCCGCCTCGTCCATCAGGTCGATGGCCTTGTCGGGCAGCTGGCGGTCGGCGATGTAGCGGTTGGACAGGGTGGCCGCGGCGACGATCGCCGGGTCGGTGATTTCCACGCCATGGTGCACGGCGTAGCGCTCCTTCAGACCACGCAGGATGGCGATCGTGTCCTCCACCGACGGCTCGCCCACGAACACCTTCTGGAAGCGGCGCTCCAGCGCGGCGTCCTTTTCAACGTACTTGCGGTATTCGTCCAGCGTGGTGGCGCCGATGCAGTGCAGCTCGCCGCGGGCCAGGGCCGGCTTGAGCATGTTGCCGGCGTCCATCGAGCCCTCGGCCTTGCCGGCGCCCACCATGGTGTGCAGCTCGTCAATGAACAGGATCACCTGCCCTTCCTGCCTGGACAGGTCGCTGAGCACGGCCTTGAGCCGCTCCTCGAACTCGCCGCGGAACTTGGCGCCGGCAATCAGCGCGCCCATGTCCAGCGACAGCACGCGGCGGTTGCGCAGGCCCTCGGGCACTTCGCCGTTGATGATGCGCTGTGCCAACCCTTCGACAATCGCGGTCTTGCCCACGCCGGGTTCGCCGATCAGCACCGGGTTGTTCTTGGTGCGCCGCTGCAGCACCTGGATGGTGCGGCGGATTTCCTCGTCGCGGCCGATCACCGGGTCGAGCTTGTTGGACTCGGCGCGGGCGGTGAGGTCGATGCAGTATTTCTCCAGCGCCTGGCGGTTTTCCTCGGCGTTGGCGTCGGCGACTTTCTCGCCGCCGCGCAGCCCATCCACGGCCTTTTCCAGCGCGGCCTTGTTGCCGCCGCTGGCCTTGAGCGCCTGCCCGGCCGCGCCCTTGTCGTCGGCGCAGGCCAGCACGAACAGTTCGCTGGCGATGAAATCGTCGCCGCGCTGCTGCGCCAGCTTGTCGCACACGTTCAGCAGCCGGCCCAGGTCGTTGCCCAGGCTGACCTCGCCGGCCTGGCCCGAAACCTTGGGCAGCTTGTCGAGCGCTTCGCCCAGGCGCTGGCGCAGGGCGGCGACGTTGACGCCGGCCTGCGCCAGCATCGGCCGCGTGCTGCCGCCCTGCTGGTCCAGCAGGGCCACCAGCAGGTGGGCCGGTTCGATCAGGTTGTGGTCGCGGCCCACGGCCAGCGACTGGGCGTCGCCCAGGGCCTGCTGGAAGCGCGAAGTGAGCTTGTCCATCCGCATGGTCGTCCCCTCAAGGCATCGGGGCGACGACACGCCGCCCTCATGTCCCTGAACTGGCGGTGCGGCGTCGGACTTTCAAGCGCGGCCCGCGCGGCGTTCAGCGCTGCGTGAGCCGGCACCACCGGCACCGGAGCAACCCGATGCCGAAGGCCGATCAAAGCGCGGAAAGCGCCGCCTTGAAATCAGCGTTGCCCGGCTCGCCCTTGAGCGCCTGCTGGAACGAAGCGCGCGCCGCGGCCTTGTCGCCCGCCTGGGCCTGCACCTGCCCCAGGCGATACCAGGCGTGGTGCGCCTCGGGCTGTCCCGACACCCGCGGCAGCGAAAGATAGGTCTTGAACGCCGCCGCGCCCACGTCCAGCTGCTGCCCCGACAGCGCCGCGGTGCGGCCCAGCTGGTACCAGGCGCTGGCCGCCTTGGGGTCTTCGGCCGTCCAGGCCTGGTAGAGCGCGAACGCGCGCTGCCATTGCTTGGTTTCCTGCAGCACCAGGCCGGCGGCGGTGCGGTAGGTGGTGCTTTCCGGGCGGGCCTCCCAGGCCGCCAGATAGGCCTTGGCGGCCACCTCGGGCTGCTTGTCGTGTTCGGCCAGGCGGGCCCGGGCGTAGTGCCCGCGCGGGGGATCCCGGCGGTCCAGTTCGGCGGCCTGCGCGCGCGCCTTTTCCACGCTGCCGCCCACCATCGCGGGCGCCTGCAGGTAGTACTCCATCAGGCTGGTGCGGGCGTCGTGCAGGTTGGGGTCGAGCGCGATGGCGCGTTCGAAAGCGTCGCGCAGCTTGGGCGCCATGAACGCCTGGGACATCGTGCCCACCCGGCCGATCTGGGTGCCGTAGGCGTTGCCCAGCCAGTAGTGGGCCTGGGCGTTGTCAGGCGCCAGGTCCACGGCTTCGTCGGCGGCGTCGATGGCGTCGTCGGCCTTGCCCTGCTGCAGCAGCAGGCGTGCCTGCAGGATGCGGGCCTCCGCGCTTTCGGGATGGGCCTTCACCAGCGCGGCAATCGCTGGGGCCGCGCGGGCGTCCTTCGCCTTGAGCCAGGCATCGGCCTCGGCCAGGGTGGCCGCGGCGGCCGGGACGGTGGTGGTCAGCAGGAGGCAAAGCAGCCAGGGGCGAAAACGCATGGGGGGACTCCGATGGGGACGCGTGACCTTCGCACGAGCCCGCGGTCCGGCGCGGGTGCCGGAAGACATCGATTCACGATCCGGTCAGGGCGACAGCCAGGCCAGGGTGGCCATGCGCCCGCTGCGGCCATCGCGGCGGTGCGAAAAGAAAGCCGAGGGTTCGGACAGGGTGCAGTGCTGGCCGCCGTGCACGTCCACCACGCCGCAGGCGGCCAGGCGCCGACGCGCCAGGGCGTACAGGTCCACGAGCCAGTGGCCCGGCCGGGTGGCGACGAACGCGTGGGCCGCGCCGGCGT
>DAORUD010000199.1:0-2706 GCA_035433005.1 Arenimonas sp. | reverse complement strand
GCGCCTTCTGCCAGCCGTCGCGCGCCAGCTGCGCCGAATGCTCCAGGTCCTGGCTCTTCCACGAAAAGCCGTCGCCCAGCCCTTCGATGGGCAGGCCGAGTTGCTCGAAGGCGCGGTGCTCGCCAAAGCGCGCGCTGGGCACCTTCATGAACTGGAAGATCGCGACCCGCTTGCCGTGCACGTGCTGCCGCCCAAAGGCGCGCAGCGCCAGGCCGAAGGCGGCCGTGCTCTTGCCTTTGCCGTCGCCGGTGTTCACGATGATCAGGCCGCGGCGCTCGCCTTCGGGGCGGTCGTAGCGTTTTTCGGTGGGGGGAGATTCAATCTGCATGATGGCGGTTGGAGTCGGAATGGCGATGGCCGAGCGTAGCGCACCGGGCCGACACCCGCAGGGCCGCGCGACGTAAACTGGTCGCAGCCGCACCACATCCGGCGCGGCCAGCGAGAGCGATCCGATGAATGCCAATCCCGGCCAGCTGCCCGGCACGCGTTGCTGCATCGTCGGCGGCGGCCCGGCCGGCATGATGCTGGGCCTGCTGCTGGCGCGCGTCGGCGTGGCTGTGACGGTGCTGGAAAAGCACGGCGATTTCCTGCGCGACTTTCGCGGCGACACGGTGCACCCGTCGACGCTGCAAATCCTGGACGAGATCGGACTGGCCGAGCGCTTCGCGCGCTTGCCGCAGCGGCGCATCGAGCGGCTTTCGGCAGTGATCGGCGGGCGCGAACAGGTGATCGCCGATTTTCGCGGGCTCAGGCCCTACGACTTTCTGACGGTGGTGCCACAGTGGGATCTGCTCGATCTGCTGGCCGACGCGGGCCGCAGCATGCCGTGCTTCGACCTGCGCCTGCGCCATGCCGCCACCGGCCTGCTGCGCGAGGGCGGGCGGATCGTCGGCGTCACGGTCGACACGCCGACCGGCCCGCAGACGCTGCGCGCCGACCTGGTGATCGCCTGCGACGGGCGCCATTCGACGCTGCGCCGCGCCGCCGGCTTGGCGCCGCACGAGTTCGGCGCGCCGATGGACGTGCTGTGGTTCCGCCTGCCGCGCCACGCCAGCGACCCGCCCGACGCCTTCGGCATCGTCGAGCGTGGTCGCATGATGGTGCTGATCAACCGCGGCGACTACTGGCAGGCAGCCTATCTGGTGCCCAAAGGGGGCGACGCTGCGCTGCGCGCCCAGCCGGTGGCCGTGCTGCGCGCCAGCGTCGCTGCGCTGGCGCCGTGGCTGGCCGAGCGCACTTCGGTGATCGGCAACTGGGGCGCGGTCAAGACACTGTCGGTGCAGGTCAACCGGTTGGCGCGCTGGCATCTTCCGGGCCTGCTGTGCCTGGGCGACGCGGCGCACGCGATGTCACCGATCGGCGGCGTCGGCATCAACCTGGCGATCCAGGACGCAGTGGCGGCAGCCAACCGGCTCACCACGCCGCTGGCGGCCGGCGCTCCGATCGACGAGGCGCTGCTGGCCGCGGTGCAGCGGCGCCGCCAGTGGCCGGTGTGTGTGGTGCAGCGGATGCAGTTGCTGGTGCAGCGCCGTCTGATCGGGCGCGTGCTGCAATCGGAGGGGCCGCCGCCACGGGTACCCGCCGTGCTGCGCGGCCTGCTGGCGCTCGCCTGGGTGCGGCGCCTGCCGGCGCGATGGATGGGTTATGGCGTGCGCCAGGAGCACGTGCGTCCGCGCTCTGACGGCGCTTGATGTGAGTTCGCGTTCAGGAACGATCCATGACGACTGAACGCGCTGCGATTCGATGACCAGGGCCTGTTAACGCCATGCAAGGAGTCGCGAAGCGGCATCGGTACGCGGCAGCGCCACCCAGCGCGGCTGCGCGCCGGCCGGCAGCGCCATGATTTCGATGCGATGGTCGAACGCCCGCACGAGCGCGGCGTGCGTGGCCGCATCGTCGCTGGCGCCGTGATGCAGCACGCGCCCGGAATCGACCACCACGATGTCGTCGGCCTGCAGCGCCATGTTCAGTTCGTGCAGCACGCTGATCACGGTGCCGCCGGCGGTCACATGGGCGCGCACCACGGCCAGCCAGTCGGCCTGGTGCGGCGGGTCCAGATGCGCCAGCGGCTCGTCCATCAGCAGCAACGGGGCCTGCACCGCCAGCAGGCGCGCCAGCAGCACGCGCTGGCGCTCGCCGCCCGACAGCTCGCCCAGCCGCCGCTCGCGCAGCGCCCAGGCCTGCATGGCGCGCAGGGCATCGGCCACGATGGCCTGATCCTGCGCGCTGGCGCCGGCCAGCCAGGGGCGATGCGGCAAGCGCCCCAGCATGGCGATGTCCCAGGCCAGCAGGTCTTCGCCGCCGCCTTCTTGCTGGCCCAGCCAGGCCAGCTGGCGGGCACGCGCGCGCGCCGGCCAGTCGTGCAGCGGGCGGCCCAGCAGGCTGACCTGGCCACGGCACGGCAGCAGCCCCGCCAGCACGCGCAGCAGGGTCGATTTGCCGGCGCCGTTGGGGCCGACGACGGCGCACCAGCGGCCCTGCGGCAGCTCCAGCGCCATGTCGTGAAGTATCTGGTGTTTTCCGATGCTGGCGCTTGCCAGACGTGCGCCGACAGCTATTGTTTTGGTAGTACCCTGGGTCACTGCAGTGTCCCTCCGGCGCGCCCGCGGCGGTGCATCAGCCACAGCAGGTAAAGCCCGCCCAGCACCGCCGTGAGCACGCCCACCGGCAGCTCCTGCGGCGCGATGAGCACGCGCGCGGCGATGT
>DAORUD010000198.1:0-2716 GCA_035433005.1 Arenimonas sp. | reverse complement strand
CCTCGACGCCCTCGGCCACCACGCGCAGGCCGATGTGGTGGGCGAAGTCGATCATTGCCTTCACCAGCTGCATCGAACGCACGTTGCCCAGCATGCCGGTGACGAACGAGCGGTCGATCTTGAGCTCGGTGGCCGGGAACTGCCGCAGGTAGGCAAACGAGGCGTTGCCCACGCCGAAGTCGTCGATCGAGATCAGCACCCCTTCGTCGCTCAGGCGGCCCAGGATGTCGGCGACTTTCTCGAAGTCGCCGATGATCGCGGTTTCAGTGATTTCGATCACCACCGCCGTGGCCGGAACGCTCCACAGCTTCAGCGCGCCCAGCAGGTGTTCCACCATGCCGCGCTCGGCCATGGCCGCGGCCGAGAGGTTGATCGAGATGGGCAGGTCCAGCCCGCGCCGGCGGGCCGCGACCGCGTGCTGCAGGCTGGCGTTGATGCTCCAGCGGGTGAACTCGGAGATCATGCCGCACGACTCGGCCAGCGCCACGAACACCGCCGGGTTGACCGGACCGCGCTCGGGATGGTGCCAGCGGGCCAGCGATTCGGCGCCGCAGACGCGGCCCGTCCTGAGGTCCCAGATGGGCTGCAGCTGCATCTCCAGCTGGCCGGTGGCGATGGCGTCGCGCAGTTCGGCCGGCTCGATGGCCGCCGAAAGCCGCGGCGCGGGGCTGATGGCCATGCGGTCGGCCGAGACGCGGGCATCCGCCAGCGCGGCCTCGGCCTGGCGGCAGAGCGCGTCCGGCGTGTCGCCGTGCTCGGGGCAGACCGCGGCGCCGATCGCCACCGACGCCAGCACGGGCCGGCCGTTGACGTCGAGCGTCTGTTCGAACTGGCGCAGCACCCGCGACGCGGCCAGCAGCGCGTGGTTGCCGTCGCGAATGCCCGGCAGCATCACGATGAAGTCCGCCGGGCCCACCTGCACCACCGAATCGCCGGGCCGCAGTGCCTCCGACACCAGCGCGCGCACCTTGCCCACCAGCTGTTCGCCGCTTTCATAGCCGTGCTGGATGTTGAACTGCCGCAGGCCCTGCACGCTGAGCATCAGCACGCCCAGCGCGCGCGCATGGCCGAGGCTGGCGTCCACGTGCGGCTGCATCATCTCGAACAGGGCGGATCCGCGGATCATGGGCCGGCCCGGATCAGGCGAGGTAGAGCTCGGCCGGGTCCAGGCCGTAGGTGCCGCGCTCGAGCACGGACACGATGCGCGTGGGCGGCGCGCCGTCGCCGCGCGGCCTCAGGGCCATCAGGTCCACGTCGCGATAGGGGCGGTAGGGCTGCTTGTCGCCGTCCAGCAGCAGCATCACCCGCGGCTGCAGCCGGCGCGCCTGGTTCTGGGCCATCACCACGGCCACTTCGCCGCTGTTGAGCTCCACCAGCGAACCGGTGGGATACACGCTCAGGCACTGCAGGAACTGTTCCACCACCTCGCCCTGGTAAAGCTTGTCGGCGGCCCGGTAGAGCGCCTGCAGCGCGCCGTGCTGGGAGTCGCCGCGGCAGTTCGGGCGGTCGCTGATCAGCACGTCGTAGGTGTCGATGATGCCGGCGATGCGCCCTGCCAGCGGGATGGCGTCACCGGAGAGCCCGGCCGGATAGCCGCTGCCGTCGTGGCGCTCGTGGTGGTGGGCCAGCATGTCGCGGGTCCAGGGGCCGTGGATGCCGGCCTCGTCGAGCACGCGCAGGCCGGCGGCGACGTGGTCGCGCATGCGCAGGCTCTCCTGGGCGGTGCGCTCGACGGCAGGATCCAGCAGTTCCCTGGGCAGGGTGGCCATGCCGATGTCCATCAGGAACCCGCCCGTGGACATTTCCACCAGCACGTCCTTGGGCAGGGCCAGGTGCCGCCCGAAGGCCGCCGCCAGCGCGCTGCAGTTCACGGCGTGCAGGTAGGCGTAGTCGTCCTTGCGCATCATGCTGATCAGCCAGAACAGCGAATCGGCGTTGCGCAGCAGGCTGTCCACCATCGGCTCGACCGCCGCTTGCACGCTTTCGGCGGAAATGCGCCGGCCGGCGCGCACGTCGTCCTCCAGGGTGGAGGCCAGGTGGTGCAGGATGGCGTGGGCCTTGCGCGCCGCCGGCAGCTCGTCCTGCAGCGACACGGTGTCCACGTAGTCGGCCACCCGCGGCGGGAACACCGGCGACGCCGAGCGCTGCAGGGTCAGCAACGCCTCGGAGGGCGCCAGCCCCTTGAGCACGTCCACGAACACGCTGGTGCAGTAGTTGGCCAGCAGTTCGATGTCGCGGTCGGATTCGATGACGAAACCCTGGAAGGGAAAGGGCGTGCCGACCCAGTCGCGATCCAGGCGACTGACGAACATTCCCTTCTGCAGCAGACCCACGAGGATCCGCTTCTCTTCCAGCGCCATGCATACCCCCTGTTGCGGGCCTAAGTTAGCATGGGACCGCCCCCCCGGAAGCGCCCCTGGAGCCGCCATGCCCAAGCCCTTGCTGGTCTTCGTCCATGGCTGGAGCGTCACCAGCACCGGCACCTACGGCGAGCTGCCGGCCCGCCTGCAGGCCGAGGCCGCCCGGGCCGGCGGGCCGGGCCTGGACATCGCCCATGTGTACCTGGGGCAGTACGTGAGCTTCCGGGACGAGGTGCGGGTGGAAGACGTGGCGCGCGCCTTCGACCGCGCCATCGCCCGGGTGCTGGCCGAGGCCGGGCCGGGCCGCCGGTTCGCCTGCATCACCCACAGCACCGGCGGGCCCGTGGTGCGTGAAT
>DAORUD010000197.1:0-2724 GCA_035433005.1 Arenimonas sp. | reverse complement strand
CCGACGTTGTCGCCCACGTTGTCGGCGATCACGGCCGGGTTGCGCGGGTCGTCCTCGGGGATGCCGGCTTCCACCTTGCCCACCAGGTCGGCGCCAACGTCGGCGCCCTTGGTGAAGATGCCGCCGCCCAGGCGCGCGAAGATCGAGATCAGCGAGCTGCCGAAGGCCAGGCCGATCATCGGCTGCAGCGCCGCGGTGACCGCTTCGGCGCTCTGCGCGCCGCTGCCGCCCAGCACGAACCAGAAGTAACCGGCCACGCCCAGCAGGCCCAGGCCCACCACCAGCATGCCGGTGATGGCGCCGCCCTTGAAGCTGACGTTGAGCGCGGAATTGAGGCTGACCGTGGCCGCCTGCGCCGTGCGCACGTTGGCGCGCACCGAGACGAACATGCCGATGAAGCCGGCCAGGCCCGACAGCACCGCGCCGATGGCAAAGCCGATCGCCGTGGGCCAGCCCAGCTGCGGCACGAAGCCGATGACCAGGAACAGGATGACGCCGACCAGGGCGATGGTGCGGTACTGGCGGCGCAGGTAGGCGCCGGCGCCTTCCTGGATGGCCGCGGCGATCGACTGCATTTTCTCATTGCCGGCCGGCTGGCCGACGATCCATTTCGCGACGACGATGCCGTAAAGGATGGCGATGGCCGCACAGGCCAACGCGAGCTGCATTCCGTATTGCTCGAACATGTAAACCCTCCCCAGAGTTCAACCATTGAACAAACATAAGCGGCCGAACGGCCGCCCGTCCCGAGTATGGCAAAGGGGGGGAGGGGGCGCCACACGGCGGGCCCGCGGGTCCGGGGCGCGGGTTTCCGGGCCCCGGAACGAAGACGGCCGGCCCCATGGGCCGGCCGTCCTGGTGCGGATGAATCGCCCCGGGGCGGAGGTCAGTCGACCTTCTCGCCGCTGCGGTCCTTGAGCTTCTTCTTGCCGTTGGCCTCGTCGAACGCCGCCTGGTCGGACGGCGAGAGATTGCCCTGGCCGGCCAGCATGCCCATCGAGATGGTCGCGGCTACGTAGTAGGTTTCGCCGGCTTCGACTTCCAGCACCAGCGTGTCGTCCTTGCCTTCGGACTTGGCGTAGTACGAATGCGTGCCCACCGGCACGTCCACGGTGAAGAAGCTGCCGCTGCTGAGCTTGCCCAGCACGGCATCGCCTTCGCGAACCTTGAACGTGATGGCGCCGCCCATCATCTTGCGCGGGCGGAAGAACACGATGCGGCCGGTGGCCGCCGCCGCTTCGGGCGCCGCTGCCGGCGCCGCTTCGGTGGCCGGCGCGGCTTCCGCGGCCGGCGCAGCTTCCGCAGCAGGCGCAGCTTCCGAAGCAGGCGCAGCTTCCGCAGCCGGCGCAGCTTCGGCGGCCGGCGTGGCTCCCGTGGCGGGCGCAGCTTCGGCGGCCGGCGTGGCTTCCGTGGCGGGCGCGGTGGCGGGCGGGTTGTCCTGTGCCGTGGCGGTCAGGCCCCAGCAGAGGGCGAGGGCGAGCAGTGAAGCCTGGATGCGGTTCGAAATCATTGCGGGTGTTCCCCTGTCGTGTTGTCCGTGGATTGCGTGGTGATGGTTGTGGCGGGTACTGCAGGCTCGGGGACGATCGGCAATTCGGTCGCCTCCCGGAGTTTGGCGGTGATCAGGGTGCCGGCCGGCATCTCGGTCTGGCCGCCGCGCACCAGGAAGCCGGCCAGGCCGGCGGCGATGGACACGCCCAGCGCGGTGTTGGATCGGTTCTTGCCGACGCCCGCGCGGAAGGCGCTCAAGGGCAGCTGCCGGCCGTCCCATTCAAGGTAGCGCGCCGCCAGGATCAATTCGCCCGCCTGGCCGCCGGCGCGCGCGCGGTCGGCGTGGACCACTTCGCCCACGGCCGGCGTGCCGGCCGGCACCAGCAGGTGGCTGTCCACGCGCAGGTCCTGTGCCAGCCGCAGCGGGAATCGGTCGCCGCGCTGTGCGGTCTTGGACGTGATGTCCTGGCGCATTTCGAACACCAGTTCGGTGCCTGCGGGGACGGTGACGCGCGGGTCCTGCGCGGCGTCCGGCGCCGGCGGCGCGACCGCGACCGCCGCGGGTTCCGCCGCGCTGGCCGCAGCGGGCAAGCACAGGAAGGCCAGCAGGGCGATGCCAGCGCAGCCGCGGCGCGTCATCGTGCGAACCTCAGCCCTTCCACGCGGCCAGTTTGCGCGCCACCGGCACGTTCCTGAGCCGCACGTAGTCGGGCAGCCCGTCGGCGCGGTAGGGCAGCGGCGCTTCGCCCTTCACCAGCGGCTGCAGGTAGGCGCGGCAGGCGGCGGTGATGCCGTAGCCGCTGCGATCAATGAAGCCCTTGGGCATCGTCTTCTCGCGGTTGGCGATGCCCGTGAGCGCGGCCGGCGCGATCTTCCAGCGGTAAGGCCTGGACGACGTGCGCACGATCACCGGCATCACGCCGTTGCGGCCCTCCAGCGCGTAGTCCACGGCTGCCTGGCCCACGGCCTGGGCCTGCGCGAGGTCGGTGGCCGAGGCCACGTGGCGCGCCGAGCGCTGCAGGTAGTCGGGCACGGTCCAGTGCACCTTCAGGCCCAGCTTGTCCTTGACCGTGGCCGCCAGCAGCGGGCCTACGCCGCCGAGCTGCGAATGGCCGAAGGCGTCCTTGCCGCCGCCGGCATCGGCCACGAAGCGGCCGTCGGCGTGGCGGATGCCTTCCGACACCACCACCACGCACCAGCCCACCTTCTTCACCACGGCCTGCACGCGGGCCA
>DAORUD010000196.1:0-2762 GCA_035433005.1 Arenimonas sp. | reverse complement strand
GTAGCCCAGGCCCCAGGCCAGCAGCGAGATGATGCCCACCACGCTGGCGCCCTTGAAGAAATCGAGGTGGGCCGGGTTCACCTGCTCCACCAGCGCCAGGCTTTCGGCCGGGCCACCGGTGCCCAGCACCACGAACACCGGCGTGAGGATGAGCGCGAAGATCATCAGGCTGGCCTGCACCGTGTCGGTCCAGCTGACGGCCAGGAAGCCGCCGACGAAGGTGTAGACGATGGTGGCCGCCGCGCCGTACCACATGGCCTGCGCGTACGGGATGCCGAACACGCTTTCGAACAGGCGCGCGCCGGCGACGATGCCCGAGGCGCAGTACACCGCGAAGAACACCAGGATCACCAGCGCCGAGAAGATGCGCAGCAGCCTGGCCTTGTCCTCGAAGCGATGGGTGAAGTAGTCGGGCAGCGTCAGCGCGTTGTTGCTGCGCTCGGTGTACAGCCGCAGCGGCGCGGCCACGACCTTCCAGTTGAACCACGCACCCAGCACCAGGCCGATGGCGATCCAGCTTTCCGACACGCCGCCCACGTACAGTGCGCCGGGCAGCCCCAGCAGCAGCCAGCCGCTCATGTCCGAGGCGCCGGCCGACAGCGCGGTGACCACGCTGCCCAGCGAACGGCCGCCCAATATGTAGTCGTCGAAACTGCGGGTGTAGAACCAGGCCGCGAAGCCGATGCCCACCATGCCCAGGATGTAGACCGCGAAGGTGATGTGCAGCGGCGAAAACTGGCTCATGGCGTCTCGTCGGGTGGTCGGGGCCCGGCAAGCTTAGCGCGATAGCGGTCCGCGGCAACGGCTATCCACACCCCCTGTGGACAGCCCGTGGGCAAAGCCTGTGGATGGATTGCGGAGCGCCAGGCCTGGCGTGGCTTCGGGCGGGTTTGGCCAAGGAATGACCAGCGCCTTCGCTCAGTCCACAGCGCCTGTGGACAAGCCTGGGAGAAGTCCTGTGGATCGATCGCGCCCAGCCAGCCGGGGCGCGGGTGTCAATGGGGTTGGCCAAGGAATGACCAGCCCGTCGCGGGCTATTCGTCGTCGGGCCAGCGGATGGACGGCTTGGCCGCAACCGCCTTGGGCGCGGGAAGCGCGGCCACGGCGGCCCACACCTTCATCGCGTCCACGGTGGCGGCCACGTCGTGCACGCGAACCAGGCGGGCGCCGTATTCGGCGGCCAGCACCGCCGCCGCCACCGACGCGTGCACGCGATCGTCCACCGCGCGGCCCGTGATCTCGCCCAGGCTGCGCTTGCGCGACAGGCCCGCCAGCACCGGCACGCCCAGGTCGGCCAGGCGCGCCAGCTGGCGCAGCAGCCGCAGGTTGTGTTCGAGCGTCTTGCCGAAGCCGAAGCCCGGGTCCACGACGAGATTCTTCTTCGCAATGCCGGCCATTTCGCAGGCGAACAGGCGCTCGGCCAGGAATCGGTGCACGTCGCCCACCACGTCGTCGTAGTGCGGCGCGTCCTGCATGCCCTGCGGCTCGCCCAGCATATGCATCAGCACCACCGGCACGCCCAGCGACGCGGCGGCGTCCAGCGCGCCCTCGCGGCGCAGCGCGTACACGTCGTTGATCATGCCGGCGCCGGCGGCCACGGCCGCGCGCATCACTTCGGGCTTGGAGGTGTCCACCGAGATCGGCAGCGAGGTTTCGCGCGCCAGGCGTTCGATGACGGGAACCACGCGCGCCAGTTCGTCTTCCAGCGACACCGGGTCGGCGCCGGGGCGGGTGGACTCGCCGCCCACGTCCAGCAGGTCGGCGCCTTCGGCCGCCAGCTTCAGGCCATGGGCCACGGCGGCCTCCACGGTGTCGTGGCGGCCGCCGTCGGAGAACGAGTCGGGCGTGACGTTGACGATGCCCATCACGCGCGGGCGATCGAGCTTGACCAGGCGGCCGGCGCAGTCCAGCTGCGGGGTCAGGTCGAACATACGTCAGGTCTGCGGCATCGGTCCGCCGATGGGGCCGGCGGCCGGGCCGGTGCCCGGGTCGTCCTTGGAAATGCGGCCGGACTTGGCCCAATCCGACGGCGGGCCCGGACGACGACCTTCCATGATGGCGTCGATCTGCTGGGCATCGATGGTTTCGTAGGTCAGCAGCGCCTCGGCCATGATGTGCAGCTTGTCCAGGTTGGCGGTGAGGATTTCCGTGGTGCGTGCATACGCACGGTCCAGGATGCCGCGCACCACTTCGTCGATCCGGCGCGCCGTGTCGTCCGACACCGACTTGTGCTGGGTGACCGAGCGGCCCAGGAACACCTCGTCCTCGTCCTCGCCGTAGGCGATCGGGCCCAGTTCGTCGCTCAGGCCCCACTTGGTGGCCATGTTGCGGGCCATCTTGGTGGCGCGCTCGATGTCGTTGGACGCGCCGGTGGTGACCTTGTCGGCGCCGAAGATCAGCTCTTCGGCCACGCGGCCGCCATACAGCGAGCACAGCATGGATTCGATGTGCACGCGGTTGTAGCTGTACTTGTCGCCCTCGGGCAGGTACATGGTGACGCCCAGCGCGCGGCCGCGCGGGATGATGGTGACCTTGTACACCGGGTCGTGCTCGGGCACGGCGCGGCCGACGATGGCGTGGCCGGCCTCGTGGTAGGCGGTGAGCTTCTTCTCGTCCTCGCTCATGATCATCGAGCGGCGCTCGGTGCCCATCAGGATCTTGTCGCGGGCGCGGTCGAAGTGCTCCATGCGCACGGTCTTGGCGTTCTCGCGCGCGGCGAACAGCGCCGCCTCGTTCACCAGGTTGGCCAGGTCGGCGCCGGA
>DAORUD010000195.1:0-2806 GCA_035433005.1 Arenimonas sp. | reverse complement strand
AGCTCGACCGCGTGCTGGGCTACGAGGCCAACTACGCCGGCACCAGCTTCGCCACGCTGGACAAGCGCGAGGCGCGCTTCCAGTACGGCAGCGACAAGGTGACGCTGTTCGCCGACAAGGTGCAGGAAGGCAGCCTGGGCGGCGTGGGCTACGACGACGAGGGCGTGAAGACCAAGCGCTGGAACCTGATCGACCAGGGCAAGCTGGTGGACTACCAGACCATCCGCGACCAGGCCCACATCCTGGGCAAGACCGAATCCGACGGCTGCTGCTACGCCGATTCCTGGTCCAGCGTGCAGTTCCAGCGCATGGCCAACGTGTCGCTGGCGCCGGGCAAGGAAAAGCTGAGCGTGGCCGACATGATCAAGGGCGTCGAGAAGGGCATCTACATCATCGGCGACGGCTCGTTCTCCATCGACCAGCAGCGCTACAACGCCCAGTTCGGCGGCCAGCTGTTCTACGAGATCAAGGACGGCCAGATCGCCGGCATGCTCGAGGACGTGGCCTACCAGATCCGCACGCCGGAATTCTGGAACGCCTGCTCGGCCATCTGCGACGAATCCGACTACCGCCTGGGCGGCAGCTTCTTCGACGGCAAGGGCCAGCCCTCGCAGTCCTCGGCCGTGTCGCACGGGTCCAGCACGGCCCGCTTCGACGGCATGAACGTCATCAACACCGCCCGCAACATCGGCTGACCGGCCAGGAGCCTTAGAACATGAGCATCTTCACCGAAGAACAGGCCAAGGCCATCCTCGACAAGGTCATCAAGCTGTCGGTGGCCGACGAATGCACCGCCACCCTCACCGGGTCGGTGGACGGCAACATCCGCTTCGCGCTCAACAACGTCTCCACCAGCGGCATCGTCAGCGATTCCCAGCTGATCGTGCAGGCGGCGTTCGGCAAGCGCGAGGGCATCGCCACCATCAACGAGTTCGACGACGCCGCGCTGGAGCGCGTGGTGCGCCGGGCCGAAGACCTCGCCCGCCTGGCGCCGGAGAACGAGGAGTACATGCCGGCGCTGGACAAGCAGGCCTACACGCCCAGCCCCACCTTCAACGCCGCCACGGCCGCCATCACGCCCGAACTGCGCGCCCAGGTGGCCGCCGATTCCATCGACCCCTGCAAGGCCAGCAAGCTGGTCGCCGCCGGCTACCTCAGCGACGGCCACAGCTTCTTCGCCTCGGCCAACTCCAAGGGCAACTTCGCCTACCAGCAGTCCACCAACTTCAACTACACCTGCACCGTGCGCACCGAAGACGGCCGCGGTTCGGGCTGGGTGGCGCGCAACCTGGCCGACGCCAGCCAGTTCAAGGCCGGCGACGACATCCAGGTGGCCATCCAGAAGGCGCGCGACTCGGCCGAGGCCAAGGCGCTCGAGCCCGGCAAGTACACGGTCATCCTGGAACCGGCCGCGGCGGCGGGCCTGATCAGCTTCATGATGTTCTTCTTCGACGCGCGCCAGGCCGACGAAGGCCGCAGCTTCCTCTCGAAGAAGGGCGGCGGCACCAAGCTGGGCGAACAGGTGTACGACGCGCAGGTGAACATCCACGCCGACCCCTGGGACCCCGCGGCGGCCGTGCTGCCCTGGGACGAAAGCGGCCTGCCGCGCGAGAAGCACGACATCATCAAGGACGGCAAGGTGTCGTACCTGCAGTACTCGCGCTACTGGGCCCAGAAGCAGGGCAAGAAGGCCATCGGCCAGCCCGGCAACATCCTGATGGCCGGCGGCGACAAGACCACCGCCGAACTGGTGAAGTCCACCCAGAAGGGCATCCTGGTCACCCGCACCTGGTACATCCGCATGGTGGACCCGCAGACGGTGCTGCTGACCGGCCTGACCCGCGATGGCACCTTCTACATCGAGAACGGCGAGATCAAGCACCCGGTGAAGAACTTCCGCTTCAACGAATCGCCGGTGATCATGCTCAACAACATCGAAGAGCTGGGCAAGCCGGTGCGCGTGAGCGGCGACGAGTCCCCGTTCGTGATGATGATCCCGCCGATGAAGCTGCGCGACTTCACCTTCACCTCGCTGTCCGACGCGGTGTAAGCGTGCCGGGGCTGCCTGCTTCCAACGGGGTGGCCCGTCGCACCGGGGCGGCGCGATGAATCGCGCCGCCTTCCTCCGCCTGATGCTCGGCACCCTTGTGGCAAGCGCCTCAGCCCGGGCGGCTGTAGGAGGGCCTTCAGGCCCGACGGTCCCGGCGAGAAGCGTCGGGCCTCAAGGCCCTCCCACAGGGGGGGACTACGATTTCTGGTTCACCCGGCTGATGTACGAATCGGGCAACTGGGACGTGGACCAGCGCATGCCGGCCAACCTGATCACGTCCCTGATCGAGTACACCACGCTGCGGGTGGACACGAAGGAGCACGTGCTGGCGCTGTCCGACCCGCGCATGCTCAGTGCGCCGTTCTGCTACCTGGCCGGCCACAAGCTGGTGGAGTTCAACCCCGACGAGCGCCGCAACTTCGAGCGCTACGTGCGCGGCGGCGGCTTCGTGTTCGTGGACGACTGCAACCACGACATCGATGGCCTGTTCGCCAAATCGTTCGAGGACCAGATGGCGGCCATCTTCGGCGCCAGCGCGCTGCGCAAGCTGCCCAACAGCCATCCGCTGTATTCGAGCTTCTTCCGGTTCCCCGACGGCCCGCCCGCCACCGGCTTCGAACTCAACGGCTGGGGCGACGACCTGGTGCACGATTACCTCAAGGGCATCAGCATCAACGGCCGGCTGGGCGTGCTTTACAGCAACAAGGACTACGGCTGCGAGTGGGACTACGACTGGCGCAACAAGCGCTGGCTGGC
>DAORUD010000194.1:0-2919 GCA_035433005.1 Arenimonas sp. | reverse complement strand
TTTCGCTCAAGGGAGCCGCACATTATAGAGCAGTTTCGATGGACGTCAATACCGCAGTCCGTCTTTTTTGCTCCCGTTCACCGTCGCGGCGTGGCCGGTGGGGTGAAGGGCCGCAAAGAATAGCGGGACTCGCGCCCGATGGGAAGCCCCCTGCTTCGCTTGACACCGGGGACGGCCATCACCGACCTTCGGCTGAAGCCTTCCCGGAGCCAGAAATGCGCTGTTTTCGCCTTGCCCTGACCACCTTCCTGCTGCTGGCGCCGCTGCTGGGCTGCGCCTCGGGCGGCCCCGCGTGGGTGGAGCTCAAGGGCCAGCGTTTCGCGGTGGAAGTGGCCGACGACGGCCCCGAGCGCAGCCGCGGCCTGATGTACCGGGACGAACTGGCCGACGGCACCGGCATGCTGTTCCTGCATGACATCGAGGAGCCGCTGGCCTACTGGATGAAGAACACCCGCATCCCGCTGGACATCTTCTACTTCGACAGCCGCCGCCGGCTGGTGTCGGTGAGCCGCGGCGTGCCGCCCTGCTCACTGGGGGATCGCTGCCCGCCCTACCCCAGCACCGGGCCGGCGCTGTACGTGCTGGAACTCAATGCCGGCGAAGCCAGCCGCCTGGGTGTCGCCGCGGGCGACGAGCTGGTGTTCGGACCAGGGATCGCGGAACGCGGCAAGCCTTGATTCACGACCAGAGGGGATCCACTTGATGAGCATGGCCAACCACACGCTCCTGCCCGACTGGAACTCCCTCGCCAGCCTTGGCGACGACGAACTGCCGCTGCTGGGCACCGCACTGCTGATTGCGCGCGACGAATACCCCGACCTTGACGCCGCCAGCTACTCGGCGCAGGTGGACACCTACGCCACCGCGCTGCGGCCGCAGCTTGAGCGCGACATCGACCTGCCCGCGCGACTGACCGCCATCAACCGCTACCTGTTCGAGGAAGTGGGCTACGCGGGCAACAACGCCCAGTACGACGACCCGCGCAACAGCTACATGAACGTCGTCGTGGACCGAAAGCTCGGCATCCCGATCTCGCTGGCCGTCATCCAGATCGAAGTCACGCGGCGCCTGGGCATGCCGCTGGACGGCATCTCCTTCCCCGGCCATTTCCTGGTGCGGCTGCCGGTGGACGACGGCATCCTGGTGCTGGACCCCTACAACAAGGGCCGCCCCGTGAGCGCCGAAGAGCTGCGCGAACGCGCGTCGCCGCACCTGGGCGGGCACGCGCCCGACGACCAGCAGCTGCTGCAGATCCTCGCGCCGGCGACGCACCGGATGATCCTGATGCGCATGCTGCGCAACCTCAAGGGTCTCTACCTGGAGCGCGGCGACTGGGAGCGCGTGGCGCGCACCGCCGACCGCCTGCTCAAGCTGTCTCCCGACACCGCCGAGGCGCTGCGCGAACGCGGCCTGGCGTACCGTGAACTGGGCTACACCAAGGGTGCGCGCGAAGACCTTGCGCGCTACCTGCAGCTGCTGCCCGAAGCGGAGGACCTGGACGCAGTACGCTCGGCGCTGATTGACCTGGGCACCGCGCCGACGCGGATGAACTGAGCCGGATCAGCCCGCCGGCACCATCTCGAAGTCGTCCTTGGTGACGCCGCAATCGGGGCAGACCCAGGTGTCGGGGATGTCTTCCCAGCGCGTGCCGGGGGCGATGCCCTCCTCGGGCAGGCCGTCTTCCTCGCGATACATGAAGCCACAAACAACGCACATCCAGGTGCGGTAGGCGGCGGCGGTGCTCGTGCTCATCTCGGTCTCGCGGGTCAGGGACGGCTATCATTCTCGCATCTTGCAGGCCGCCCTGAAATGAACCGCTCCTTCACCTGGCCGCGCCGCGGCGTTTACCTGATCACGCCCGACGAAGCCGACACCGCCCGCCTGCGCGAGCGCCTGGCGCCCGCTCTCGCTGCCGGCCCGGCCTTGCTGCAGTACCGCAACAAGGCCGCGGACGCCGCGCTGCGCCGCGAACAGGCTGCGATGCTGCTGCCGCTGTGCCGCGCCGCCGGCGTGCCGCTGCTGCTCAACGATGACTGGCGACTGGCCGCCGAACTCGGCGCCGACGGCGCCCATCTGGGCGAGGACGACGGCGACATCGCCCAGGCCCGCGCGGCGCTGGGCCCGGCCGCAATCCTCGGTGCGTCCTGCTACAACCGGCTTGAACTCGCCCGCCGCGCGGCCGCCGCCGGCGCCAGCTACCTGGCGTTCGGGGCCTTCTTCGCCTCCGGCACCAAGCCGCTGGCCCGGCGCGCCGATGCTTCGCTGCTGGCCGACAGCGCGGCCCTGGGCCTGCCGCGGGTGGCCATCGGCGGCATCACGCCCGACAATGCCCATGGCCTGGTCGCGGCCGGGGCCGACCTGGTCGCCGTCATCGGCGGCGTATTCGACGCCCCCGACCCCGCCGCCGCGGTGCGCGCCCTGCGCGCCTGCTTCGAATCCCCTCTTTCCTGAGTAATCCCCGCCGATGAACACCAGCACCAGCCACGACCTCTTCACCCGCGCGCTCGAGCTCATGCCCGGCGGCGTCAACTCGCCGGTGCGCGCCTTCAAGTCGGTGGGCGGCGAGCCGTTCTTCGCCAGGCGCGCCGAAGGTGCCTACCTGATCGACGTGGACGGCAACCGCTACGTGGACTACATCGGCAGCTGGGGCCCGATGATCGCCGGCCATGCGCATCCGGCCGTGCTTGAGGCCGTGTCGCGCACGATGGTGGACGGCCTGAGCTTCGGCGTGCCCAACGCGCTGGAAGTGACGATGGCCGAGACCGTGCGCCGCCTGGTGCCGTCCATGGAAATGATGCGCATGGTGAACTCGGGCACCGAGGCCACGCTGTCGGCCATCCGCCTGGCGCGCGGCGCCACCGGCCGCACCCGCCTGGTGAAGTTCGAGGGCTGCTACCACGGCCACGGCGACAGCTTCCT
>DAORUD010000193.1:0-2932 GCA_035433005.1 Arenimonas sp. | reverse complement strand
CTGTCGAGCGAACTGCTCAACGGCACCTGGAAGCTGCGCGTGAACGACAACGCCGCGGGCGACGTCGGCTACATCAACAGCTGGTCGATCACCTTCTGATCTTCCGCTGACGGGCAGCAAACCCGGGACCCCGGCTTCGGCCGGGGTCTTTTCTTTGGCCGGCTGGCCCGCGTCACAATGTGACGCGCTTCCCGGTGCCGGCGGTGCCGGTTTGCCCGGCGGAGGTCGGATTGGGACCCGTTTTGTCACAGTGTGACAAGACAAACGTTCTAAAAAACAGAAGCTTACGGTGGACAGTGTGAGTTTCGTTCACTAAACTGGCGCTCATTCAGGGGCGCGACATGGGTCTGCCGAGAAGGCGGCCCCCGGTTCGTGCAGCAGCCGGCAAAGGGGATCCATGTCACTTCTCAATTTCGTGCCGCGCGTCGGCGCTGGTCGTCGTGTCGTCGCCGCTTCGCTGGCGGTCTGCCTTCTCTCGAGCCAGCAGGTGCACGCCTGGCAGCCCGGCAAGGACGGTGATTTCACCGTCGCCGCCAACACGGCCTACGCCTCGCTGGCGCCGGTCCGCATCACCACGCTGTCCACTGCGGCCACCGCGGGCGCCACTACGCTCACGCTCGCAAGCGCCGCCGGCATCTCCAGCGGCGACGTGCTGATGGTCTACCAGGCGCAGGGCGCCACCATCGGTTCGGGTGATACCGCGGCCTACGGCGCGGTGTCCGCGCTGGGCAACGCGGGTCGCTTTGAAATGGTCAGCGTGCTGGGCGTGGTGGGCTCCACGGTGACCTTGAGCCCGGCCTGCGGCGTGTCGCCCCTGCGCTTTTCCTATGCCAGCGGCAGCCAGGTCATCCGCGTGCCGCAGTACGGCAACCTCACCATCGCTGCCGGCGCCACGCTTTCGGCGCCCCAGTGGAATGGCACGACCGGGGGCGTGATGCCGCTGTTGGTGCAGAACAACCTGGTGGTCAGCGGTGCGCTGTCGGCGTCGGGTGCGGGCTTCCGTGGCGGCGTGCTGGACAACGTGACCAGCGCCAACGGCACCGACGTGCCCCTTTTCCGCGGAGCCAGCAACGCCGATGGTGCCGAGAAGGGTGAAAGCATCGCCGGCTTCCAGGCACAGTACGACACCCTCAATGGCCGCTACGGCCGCGGCGCGCCGGCCAACGGCGGCGGTGGCGGCAACTCGCACAACGGTGGCGGCGGCGGCGGCGCCAACGGCGACTCCGGCGTGGCCTGGAACGGGCAGGGCAATCCCAGCCTGGCAACCCCGGGCTGGGCGGCTGCCTGGAACCTGGACGGCACCCTGACGTCCACCACCACGTCTTCGGGCGGCGGCCGCGGCGGCTACACCTTCGGCAGCAGCAACCAGAACGCGTTGACCCTCGCGCCGGGAAACGCCGCCTGGGGCGGCAACAACCGGCGTGAGCGCGGTGGCCTGGGCGGCCGCCCGCTGGCCAACAACCCGTCCACTGCGGGCAATACGCGGCTGTTCCTCGGCGGCGGCGGCGGTGCAGGCGACGCCAACAACAGCGCGGGTTCGTCCGGCGCGCGCGGCGGCGGCTTGGTGATGGTGGTGGCGGGTGCAGTGTCCGGCTCGGGCCAGATCGTGGCCGACGGCCTGACTGCGGGCAACTCCACGCCATCCCACAACGACGCACCGGGCGGTGGTGGCGGCGGCGGCAGCATCCTGGTGTCGGCCGGCACGGCCAGCGGCGTGGCGCTGTTCGCCCGCGGCGGCAACGGCGGCAACCAGCTGATCACCAACGACGAGTCCGAAGGCCCGGGTGGCGGCGGCGGTGGCGGCTTCATCGCGGCACCGGCCGCCTTGGCCACCACGGTGACCGGCGGTGCCAACGGTTCGACGTCCTCCACCGCGGTCACCGAGTTCACGCCCAACGGTTCGACGCGCGGTGGCGCGGGCAACACCACCACGGTGCCGGCGCTGGCTTCGCTGCCGGTGTGCGCCACGGCGGCCACCATCGCGCTGGGCGTCACCAAGACCGATTCGATCACCAACTACACCCCGGGCGGCACCGCCACCTACACCATCGTGGTGACCAACACCGGAACCATCCCGGCGGTGGGTACGCTGGTGGACGACACGCTGCCCGCAGGCCTGACCCTGACGGCGCCCTGGACCTGCGTGGCCTCGGCGGGTGGTTCCTGCCCCGCCAGCGGCGGCGCCATCGGCGGCAGCGCCGTGAACCTCACCGGCACGGTCGCCGGTGCCAGCGGCACCCTGACCATCACTGTCCCCGTGGCCTTCTCGGCCAACCCCAACGACTACTGAGTGCCTGATCAATGACTTTCAAAGTGATCGCGGGCGCACGGGCCGTCGCTATCCGTAGCGGAGTTGCCATGTCTACCTCCTTGTCGCGTGCCGGCATTGCCGCTTCGGCGGGCCTGCTGCTGATGGCGGCGCTGTTCGCGCCTGCACAGGCCGTCGCACAGGACTTCCCGGCCAGCATCGCCAACACGGTCAACGTGACCGCGCCCGACAGCACGGTGGTTTCGGCAACCGATACCGACACGCTGGTGGACCAGGCCGACCTCGCCGTCACGAAGGTGGCCAGCAGCGCCGCGCCGTTGGTGGGCACCAATGTCACGTTCACCCTGTCGGTCACCAACAACGGCCCGGCGCCTGCGCTGGCCGTTGTCGTGAACGACCTGCTGCCCGCGGGATACACCTTCGTCAGCAGTGCCCCCAGCGTGGGCAGCTATGCCAGCGGCACGGGTGTCTGGGCCGTGGGTACGCTGGCCAATGGCGCCATCGCCACGCTCGACATCGTGGCCACCGTCAATGCGGCCGGTCCTTACGCCAATACCGCCAGCGCCACGGCCACCACTCCTGACCCGACCCCGGCGAACAATTCGGATACCGAGACGCCGGTGCCGGTGGCGCCGCAGCTGACGCTGACCAAGACCGCGAGTG
>DAORUD010000192.1:0-3000 GCA_035433005.1 Arenimonas sp. | reverse complement strand
GCGCTGTCCAGGGCGTCGGTGACGCCGGTAACGTTGCCATTGCGGTCATACGTGACCTGCTGGCTCAGCGCGCCGCCCGTGTCGGTGCTAGAAGCCGGCAGCTGCCGGGCGTTCTGCACCATCGTATGGACTCGATACGCAGCTCAATCCGCCAGTTCAAGCCACTCCGACTCGAGTTCGTCTTTTTCCTTGGCCAGTTCGCCCTGGCGCTGCGCCAGTTGGCCGATCTCGATGCCGCCGTCGTTGCCGTAGATGCCGGGGTCGGCGAGCTGGGCTTCGATGCGGGTGAGTTCGTCCTGCAGCACGGCGATGCGCGCTTCCACCTGCTTGAGGCGCTTGGCGGCGGCTTCGGTTTCGTACTTGTTGCGCGCGGGCTTGGGCTGCGGCACGGGCGTGGCCTTGGCCACGGCCTTGGCCGGGCGCGGCTCGTTGTTGCGGCTGCGCAGCCAGGCGGCGTATTCGTCCAGGTCGCCGTTGAACGATTCCACCTTGCCGTCGGCCACGCGCCAGAAGGTTTCGCAGACCAGGCCGATCAGGTGCCGGTCGTGCGAGACCAGCACGATGGCGCCGGCGAAGTCGCTCAGCGCCTCGGCCAGGGCTTCGCGCATGTCCAGGTCGAGATGGTTGGTGGGTTCGTCCAGCAGCAGCACGTTGGGTTCGAGGTAGGCGATCAGGGCCAGCGCCAGGCGCGCGCGCTCGCCGCCCGAGAAACCGTCCACCGATTCGAAGGCGCGGTCGCCGACGAAGTTCCAGCGGCCCAGGTAGCTGCGCAGCACCTGCTCGCCGGCGTTGGGCGCCAGCTCCTTGAGATGCCACAGCGGGCTCTGGCCTTCGTGCAGGCTCTCGACGGTGTGCTGGGCGAAGTAGCCGATGCGCAGGTCGGGGTGCGCCACGCGCTCGCCGGCCAGCAGCGGCAGTTCGCCCACCAGGGTTTTCACCAGCGTGGACTTGCCGGCGCCGTTGGGGCCGAGCAGGCCGACGCGGTCGCCGGCTTCCAGCCCGAAGCCCACGTTGTTGAGGATCTTCACCGCTGCATTGGTGGGAGGGCCTTCAGGCCCGATGCTGTTCGCGGCTGTCGGGCCTGAAGGCCCTCCTACAGGGGCGGCCACACGGTAGCCGGCGTCGACGTGGTTGAGGCGTATGAGCGAATGCGGCAGGCGCGCGGGTTCGGCGAACTGGATGCGGAAGCTGCGTTCGGCGCGCACGGCTTCGGTGCCGGCCATCTTGGCCAGGCGCTTCATGCGGCTCTGGGCCAGGCGGGCCTTGCTGGCCTGGGCCTTGAAGCGGTCCACGAAGCTCTGCAGGTGGGCGCGTTCGGCCTGCGATTTCTCGTGGGCGATCTGCTGCTGCCGCAGGTGCTCGGCGCGCTGGCGCTCGAAGCTGGTGTAGTCGCCGACGTACAGCTTGGCCTTGCCGTCGTGCAGATGCAGGGTGTGGGTGCTGACGCCGTCGAGGAACTCGCGGTCGTGCGAGATCATCAGCAGGGTGCCCGGGTACTTGAGCAGCCACGCTTCGAGCCACAGCACGGCGTCGAGGTCGAGGTGGTTGGTGGGTTCGTCCAGCAGCAGCAGGTCCGAAGGCATCATCAGCGCCTTGGCCAGGTTCAGGCGCACGCGCCAGCCGCCCGAGAACGACGACACCGCGCGCTGGTGCGTGTCGGCCGGGAAGCCCAGGCCGTGAAGCAGCTTGCCGGCGCGGGCGGTGGCGTCGTAGCCGTTGATCTCGGCCAGGCGCTGGTGGCAGTTGGCCACGGCGTCCCAGTCCTCGGCGGCCATGGCGGCGGCCTCGGCCTGCAGGATGGCGTTCACTTCGGTGTCGCCCGACAGCACGAAATCAATGGCGGCGTCGGGTAGCGACGGGGTTTCCTGCGCCACGCTGGCGATGCGCACCTTGCCCGGCAGGTCGATGTCGCCCTGGTCGGCCTCTACTTCACCCATCACCGCGGCGAACAGGCTGGACTTGCCGCAGCCGTTGCGGCCGATGACGCCGATGCGCCAGCCGGCGTGGAGGCTGAGGTCCACCTGCGACAGCAGCAGGCGTTCGCCGCGACGAAGGGCGAAATTTCGGAAGGCGATCATGGGGTTGGGCCGTAGACATCGCGTACAGGCGAGGACGGGCATTCTATCAGCATGCCGGCTGTCCCGGATTTGCCCCGGGCCGTTTCCTGCCGCGATACTCCAAGACCCCCCTTCCGCGACGGAGCCCCAATGCCCCATCACACGCCGCTGATCGCCCTGCTCGCCGTTGGCCTGGTGCTGGCCTTCATTTTCGGCTCGCTGGCCCACCGGCTGCGGCTGTCGCCCATCGTGGGCTACCTGGTGGCCGGCATCCTGGTGGGGCCGTTCACGCCCGGCTTCGTGGCCGACCCGGACCTGGCGATGGAGCTGTCGGAGATCGGCGTGATCCTGCTGATGTTCGGCGTGGGCCTGCACTTCTCGGTCGATGACCTGATGGAGGTGAAGGGCATCGCCATCCCCGGCGCGGTGGTCCAGATCACGGTGGCCACGCTGCTGGGCTGGGGCCTGGCGTGGTGGCTGGGCTGGTCGCACCTGGAAGGCATTGTGTTCGGCCTGGCGCTGTCGGTGGCCAGCACCGTGGTGCTGCTGCGGGCGATGGAGGAGCGACGCCTGCTGGAAACCCAGCGCGGCAAGATCGCGGTGGGCTGGCTGATCGTGGAAGACCTGGTGATGGTGCTGGCCCTGGTGTTGCTGCCGGCCCTGGCCGAATCCATGGGCGCGGGCGACGCCAAGCCGGGCGCGGGCTCGGTGCTGGGCTCGCTGGGCCTGACGCTGGCGAAGGTGACGGCCTTCGTGGTGCTGATGATGGTGGTGGGGCGCCGCGCCATCCCGTGGCTGCTGCAGCGCGTGGCGGGCTTCGGCTCGCGCGAGCTGTTCACGCTGTCGGTGCTGGCGATTGCGCTGGGCGTGGCGTTTGGGTCGGCCAAGCTGTTCGGGGTGTCGTTCGCGCTGGGCGCGTTCTTCGCCGGCATGCTGCTCAACG
>DAORUD010000191.1:0-3044 GCA_035433005.1 Arenimonas sp. | reverse complement strand
GCAGCAGCACCGATGAAATCTCGTGCCGCACCTGCTGCAGCAGCGCATCGGGCGTGGCGGGTGTGCGTGCCTGCGCCACGCGCGCCAGGATGGCGTGCAGGTAGGCGTCGTGCGTCAGCAGGGGCCAGGCCAGCGCGTGTGCCGCGAACGCCAGGCGATGGCCTTGCGCATCGAAGCGGGGCGTCACGCCGAAGCGCTGCCGATACGCGGCTTCGGGTGCCTGCCTTGCTGCCGCGAATTCGACGGCGCTGATCGGCAGCGGGCGCCCGCAGGCCTGGGCCATGAACGCGGCAAGCATCGAAAGGTAGTGCTCGGCCATCCACGGATTGTCCGGCGCGGTGCGCGGCGTGGAGTAGGCAAACCAGGCCTGGTCCCCGGCGATCTCCAGCGTGAGCCGGTCGGCGGCGCTGGTGACGCCGGCGTGCCGGCAGACGTCGGCCAGGGCCGCGCCCACGGTGGCCGAGCGCATCGCCAGGTGCGCCAGCACGTGCATCTGCCCGGCGGGGAAGCGATCCACCAGGGTGAGGCCGATGTCGGGCTGGTGGCGCGCGGCGCGTGCCCACAGGTCGCGGAAGGTGGCCAGGGGCAGCGGGAAGTCCGGCGTGTCCAGGTCGCTTCGAACCACGCCGGCCCGGGCCAGCAGGTCGTCGCCGGGCTGGCCGGCTTCGTCCAGCAGGGCCAGCAGGTGCCCGCTGGCGATGGAGGTGGTGGTCCAGTCGCTCACGGCCCGGGCATCTCGAATCACTTTGGGGACGCTCGAATCATCGCCGCGGCCCCCGGGCTTGTCCATGCTGGGGGCCACGCACACCCGGGGCAGGCACGCATGCTGGAATGGATCGCAGGACACACGGCGCTGGTGGTGTTCGCCATCTTCCTGGCCCTGGCCACCTTCGAGGGCCTGCGCGGCCTGTCGCGCAGCGCGCACTCCACCCGCGAAGACGCGCCGCTGGAGCTGGCCATCACCCTGCTGTTCGGCGCGGTGATCTACCCCGGCGTGATCCTGGCGGTGGGTTTCCTGGCCGCGCACTACACGCCGGGCCTGGCCGGCCGCCTGGCCGACCTGCCGGTGTGGCTGATGGTGGTGCTGCTGCTGTTGGGCGACGACCTCACGCAGTACCTGTGGCACCGCGCCTCGCACACGCCGCTGCTGTGGCCGCTGCACCGTGCCCATCATTCGGCGCCGCACATGGGCGTGCGCGTGGTGTACCGCAACAACTTCTTCTACTACGCGATGATGCCGGGGCTGTGGATCAGCGCCTACTTGGTGTTCATGGGGCTGGGCGCGGTGTATCCGTTCTACGTGCTGGTGAAGATGCTGGTGATCTTCGGCGCGCACAGCGAACTGCGCTGGGACCGCGTGCTCTACCGGCATCGCTGGCTGCATCCGCTGGCCTGGGTGGTGGAGCGCACCCTCTCCACGCCGGCCACGCACTTCGCCCACCACGCCTACGCGCAGGACGACGGCGTTGGCCATTATTCGGGCAACTTCGGCAACCTGCTGTTCGTGTGGGACATGCTGTTCGGCACCGCGAAGATCACCCGGCGCTACCCGCCGCGCGTGGGGCTGCGTGACGACACCGACCACGGCCCGGAGCGCTGGTGGGTGCAGCTGCTTTACCCGCTGCTGAAGTCACGCCGCGCTGCGTCCACGCTGGCCGCGGCGCCGGCGCCCGCCGCTGAGCCCACGGCGCCGCACACGGCCCGGTGACGGCGTGCGTGCTAGGTTGCCCGCCAGCACACCTGCCGATTGCCCCGAGCACCATGGCCACTGACGCCCGCGCCAGCCATTTCGTTTTCGAACACACCTACGCGCAGCTGCCGGCGAAATTCTGGCAGCGCGTGGACCCCACGCCGGTGCAGGCGCCGCGCCTGCTGGCGTTCAACGACGCGCTGGCGGCGGAGCTGGGCGTCGTGCGCGGTGCCGATGCCGCCGACGTGTTCGCCGGCAATATCGTGCCGCCGGGCGCGCAGCCGCTGGCGATGGCCTATGCGGGCCACCAGTTCGGCCACTTCGTGCCGCAGCTGGGCGACGGCCGCGCCATCCTGCTGGGTGAACTGATCAACCGCCATGGCCAGCGCCGCGACCTGCAGCTCAAGGGCGCGGGCCCCACGGCGTTTTCGCGCAACGGCGACGGCCGCGCGGCCATCGGCCCGGTGCTGCGCGAATACCTCATCAGCGAATCAATGCATGCGATGGGCGTGCCCACCACGCGTTCGCTGGCGGCGGTGGCCACGGGCGAACACGTGTTCCGCGAAGGCCCGGTGCCCGGCGCGGTGCTGGCGCGCGTGGCGGCCAGCCATGTGCGCGTGGGTACGTTCCAGTACTTCGCCGCGCGCCGCGACACCGACGGCGTGCGCCAGCTGGCCGACCACGTCATCGCCCGCCACTACCCGCAGGCCGCGCAGGCCGGGCGCCCGTACCTGGCGCTGCTGGAGGCCGTGGCGCGCCGGCAGGCGGCGCTGGTGGCGCAGTGGCAGCACGTGGGCTTCATCCACGGCGTGATGAACACCGACAACACCACGCTGTCGGGCGAAACCATTGACTACGGCCCCTGCGCGTTCCTGGACGACTACGACCCGGGCAAGGTGTTCAGCTCGATTGACCGCGCGGGGCGCTACTCGTTCGCCAACCAGCCGGCGCTGGTGCGCTGGAACATTGCTCGCCTGGCGGAAACGCTGCTGGCGGTGATTGACGACGACGGCGACGCGGCCTTGGCCGCCGCCAGCGCGGTGATCGAAGCGATGCCGGCGTGGTCGGCCTCAGCGTGGCTGGACGGCATGCGCGCCAAGCTGGGCCTGTCCGATGCGCAGGACGGCGACGAGGCGCTGGCGAAGGCGCTGCTGGAGGCGATGCACGCCGTGGCCGCCGACTACACGCTGGTGTTCCGCGCGCTGGGCGAGGCGGCCGCCGGGCGCGAACCCGAGGGCCTGCTGGCGCTGCCGCGGTCGCCCGCGTTCGAGGCCTGGCGCGCGCGCTGGATGGAACGCATCGCGCGCGACGGCAGCCGCACGCCGGCCGAACGCGCCGCCGCGATGAACGCCGT
>DAORUD010000190.1:0-3049 GCA_035433005.1 Arenimonas sp. | reverse complement strand
GCCGATGCCGTTCCTGGCCAAGCCGGTGGCGCACCGGATCGCCGACAAGGTGATGGAGGAATTCGTCACGCCCAACATCACCCTGCACCTGGATTTCCTGGAGGGCGAACTGGGCAAGTCGGCCTGGTTCGGCGGCGAGGACTTCGGCGTGTCCGACATCCAGCTCAGCTTCCCGCTGGAAGCCGCGGCGTCGCGCGGTGCACTGGACGCCAGCCGCCCGCGCCTGATGGCGTTCCTGGACCGCATCCACGGCCGGCCCGCGTACCGGCGCGCGTTGGAAACGGGTGGACCCTACGAACTGCTGCGCTGACGACCCGGAGCATCCGCCATGAAGCCTGCCCTGATGCTGTTTGCCCTGGTCTTCGCCGCGCCGGTCACGGCCTCCGGCCCGGGGGCGGACGAGTCCCGGGCCGCCGCGGCCATCGCCGACCCGGCCGCGTTCGCCGAGGCGCTGGAGGGCTGCATCGCCGCCAGCCACAGCGCCCCGCATCCCTTCATGAAGGGCTTCACCATCGAGCACGCCATCACCGGCGAGGCGGACGGCGCCTGCGCCTATTCCCAGACCATGCCCGGCGACATGCGCATGGAGTGCCGGCTGACCGAAGCCGGCCGCAGCGGCCTGGCGGGCGAGTTCCGCCAACAGGCGCAGGGCCGCATGAGCGGCTCCACCGGCGCCCAGCCGGCGTGGACGTCCGAATGCGAGATCGTTGGCAAAGACGGCAAGCGCACGCCCCTGTCCGGGGGCTGAGCCGGGGCGCGGGCGCGGCGTGCGAGAATGCGCCATGACTGAATTCACCTCGCTCGCCCTTTCCACCGAACTCCAGCAGGCGCTCGACGTCCTGGAGTACACGCAGATGACCCCGGTGCAGGCCGCCAGCCTGCCGCCGATCCTTGCCGGCCGGGACGTCATTGCCCAGGCCCGCACCGGCAGCGGCAAGACCGCCGCCTTCGGCCTGGGGCTGCTGTCGCGGCTCGCGCCTGAAGCCGTGCAGGTGCAGGCGCTGGTGCTGTGCCCCACGCGCGAACTGGCCGACCAGGTGGGCAAGGAAATCCGCCGCCTGGCGCGCTTCATGCCCAACATCAAGGTGTCGGTGTTCTGCGGCGGCGTGCCGCTGCGTCCGCACCTGGCCTCGCTCACCCATCCGCCGCACGTGGTGGTGGGCACGCCCGGACGCCTGCAGGAGCTGATGGACGAGGGCGCGCTGGTGCTGGACGGCCTGCGCACCGTGGTGCTGGACGAGGCCGACCGCATGCTGGACATGGGCTTTGAACCGGCCATCACCGGCATCCTGGGCCAGGCCCCCGCGGCCCGCCAGACGCTGATGTTCTCGGCCACGTTCCCGGAAGAGATCCGCGCCCTGGGCCGGCGCTTCCAGCGCGACCCGGAAGAGCACACCGTCGCCGACGGCGAGGCCAGCGTGATCGAGCAGCGCTTCTACGAAGTGGAAGCCCCGCGCAAGACCGACGCCCTGGCCCTGCTGCTGGCCGACCTCAAGCCCGACTCGGCCCTGGTGTTCTGCAACACCCGCCGCGACGTGCAGCAGGTGGCCGACGACCTGGCCCAGCGCGGTTTCGCGGTGCTGGCCCTGCACGGCGACCTGGAGCAGCGCGACCGCGACGAAGTGCTGGTGTGCTTCGCCAACCGCAGCTGCCAGGTGCTGGTGGCCACCGACGTGGCTGCGCGCGGCCTGGACATCAAGGACCTGCCGCTGGTGGTGAGCCACGGCCTGGCCAGCGACCTGGACACCCACACCCACCGCATCGGCCGCACCGGCCGCGCCGGCGAAAAGGGCCTGGCGCTGTCGCTGGTGGCATCGGAAGACCGCCGACGCGTCATCGGCATCGAGGAACAGCTGGGCAAGGCCGTGCGCTGGGAGCGCATTGACCTGTCGCGCAAGCCGGGCAGGCCGGCACCGGCGGCGATGACCACGCTGGTGGTGGACGCGGGTCGGCAGGACAAGCTTCGGCCGGGTGACGTGGTGGGTGCCCTGACTGGCGAGGCCGGCCTTCCGGCGTCGGCCATCGGCAAGATCGACGGGTTCGCGACCCGGACTTACGTGGCGATCGAACGCAGCCAGGCCAGCAAGGCCCTGGAAAGACTGAAGGCGGGGAAGATAAAGGGCCGCAGCTTCCGGGTCCGGAAGCTGGGCTGACGCCGGGAGCGGGGCAGGGCGAGACGCCTGCGTTCCCAGCGTCCCGTGCAGCGCGCGGCGGTCATCGCCTCAGCGCCAGGGGCGGCCGGCGCTGGCTTCGCGGCGGGGCGCGGCCATCGCCTTGCGGCGGCTGATCTCGGCGTCGATGCGGCGGTATTCCGGGGTGCCGATCTGGCCGGCCATCACCAGCTCCCAGAGCTGGATGGCCAGGTCGTCGTCCATGACCTGCCGGGTGGGGAACGGAATGACGATGCCCATGGTGCGGATCTCCGGTGGATGAAGGAAAGCGCCTCTCGGGTGGATTGGTGCATCTTTCATGCCAAGTGGCGCCAGATCCGCCGCCCGGGGCCCCTGCCTCGTGCAAACCGCGACGGGCTTCCCGGAAATCCCGCCGCCAACCCAACATATCCGGTCTGTGGGCGGGCGCAGGCACAAGCCGGGCGCGGCGCCGGCGGTGACTTGGCCTGCGCGGCATGACAGGATGCGCGCCACTTCTGACGCAGAGCGGCAGGCTGGAACCCACCCCACCATGCGATTGAACAAGTACATCAGCGACACCGGCCACTGCTCCCGCCGCGAGGCCGACCGCCTGGTGTCCGAGCGTCGGGTCACCGTGAACGGCCTGCCGGCCGGCATCGGCACCCAGGTCGGCGAGGGCGACCGCGTGGAGGTGGATGGCCAGCCGCTGGCGGTGCGGGCGGCCAAGCCCGGCGCGCGCCGGCACGTCTACATCGCGTTGAACAAGCCGGTCGGCATCACCTGCACCACCGACACCACGGTGAAGGGCAACATCGTCGACTTCGTCGGCCACCAGCAGCGCATTTTCCCGATCGGCCGGCTCGACAAGGATTCCGAGGGCCTGATCCTGCTGACCAGCAACGGCGACATCGTCAACG
>DAORUD010000189.1:0-3081 GCA_035433005.1 Arenimonas sp. | reverse complement strand
TCCTTGCCCTGGGTGTAGCCCAGCGGCAGCGAGACGGCGGCGGCCAGGATGACCACCTGCCAGCCCCAGAACACGAAGGCCGAGAGCTTGTCCGACAGCAGCCGCACGTGGCAGGTGCGCTGCACCACGTACAGGCTGGTGGACATCAGCGCGCAGCCGCCGAAGGCGAAGATGACGGCGTTGGTGTGCAGGGGGCGCAGGCGGCCGAAGCTGAGCCAGGCGGTGTCGAAGTTCAGGGAGGGCCAGTACAGCTGGGCGGCGATGAAAACACCCACCAGCATGCCCACCACGCCCCAGACCACGGTCATCACTGCGAACTGCAGCACGACCTTGTCGTTGTAGGTTTCCGTTTTATTGTCCAGCGTCATCGGTGTCGCCCCTGGTTGCATGCTGCCGATTATGGCCAGCGGGCCCCGGGGCCGGCTTGACCGATGTCAATTCACGCGTGCATCGGCCGCCCGTGGGACGGCGGGCCGTGCTGCAGCTCCCCCTGCAGGGCAAAGGTACGCTTTAAACCGGGCCGGTTGAAAGCGCGGCCCGGGCCGTGTCAGCGCGGCGGCGGCGCGCCGGTGGCCAGGGCGGCCTTCACCGCGGCCAGGAAGGCCGGGTCGGGCACCGGGCCCAGGCGCTCGGTGCGCGCCAGCACGCGGCCTTCGGCGTCCAGCAGCACCAGCGCGCTGGTGTGGTTGAACTCGCCGTCGGCCAGCGCGCGATAGCGCACGCCCAGCAGCGCGGCCACGCGCCGCACGGCGCCGGCATCGGTGCGCGCCAGGGTCCAGCGCGCCGGGTCGAGCTTGCGCTTGCGCGCCACCGACGCCAGCGCGGCGGTGTCGTCGCGGGCCGGGTCCAGGCTCACCAGCAGCACGCCCAGGCGGGCGCGCTCGGCCGGGGACAGCGCGTGCTCGACGCCCTTGGCGCTGTCCACGATCAGCGGGCAGATGTAGCGGCAGGAGGTGTAGAACATGGCCACCAGCTGCGGCCTGCCGCGGCGGTCGGCCAGCTTGAAGGGCTTGCCGGCCTGGTCGCTGAAGGCGTCGTCGAGCAGGTACACCGAGTCCCCGGGCAGGGCGTCGGCGGCCTGGCCGGTGAAGGGCAGGGCCAGCAGCAGGACCGCCAGCAGCCGCCAGGAAAGCGGGATCATGGTTGTTTCCCCTTGGGGGCTTGCGGGCTGCGCGCGCAGCGGAACCCGAGGTTGCGGGTGGTGTCGCGGCCTTCCAGCGCCGACAGCATCGCCACGCGCATCAGCACGGCGTAGTTCTCGCGGTCGTCCATGGACAGGGCGCCGGCGCCGCAGAAGCGCATCTGGTCGGGGTCGCCCTGGTTGCGGTTGTCGCCGGAAACCAGCATGGCCGAGTGGTCTTCCACCCATTCCCAGACCAGGCCGTGCAGGTCCTGCACGCCGTGCACGTCGGCGGGCGTGCGGCCCACGTCGGGCAGGGGTGCGCCCGAGGGCACCGAGTACCAGGCCAGGATGCGCTCGCGCCAGGCCGGGTCGCTGCGGGCGTCGGCGCGGGTGGCGTCGGCCGCCGCGGCGTATTCCCACTCCGACCAGGTGGGCAGGCGTGCGCCCTGCGCTTCGCAGTAGGCCTGCGCGGCGAACCAGCTCACCTGCACCACCGGCTGGGCGGGCCCGGCCTGCGGGCCGGTTTCGAGCGGGCCGTCCCACTTTTCCAGGTAGCGCGGCTCGGCGAACACGGTGGGCGCCTTGCCGCGCTGCCACTGCGGATGCCGCTTCACGAAGGCCAGGTACTCGGCGTTCGTCACCGGGCGGCGCTGCAGTTCGAACGGCGCCACCCTCACCACGCCGCCGGTGTCCTCGTAGCGCAGCACCGAGCGGAACTCGCCGCCCGGCAGCGGCGCCCAGCCGGCGTCGGCCCCCGCGACCGCGGGGGCCAGGCACAGCAGCAGGGGCAGGAAACGCCGCATGTCAGTGCGCCGCGCCTTCCGAGCGCGCCGTGCCGGAACGGACGTCGGCCACTTCGGCCGTGGTCACGTTGCCGCCGCCGTTGCCCCAGCTGTTCTTGACGTAGGTGAGGATGTTGGCGACTTCGTCGTCGGTGAGCTGGCTCATCGGCGGCATCACCGAGTTGTAGTCCTGGCCGTTGACGGTGACCGGGCCGCTGAGGCCGTTGAGCACCACCTTGATCAGCTCGGCGTTGCCCTTGGCGAGGTAGTCCGAACCCGCCAGCGGCGGGAACACGCCCGCCAGGCCCTTGCCGTCCGGCTGGTGGCAGGTGGAGCAGGTGCCCGCGAACAGGGCCTCGCCCGCCTTGGCCTGGTCCTCGACGGTGAGCGTGCCGGCCTTCTCGGCCGCGGCGGCGCTGGCCACCGGCGCCAGGCTGGCCGCCTTGTCGCCCAGGTAGGTCGAGTCAACCTCCTTGCCCGAGTACACGTCCAGGTTCGCTTCGCCCTCCACCTTCATGATGGCCAGCGCGCCCTTGTTGAAGGCGCGGAACAGCGAATGGTCCACCAGCACGTAGCTGCCCGGCACTTCGGTGCGGAACTCGGTGATGGCGGCGCCGCCGGCCGGGATCAGCGTGGTCTGCACGTTCTCCTGGTACCTGGTGCCGCCCTCGAACCAGACCTTGTCGAAGATCTCGCCGATGACGTGGAAGCTCGAGATCAGGTTCGGGCCGCCGTTGCCGACGTACATGCGCACGCTTTCACCCACGTTGGCCCGCAGCGCGTTGTCGCCGGTGAGCGCGCCTTCCGAGCCGTTGAAGAGGACGTAGGTGGGGTTCTCGTCGATGGCGCGCTGCATGTCGAACGGCGCGTGGCCTTTCTCGCGGTACTTGCTGGTGGTGTAGAAGTCGCCCTGCATCACGTAGAACTCCTTGTCCACCGCCGGCAGGCCTTCCGGTGGCTCGACCAGGATCAGGCCGTACATGCCGTTGGCCACGTGCATGCCCACCGGCGCGGTGGCGCAGTGGTAGACGTACAGGCCGGCGTTGAGCGCCTTGAAGGTGAACTGCGAGCTGTGGCCCGGCGCGGTGAAGCTGGAGGCCGCGCCGCCGCCGGGGCCGGTGACGCCGTGCAGGTCGATGTTGTGCGGCATCTTGCTGTCCGGCATGTTGCGCAGGT
>DAORUD010000188.1:0-3117 GCA_035433005.1 Arenimonas sp. | reverse complement strand
TCCGCGACAGCGCCGCCCTGGGCGTGGTCGGGCGGGCGCAGGAGCGCGGGCTGCTCTCGGTGCACGGCTGGAACCCGCGCGATTACGCCACCGACAACTACCGCCGGGTGGACGAACGCCCGTTCGGCGGCGGCCCCGGCATGGTGATGCTGGCCGAACCGCTGTCGGCCTGCCTGGCCGCCGTGCGCGCCGCCGACCCGGCCCCGGCGCGCGTGGTCTACCTGAGCCCGCAGGGCCCGCGCCTGACCCAGGCCAAGGTCCGCCAGCTGGCGGCCGCGCCGCGCCTGGTGCTGCTGTGCGGCCGCTACGAGGGCCTGGACGAGCGCTTCGTGGACCGCGAGGTGGACGAAGAACTTTCCATCGGCGACTACGTGCTGTCGGGCTGCGAACTGGCCGCGGCCGTGGTGGTGGACGCCGTGGGCCGGCTGCAGGAAGGCGCCCTGAACCACGCCGATTCGGCCGTGCAGGACAGCTTCGAGGACGGCCTGCTCGACACCCCGCACTTCACCCGGTCCGAGGCCGAGGGCACGGCCGGGGTGCCGCCGGTGCTGCTGTCGGGCGACCACGCCGCCATCCGCCGCTGGCGCCGCCAGCAAAGCCTGGGCCGCACCTGGCTGCGGCGCCCGGACCTGCTGGCCCGGGTGGCCCTGGACAAGGCCGACCGGGCGCTGCTGGAGCAGTTCATCGCCCAGTGGCGGGCCGGACACCCTGCGGGCGGCTAACCCCTTCCCCTTCAAGGGCTTGGCAGGCTATACTTCCGGGCTGATTTACAGATGTCCAAGCACCACTTAAGCCAAGCACGGTCACCGGGCCTCTGGCGCGCATATCAAACAACTATCAAAGGCGTGTAACCATGAATTTCCTCCAGCAGTTCGAAGTGGAACAGTCGCAGCGCCAGCTGCCCGAATTCGGCCCCGGCGACACCGTCGTGGTCAACGTGAAGGTCAAGGAAGGCAACCGTGAGCGCGTGCAGGCCTTCGAAGGCGTCGTCATCGCCATCAAGAACGCCGGCCTGAACTCCGCCTTCACCGTGCGCAAGATCTCGCACGGCTTCGGCGTCGAGCGCGTCTTCCAGACCCACAGCCCGGTCATCGACTCGCTGACGGTGAAGCGCCGCGGCAAGGTCCGCGCCGGCAAGCTGTATTACCTGCGTGGCCTGGAAGGCAAGAAGGCCCGCATCAAGGAAGACCTGGCCGCCGGTCGTTCGAAGGACTGACCTGCTCCAGCTTCCCAGCGAACGGCCGCCCCAGGGCGGCCGTTTTGCTTTCCGGCCCTGCGACCCCATGTCCCGGGGATGGCCACCATCGAACACCACCGCATGACCCACGCTCCCGACATGCCCGGCGTGCGCCTGGACCTCTGGCTCTGGGCGGCGCGCTTCTACAAGACCCGTGCGCTGGCCAAGGCGGCCATCGAGGGCGGCAAGGTGGACGTGCAGGGCCAGGCCGCCAAGGCGTCGCGCCTGCTCAGGACCGGCGAAACGCTGCGCCTGCAGCGCGGCGAGGACGTGTTCGAGGTGCAGGTGGTGGCGCTGAGCAGCAAGCGCGGGCCAGCCGCGGCCGCGGCGCTGCTTTATCTCGAATCGGACACGTCGCGCGAAACGCGGCTGCGCCTGGCCGCCGAACGCCGCGCCGCCAACGCCGGCTACCGCGCCCCGGCCGGCAAGCCCGACAAGCGCGCCCGTCGACTCATCCAGGCCCTGGGCGACATCGACGCGCTGTGAGGCCGCACCCGCGGCCACCGACCCGGGCAGCGCAACCTGGCGCGCTCAGCGCAGCAGCTTGAGCCGGTAAAGCGCCTCGAGCGCCTGCTTGGGTGTGAGTTCGTCGGGATCGATCGCGGCCAGCGCATCCAGCGCCGGTGACGCCGGTGGCGCGAACAGGCCGAACTGCTGCGGCGTTTCCAGCGCCGCCGGGCTCATCTGCGCCACGGCCTGCGGCGCGCCGCGGCTCTCGAGTTCGGCCAGGGTGCGCCGCGCCTGTTCCACCACCACGCGCGGCAGGCCGGCCAGCGCCGCCACCTGCAGGCCGAAGCTGCGGTTGGCGGGGCCATCTTTCACTGCGTGCATGAACACCAGCTTGTCGCCGTGTTCAATCGCGTCCAGGTGCACGTTGGCGATGCCGCTGCCGGGCTCGGCCAGCGCGGTGAGTTCGAAGTAGTGGGTGGCGAACAGCGTGTAGGCGCGGTTGTGGTGCGCCAGGTGGCGCGCGCAGGCCTCGGCCAGGGCCAGGCCGTCGTAGGTGGACGTGCCGCGGCCGATCTCGTCCATCAGCACCAGCGACTGCGCGGTGGCGTGGTGCAGGATGTAGCTGGTTTCGGCCATTTCCACCATGAAGGTGGACTGGCCGCGGGCCAGGTCGTCGCCGGCGCCGATGCGGGTGAGGATGCGGTCCACCGGGCCAATGACCGCGCGCGACGCCGGCACGAAGCTGCCGATGTGCGCCAGCAGCACGATCAGCGCGTTCTGGCGCATGTAGGTGGACTTGCCGCCCATGTTCGGGCCGGTGATGACCAGCATGCGCCGGTCTTCGCCCAGCACCAGGTCGTTGGGCTCGAAGGGCTCGCTGCGCACGGCTTCCACCACCGGGTGGCGGCCGCGTTCGATGTGCAGGCCGGGCGCGTCGGTGAGTTCGGGGCGCGACCAGTCCAGGGCCTGCGCGCGCTCGGCGAAGGCCGCCAGCACGTCCAGCTCCGACAGGGCGGAGGCGCAGCGCTTGAGCGCCTCGAGGCGTTCGTTCAGCGCGTCCAGCAGGCCTTCCCACAGCACCTTCTCGCGCGTGAGCGATCGGTCGCGCGCGCTCAGAACCTTGTCCTCGAAGTTCTTCAGCTCCTCGGTGATGTAGCGCTCGGCGCCGGTGAGCGTCTGCCGCCGCGTGTAGTGCGTGGGCGCGCGCTCGGACTGGCCCTTGCTGATTTCGATGAAGTAGCCGTGCACGCGGTTGTAGCCGACCTTGAGGGTGGCGATGCCGGTGGCGGCCTTCTCGCGCGCTTCCAGGTCGACCAGGAACTGGTCGGCGGTGGTGGACAGCGTGCGCAGTTCGTCGAGTTCGGCGTCGAAGCCCTCGGCGATGACGCCGCCGTCGCGCAGCAGCACCGGCGGCTGCGGGATGATCGCGG
>DAORUD010000187.1:0-3145 GCA_035433005.1 Arenimonas sp. | reverse complement strand
CCGGGCATCGGCGAGATCATCGGCGGCAGCCAGCGCGAGGAGCGCCTGGACGTGCTGGACGCGCGCATGGCGCACTTCGGCCTGGACCCGGCGCACTACGGCTGGTACCGCGATTTCCGCCGCTACGGCACCGTGCCGCACGCCGGCTTCGGCCTGGGCTTCGAACGCCTGGTGGTTTACGTGTGCGGCCTGAGCAACATCCGCGACGCCATCCCCTACCCGCGCGCGCCGGGCCTGGCGACGTTCTGAGGCGCGGATGGGCGCCGGGTCGCTGCTGATCTTCCTGTTCCTGGGGCTGGCCGGTTCGGCGGCCCCGGCACACTTCGGCTTCCGGGTGCTGGCCTACCGGCACCAGCTGGACCGCAAGATCGCTTTCGCGCCCGGCACCGAGGACGGCGGCTGGGGCTACAGCTGGTGGCTGATGCGCTGGAAACACCGCGCCGCCCGCGACCAGAACCTGAACTTCTTCGCCGGCATCACCGCCGGCAGCGGCTGGCTCACCCTGATCGGGGCGACCGGCCTGTTGATCCAGATGGCACTGCAGTAAGGAGCGACCCATGGGCACCCCCGAGAACGACGGCTACGATCCGCGCGACACCACCGGCGACCAATGGTGGATAGCGGTGCTGCCGCGCATGCTGGTCTGGTCGCGCCTGCGCGTGCTCGAGAGCGGCGTGGCCGAAGTGTTCGACTGCGACGGCCGGGTCAATATCTACGAAAGCGAGGACATCGCCCGCTCGCAGCTGCTGGACGCCGACTTCCGCGAACTGGGCGGCATGGACGCCGACGACGCCGAAGCCTGGGGCCTGGACCTGGAGGAGATCGAACCGCCCCAGGCCGAGGACGACGAGTCGCTGCGCGAACTGATGATGCAGCCGCTCAAGACCCCGCTGTCGGGCAAGGACTGGTGAGCGCGCTGCTGCAGGGCCGCCACGCCCTGGTCTGCGGCGGCTCGGAAGGCATCGGCCAGGCCGCTGCGCAGGCGCTGGCCGCGATGGGCGCCGACGTCACCGTGCTGGCCCGCCGCCCCGGGCGCCTGGCCGAAGTGGCCGCCGCCCTGCCCCGCGTGCACCCGGGCCAGCAGCATCGCCACCTGGCCGCCGATGCGACCGACACCGCCGGCCTGGCCGCCGCCGTGGCCGCGCTTTGCGCCGAGCACCCCGTGCACGTGCTGGTGAACAACACCGCCGGCCCGCCGGGCGGCCCGGCCCACGCCGCCGCGCCGGAAACCTACGACGCCGTGTTCCGCCAGCACCTGCTGGCCAACCAGGTGCTGGTGCAGGCCGTGCTGCCGGGCATGCAGGCCGCGGCCTGGGGCCGCATCGTCAACGTCATCTCCACGTCGGTGAAGGAACCCATCGCCAACCTGGGCGTGTCCAACACCATCCGCGGCGCCGTAGCGGCCTGGGCCAAGACCCTGGCCAGCGAACTGGGCGGCTTCGGCATCACGGTGAACAACGTGCTGCCGGGCTACACCCGCACCCAGCGCCTGGACCAGATCCTGGCCGAACGCGCCGCCGCCACCGGCAAGCCCGCCGACGAGATTGCCCGCGGCATGCTGGCCACCGTGCCCGCGGGCCGCTTCGCCGAGCCGGCCGAAGTGGCGGCGGCCATCGCCTTCCTGGCCTCGCCTTCGGCCGCTTACGTCAACGGGATCAACCTGCCGGTGGACGGCGGTCGCACCCGTTCGCTCTGAGGCCAGGCCATGGACGCCAACGAACGCTGGTCCGACCGGGTCCCCTTCGCCGCCAAGGTGATGGTGCTGCGCGACGAGCGGGCCTGGCTGTGCGAGGTCACCGACCTGTCCGAGGGCGGCTGCGGCCTTTTCCGCCCCGCCGAATGCACGCTGGAAGTGGCCGAGATCGTGCGGCTGGTGTTCTTCGACGAGGTCCAGCCGGGCCCGGCGGTGGTGGTGGACGCCCGCGTGGCCCGCGTGGAAAACGGCTCGCTCGGCTTCGAATACCACGAACCGCAGGCGGTGCCGCCGGTGCGCGCCTGAGCCCACACGCGGCCTGCACGCGCCCGCCGGCAAGCTGCCGCCATGCCTGAAGGTCCTGAAATCCGCCGCGCCGCCGACCAGCTCGCCAAGGCCGTGGTCGGCCAGCCGCTCACGTCCGCATTCTTCGCCTTCCCCGAGCTGAAGAAATACCAGCGCAGCCTGGTGGACCACCGCATCCGCGCCATCGAACCGCACGGCAAGGCCCTGCTCACCCACTTCGACCACGGGCTGACGCTGTACTCGCACAACCAGCTGTACGGCGTGTGGAAAGTGGCCAAGGCCGGCGAACGCCCCGAGACCACGCGCCAGCTGCGGGTGGCGCTGGAGACCGGGAAGAAGGCCATCCTGCTGTACTCGGCCTCGGAAGTGGAGATCTGGAAGACCGCGGAGCTGCCGCGGCACCCCTTCCTGGCCAAGCTCGGCCCGGACGTGCTGGACCTGCAGCTGACCGCCGCCAGCGTGGCCGAACGCCTGCGCAGCAAGCGCTTCGCCGGCCGGTCGCTGGTGGCGCTGCTGCTCGACCAGGCCTTCCTGGCGGGCATGGGCAACTACCTGCGTTCAGAGGTGCTGTTCATGGCTGGCATCGCGCCCAACCGCGCGCCGAAGGACCTGGACGAGGACGAACTGCAGAAACTGGCCGAGGCCCTGCTGGACGTGCCGCGCCGCAGCTACGCCACCCGCGGCATCCGCCGCGCCGCGGGCATGAGCGCCGACTACCTCACCGACACGCCGCGCGGCTTCCGCTTCGAGGTGTTCGACCGCGAGGGCGAGCCCTGCCGCCAGTGCGGCGACGTGGTGGTGCGCCACGAGCTGGGCGGCCGCCGCCTCTACTGGTGCAAGGTCTGCCAGTCCTGATCCCTCCGTGTGGGAGGGCCTTCAGGCCCGATGCCCTTCGCCAGAATGCGTCGGGCCTGAAGGCCCTCCTACAGAATCCGTGGCTGCGCGGGTAAGCTGGCGGGCATGGAACTGCGGCTTTCCCATCTGATCGACGGCCAGGCCCGCAGCGCGGGCGACGACGCATGGCTGGACGTGTTCGAACCGGCCACGGGCCAGGCTTACGGCCACTGCCCGGACGGCACCGCCGACGACGTCGCCGCCGCCGTGTCCGCGGCCGAACGCGCCTTCCCCGCCTGATCCGCCCTGCCC
>DAORUD010000186.1:0-3158 GCA_035433005.1 Arenimonas sp. | reverse complement strand
AGGAGCGCGACTTCCCGTTCCGCGGCGGCCGCCGCTTCCGCGACGCCGAGTCCGGCGCCGAGATGCTGAGCGATGCCCCGTCCGCGCGCGCCGGTTTCATCGCGGCGTTCGCGCAGGCGCGGCGCGAATTGGCCGTCCGGCTGGCGGCCAGCGGCGTGCAGCGCACCGAATACTTCCTGGACGAAGCGCTCGACCAGCCGCTGCGTCGCCTGTTCGCCCCGCAGGCGGCCGACCGCGCATGAGCCTGGGCCTGCTGGCACCGCTGGGCCTGGCGGCGCTCGCCGCGCTGCTGCTGCCGCTGCTGGTGCACCTGGCGCGGCGCGAGGAACAGGTGCCCACCGACTTCGCGGCGCTGCGCTGGCTGGCGGCGAAGTTCCGGCCGCGGCAGCGGCTGCGGTTCGAGGAAATCCTGTTGCTGTTGCTTCGCCTGCTGCTGGTGGCGGCGCTGGCGCTGCTGCTCGCGCGGCCGGTGCTGTTCGGTGGCCGCGGCGATGCGGCGTGGCTGGTGGTGCTGCCCAGCGCCGACGTGGCCGATGCGCCCGCGCTGCCCGAGGGCACGCAGCGCCGCTGGCTGGCGCCGGGCTTCCCGCCGCTGGAGTCCCCATTGCCCTCGGCACCGGTCGCCACCGCGAGCCTGCTGCGCCAGCTGGACGCCAAACTGCCCGCGGCCACGCCGGTGACCGTGCTGGTGACGGCGCACTTCGACGGCGCCGACGGCGCACGCCCGCGGCTGGCGCGCGCAGTGAACTGGCGGGTGGTGGATGGCGCGCCCGCCGAACCTTCCACGACGCCGCGGGGAGAGTTCGCGCTGGCCGTCCGCCACGCACCGGACGCCGACGCCGCCCTGCCCTACCTGCGCGCCGCCGTCGCGGCCTGGCAGGCCGTGGCCGAAGCACTTGCCGCCGACGTAAACGCCGATGCCAGTGCGAACGCCGTCGTCGTCGAGCGCGGCAGCGCCGAGCCCATTGACGTGGCCGGCCTGGACGCCGCGCTCCCCGAGCGCACGCGCCCGCTCGCCTGGCTCGCGCCCGGCGAACTGCCCGCGCCCGTGCTGGCCTGGGTGCGCGAAGGCGGCACCGCACTGCTGGCGTCGCAGGCCACGTGGCCCTTGGCCGGGGCCGGCGCGGTGGTGTGGCGCGACGATGCCGGCCAACCGCTCGCCCGCGCCGCCGCGCTGGGCGGCGGCCGCGTGGTGCAGCTGACGCGCGCGCTGAACCCTGCAGCGATGCCCGCGCTGCTGCAGCCTGACTTCCCGCAGCAGCTCCGCGCGCTGCTCGAACCCGCGCCGCCCGCGCCCACGCGCGCGAGCGCCGCCGCCTACGCACCGATGCCCGGCGGGCCGAGTTTCCCGGAAACGCCGCGCGACGTGTCGCCGTGGCTGCTGTGGCTGGTGGCGGCGCTGTTCGCACTGGAACGCTGGGTCGCCAGCGGCCGTCGCGGAGTCGCCGCGTGAAGCTGCCGCCGGTCCTGCAGCGCGCCGCGAGCGCCGCACGAACGCGCCGCGCGGCCAGCGTGCTGCTGCTGCTCCTTCCGCCGCTGCTGGTCGCCATCGCGGTGGCCTGGCGCAGCGGCGTGGCGCCGTGGTCGCTGGCGCTGGCCATCGCATTGGCCCTCGCCGCGGGCGTCGCCGCGGTGCGCGCGGCGAAGGCGGTGGATGCGCGCTGGCTGGCGCGCCGCCTGGACCTGCGGCCGGAGATGCAGGACAGCGCCGACCTGCTGTTCGCCGACCCGGCCTCGCTGCACGGCCTGCAGCCGCTGCAGCGCGAGCGCCTGCTGCAGCAGCTGGCCGCGGGCGCGCCGCCGGACCTGCGCCCGGCGTGGCCGATGCGCCGTTCCTGGCTGGGCCTGGCCGTGGCCGTGCCCGTGATCGCCGCGATCGTGCTGTGGCCCGGCGCGGCGCCGCCCCCGCCCGCCGCCGCGTCGCCCCAAGTCGCCGCCGCGCCCGCCGCCACCCACATCACTGTGGTGGCCGCGGAGCTCGGCATCACGCCGCCCGCGTACACCGGCCTGCCCGAGCGCCGCGAAAAGGAGCTGTCGGCCAAGGCACCCGAGAACGCCCGCCTGCGCTGGTCGCTGCGCCTGTCGCCGCAGCCCGAAGCCGCCGCGCTGGTTTTCCACGACGGCGAACGCCTGCCGCTGGTGCGCGAGGGCGAGGACTGGACCGCAGCGCGCGTTCTCACGCGATCCACGCTTTACCGCGTCGTGCCTGAAGGCCCGCTGCCGCTGCGCGACGACGCGCTGCACCGCCTGGATGCCATCGCCGACGAAGCCCCGCAGGTCCGCGTGATCGCGCCCGAGCGCAGCCTGACCATGGCCACGCCCGGCCAGCGCACGTGGGCGCTGCAGTTCGAAGCCAGCGACGATTACGGCCTGGGCAACGCGCGCCTGGGCCTGACGCTGGCGCAGGGCACGGGCGAACAGGTCACCGTGACCGAGCGTTCGCTGGCGCTGGCCGGCGAAGGCGACGGCAAGCTGCGGCGCTACTCGCGCAGCCTTGACCTGGCCGCGCTGGGCCTGGGCGCTGGCGACGACCTGATCGTGCGCCTGGTGGTGGCCGACAACCGCGCGCCGTCGCCGCAGTCCACCCGCAGCACCAGCCTGATCCTGCGCTTCCCGCCGCCGCCCAGCGCCGAATCCAGCGGCATGGAGGGGCTGGTGAAGAAGACGCTGCCGGCCTACTTCCGCAGCCAGCGCCAGATCATCATCGACGCCGAGGCCTTGGTGGCCGAACGCCCGCGCCTGGCCGCGGACAAGTTCCTGCAGCGCTCGGATAGCCTGGGCGTGGACCAGCGCATCCTGCGCATGCGCTACGGCCAGTTCCTGGGCGAAGAAACCGACGGCGAGCCCGAGCCGCCGCCCTCCGCCGACGGCGAGGAACACAGCCTCGACGACGGCCATGGCCACGGCAGCGAACCGCCTGCGACGATGGGCGCCATGCCCGACGTGATGGAAGACTTCGGCCACACCCACGACGACTCCGAAGCCGCCACGCTGCTGGACCCGGAAACGCGCGAACTGCTGCGCAAGGCGCTCAACGCCATGTGGCTGTCGGAAGGCGAGCTGCGCAGCGGCCAGCCCGCGCGGGCGCTGCCGCATGCTTACCGGGCGCTGGGCTTCATCAAGCACCACGAGCTCTTCCACGCGCATGCGGTTGCGGG
>DAORUD010000185.1:0-3239 GCA_035433005.1 Arenimonas sp. | reverse complement strand
CACCCAGCTCGCCGAAGTACTGCACGAGGTTGTAGGTGAAGCTGTCGTAGTTGTCGATCATCAGCAGCATGGGGTGCATCCGTCCGGGCCGGGAGCTCGCGCCCCGGTGCCAAGGGTGTGTTGCCGCGGCGCGGCCGGAGGGGTCGCGGCCGGCCGGCGAGGATGCCAAGGATAGCGGACGCGCCCCCGGCTGGGGCGCCCGGACGGCCGCCGCCAGCCGCATGGCCATGGCCATGCCCCCCTTCGGCGGTCAGAGCGGATTCGCGGGGACCTGCCCGCGCGACTTCCACAGCGAATAGAGCACGCCGCCGGCCAGCAGGCCGAAGGTGACGGCCAGGCTGATTTCCGCGGGCATCTTGCCGTCCCACAGCCAGTCGCCCAGGAAGATCTTCGAGCCGATGAAGATCAGCACGAAGGCCAGCGCGTACTTGAGGTAGTGGAAGCGGTGCACCATCGCCGCCAGTGCGAAATAAAGCGCACGCAGGCCCAGGATGGCGAAGATGTTGGAGGTGTAGACGATGAACGGGTCCGGCGTGATGGCGAAGATGGCCGGCACCGAGTCAATGGCGAACACCACGTCGGCAATCTCCACCAGCACCAGGCACATGAACAGCGGCGTGGCGAACCAGGCCAGCTTGCCGGTGGCGCTGTCGGGCAGCTTCACCAGGAACTTCTCGCCGTGCAGCTGGTCGGTCACGCGCATGTGCCTGCGCAGGAACTTCAGGGCCACGTTGTCCGAGATGTCGGGCTCGTCGTTGATGGCGAACAGCATCTTCACGCCGGTGGCGACCAGCACCAGGGCGAACACGTACAGGATCCACGAGAAGTTCATCACCAGCGCGGCGCCCAGGCCGATCATGATGGCGCGCAGCACGATGACGCCGATGATCCCCCAGAAAAGCACGCGGTGCTGGTAGATGCGCGGCACGGCGAAGTAGGTGAAGATCATCGAGATGACGAACACGTTGTCCATCGCCAGTGCCTTTTCCACCAGGTAGCCGGTGATGTACAGCGTGACCGCCTCCCAGGCCCTGGCCTCGGGCGTTGGCAGGGCGGCTATCTGCGGGTCAATCGCTTTCTCGCCGCCGTAGCTGTAGTAGATCCACCACACGGCGACGGCCCAGAGCAGGCCCAGGCCGATGTAGAGGCCGGACATCCAAAGGCTTTCGCGCACGCCGATCTCGTGCGTCTCACGATGCAGCACGCCCAGGTCGAAGACCAGGATGGCCAGTACGGTGACAAGGAACGCCAGCCACACCCACACGGGCATGCCTAGCCAAAGGCTGGTGATGATTTCCACGGGTCGCTCTCCAGGGCAATCGAAGGTTGGATGCCCGGCGCCGCCGACTAGGCTTGGAGAACTGGAACAGCGGGCCGTTGCATCGTTTCCGACTACGACATCGCCATGCTTTGCACATGACCAGAGGGGCCCGCAGTCGCGGAAAGAGTGTCGGGGCCTGCGTGAAAAGGCGGTGAAAGCGCCGCCCGTCCCGGTGCGCCGGGCACAGCGGCGCCCGGCACCGGTCCCGCGAAGCCGGGCCTACAGGCCGCCGGCCGCCTGTGCCACGGCGCGGAACAGCGCGCGGCCCTTGTTGAGCGTTTCCTCCCACTCCTTCTGCGGGTCGGAGTCGTGCACGATGCCGGCGCCGGCCTGCACGTGCAGGCGGCCGTCCTGGATGACGGCGGTGCGGATGGCGATGGCGGTGTCGGCGTCGCCCCACCAGTTGAGGTAGCCCACGGCGCCGGAGTAGATGTTGCGCTTCACCGGTTCGAGTTCGCGGATCACTTCCAGCGCGCGGATCTTGGGCGCGCCGCTGACGGTGCCGGCCGGGAATGTCGCCTTGATCACGTCGGCGAAGCCCACGCCCGGCTGAAGCGTGCCGCGCACTTCGCTGACGATGTGCATGACGTGCGAGTACTTCTCGATGATGAAACGGTCGGGCACCTTCACGCTGCCGGGCTCGGCCACGCGGCCGACGTCGTTGCGGCCCAGGTCGATCAGCATCAGGTGCTCGGCGCGCTCTTTCGGGTCGGCCAGCAGCTCGGCTTCCAGCGCCGCGTCGGCCTCGGGCGTGGCGCCGCGCGGGCGCGTGCCGGCGATGGGCCGCACGGTGATTTCGCCGCCCTGCAGGCGCACCAGGATCTCGGGCGAGCTGCCCACCACCTGGGTGCCGCCCAGGTCGAGGAAGTACATGTAGGGCGAGGGATTGAGCGCGCGCAGGGCGCGGTACACGTCCACCGGCCGCGCGCGGAACGGCACGCTCATGCGCTGGCTCAGCACCACCTGGAAGATGTCGCCGGCGCGGATGTATTCCTTCGACTTCTCCACCGCCGCCAGGAAGCCTTCCCTGGTGAAGCCGGAAACGAAGTCCTGCTCGCTCAGCAGCGACGGGTCGAGCACGTCGGGATAGCTGCGGCCCGAGTGGCGCAGGCGGTAGACGAGCTCATCGAGGCGGCGCAGGGCCCGCGCGTAGGCCTGCGGCTGGGACGGGTCGGCGTGCACGATCAGGTACAGGCGGCCCTTGAGGTTGTCGAACACGGCCACTTCTTCACTCAGCATCAGCAGGGCGTCGGGCGTGCCGAGCTGGTCGGGCTTGTCGCCACCGGCCAGGCGCGGCTCGATCCAGCCGATGGTCTCGAAGCCGAAGTAGCCCACCAGGCCGCCGGTGAACGCGGGCAGGTCGGGCATCTTCGGTACGCTGAAGCTGGCGCGGAGGCGATCCACTTCGGCCAGCGGGTCGGGCAGTTCGCGGGTCTCGGTCAGCTCGCCGTGGTCGCGCACTTCCAGGGTGTGGCCGCGGAAGGTGTAGGTGCGCCGGGCGGGCAGGCCGATGATCGAGTACCGGCCCCAGGTCTCGCCGCCTTCCACCGATTCGAACAGGTAGGTGTGCGGGCCATCGGCCAGCTTGAGGTACACCGACAGCGGCGTGTCGAGGTCGGACAGGACTTCGCGCACGACGGGGATGCGGCTGTGGCCCTCGCCCGCGAGGCGCTGGAACTCTTCGGCAGAAATCACGTCAATGACCCGTCAGGACAGGCCCGGAGTATAGCTTCGCCCCCGTGAAGCCGCATGCGCCGGGCGGGCAAGCAAGGAAAACATACCAGGTACATTTTCACTGGACCCCGGGCGAAGACCGGACGCTGCATGAAAATGTACCTGGTATGTTTTCCTTGCTCTGCTGGCGTCAGGGCATGGGGCGCAGGTGGAGGGTGAACTCGACGCCGTCGCCCTGCGGGAG
>DAORUD010000184.1:0-3244 GCA_035433005.1 Arenimonas sp. | reverse complement strand
ACCCGGACGTGTTCAACATCCTGCTGCAGGTGCTGGACGACGGCCGCCTGACCGACGGCCAGGGCCGCACGGTGGACTTCCGCAATACCGTCATCGTGATGACGTCCAACCTGGGCTCGCAGCACATCCAGGAGCTGAGCAGCGACGACAGCGCCGAGAGCTACACGCAGATCAAGGCCGCGGTGATGGGCGTGGTGCAGTCGCACTTCCGCCCCGAGTTCATCAACCGGCTGGACGAGATCGTGGTGTTCCACCCGCTGGGCAAGGCGCAGATCCGCCGCATCGCCGGCATCCAGACGGCGTACCTGGGCAAGCGCCTGGCCGAACGCCAGATCCGGCTCGAGATTGACGACGGCGCGCTGGAGATGCTGGGCAATATCGGCTTCGACCCGGTGTACGGCGCGCGGCCGCTCAAGCGCGCCATCCAGCAGCAGCTGGAGAACCCGCTGGCCACGCTGATCCTGTCGGGCGGCTTCGGTGCCGGCGACACGGTGAAGGTCACCGCCGAAGGCGGCGCCCTGGCCTTCACCAAGGCCTGAGCAACGCAGCAAAGAACGGCAAAGAACGGGGTCAGAGTCACTTATCCCGGCCAGGCCTCGGCCATCGGCGGGGCACGCAGTGGGATAAGTGACTCTGACCCCGTTCTTCGCTGCTGTCGTGGCATTCACGCGGTCTTGGCGACCATGCGGGGATGTCCGTTCACGTAGTGTGGTTCAAGCGGGATTTGCGTGCGGCCGACCATGCGCCGCTGGTCGCGGCGGCGGCGCGCGGCCGCGTGCTGCCGCTGTACGTGGCCGAGCCCGACTACTGGCGGCTGCCCGACGCCAGCGGCCGCCAGTGGCAGGCCACGGCCGAAGCGCTGCGCGACCTGCGCGACGACCTGGCGCGCTGCGGCCAGCCGCTGGTGCTGCGCCAGGGCGATGCCGTGCAGGCGCTGGAGGCGATACGGCGCGAGCACGGCATCGCGGCGCTGTGGTCGCACGAAGAAACCGGCAACGACTGGACCTACCGCCGCGACCGCCGCGTGGCCGCCTGGGCGCGCCAGCACGGCATCCCCTGGCACCAGGAGCCCTGCGGCGGCGTGCAGCGCGGCCTGCGCCGGCGCGAGCGCTGGGCCAGCGAATGGGAGCGCCGGCTGGCGCCCGCGCCGCTGCCCGAGCCCTTGCTCGTCCCGCTGGACCTGCGCGACCCGGGCGCCATCCCCGATGCCGCCGCGCTCGGCATCGCGCCCGACCCCTGCCCGGACCGCCAGCACGGCGGGCGCCGGCGCGGGCAGCGCGCGCTGGCCACCTTCCTGGGCGGTCGCGGCACCGGCTACATGCGCGGCATGAGCAGCCCGATCTCGGCCGCCACGCGCTGCTCGCGCTTTTCCGTGGCGCTGGCCACCGGCGCACTCTCGCTGCGCGAAGTGGTGCACGCGGTGCGCCGCCAGGGCGAGGCCGGCCCCGGGCCCGTGCCGCTGCGCGACCTGGTGTCGCTGGAGAAGCGACTGCACTGGCACTGCCACTTCATCCAGAAGCTCGAAACCGAACCGGAAATCGAGTTCCGCAACGTGCACCCGGGTTTCGACGGCCTGCGCGAGAGTGATTTCAACCGCGCATGGTTCGACGCCTGGGCGCGCGGCGAAACCGGCTGGCCATTCGTGGACGCCTGCCTGCGCAGCCTGCAGGCCACCGGCTGGATCAACTTCCGCATGCGCGCCATGCTGGTGTCGGTGGCCAGCTACCAGCTGTGGCTGCACTGGCGCGAACCCGCGCACCACCTCGCGCGCCTGTTCACCGACTACGAGCCGGGCATCCACTACCCGCAGGTGCAGATGCAGGCCGGCGTCACCGGCATCAACATCCCGCGCATGTACAACCCGATCAAGCAGTCGCAGGACCAGGACCCGCAGGGCGAATTCATCCGGCGCTGGCTGCCCGAGCTGGCGGGCGTGCCCGACGACTGGATCCACACGCCGTGGCGGATGGGCAGCGCCGCGCAGCGCAGCGCGGGCCTGAAGATCGGCGAGAGCTACCCGGCCCCCGTGCGCGACCACGAACAGGCCGCGCGCGAAGCCCGCGCCAGGCTCACCGCGTGGAAGCGCGCGTACGTGGATCGCGAGGAAAGCCAGCGCGTGTTCGAGAAGCACGGCAGCCGCGCGAAACAGCCCAGGCGCGGAAAGCGCCGCGCCGCCGAGCCCGCCATCGTCACCGCCGCCACCCAACCCGACCTCTTCTGAATCCTGTGGGAGGGCCTTCAGGCCCGACGCACTTCGCGAAGAGCGATCGGGCCTGAAGGCCCTCCCACAGGACCGGGGTCAGCTCGCGCGCAGCCCGCGGAAGGGCGGGGCCGACATCGCCATCTCGGCCATGCTGTGCGCCAGCTCCTTCTCCGCCAGCACCGCGCCGTCGGCGCCGTGCGACAGCAGGTGGCGCACCTCGGCGTCGCTGTGCGCGCGCGCCAGGATGGTCAGGCCGGGGTTGAGCGAGCGCAGGCGGGCGATGGTTTCGCCGGCCTCCAGCGCGTGCGGGATGGCCATCACCACCAGCTGCGCGGCGGCGGGCGAGGCTTCGGCCATCACCGCTTCGGCGGCGGCATTGCCGCGGATGGCCGGATAGCCGGCGGCGCGCGCCTTGTGCACCAGGTCGTGGTCGTCGTCCATCACCAGCAGCGGCACGCCGCGCTCGCGCAGCAGCCGGGCAATCTCGCTGCCGACGCGGCCGAAGCCCACCACGATGGCGTGGCCCTGCGTGGGCAGCGCCGGCCCGCTCTGCGGTCCCGGCGTTTCCGACGCGCGCGGTTCCGGGGTCTGCCGGGCCTTGGACTGAAGGCGGTCCAGCGCCACGAAGATGAGCGGGTTGGCGATGATCGACAGCAGCGCGCCGGCCAGCACCAGGTCCCGGCCCTCGGCCGGCAGGATGGCCAGCGACACGCCCAGCCCGGCCAGGATGAAGGAGAACTCGCCAATCTGCGCCAGGCTGGCCGAGATCGTCAGCGCCGTGGCATTGGGATGCCCGAACGCCCGCACGATCACGTACGCCGCCAGCGACTTGCCCACCGTGATGATCAGGAACGTGGCCAGCACCGGCAGCGGCTGCTGCACCAGGATCATCGGGTCGAACAGCATGCCCACCGACACGAAGAACAGCACCGCGAACGCGTCGCGCAGCGGCAGCGAATCCGACGCCGCCTTGTGGCTCAGGTCGCCGTTGAGCAGCATGCCGGCGAAGAACGCGCCCAGCGCGAACGACACCCCGAACAG
>DAORUD010000183.1:0-3254 GCA_035433005.1 Arenimonas sp. | reverse complement strand
GTGCAGCAGGCCAACTCCGGCCACCCCGGCGCGCCGATGGGCATGGCCGAGATGGCGATGGCGCTGTGGACGCGCCACCTGCGGCACAACCCGGCCGACCCGACCTGGTGGGACCGGGACCGCTTCGTGCTCTCCAACGGCCACGCCAGCATGCTGCTCTACGCGCTGCTGCACCTCACCGGCTACGACCTGCCGATCGAGGAGTTGAAGCGCTTCCGCCAGCGCGGCAGCCTGACGCCCGGCCACCCGGAGGTGGACCACACCCCGGGCGTCGAAACCACGACTGGCCCGCTGGGCCAGGGCCTCACCAACGCGGTGGGCATGGCGCTGGCCGAGAAGCTGCTGGGCGACGAGTTCAACCGCCCCGGCCACGCGGTGGTGGACCACCGCACCTGGGTCTTCCTCGGCGACGGCTGCCTGATGGAAGGCATCAGCCAGGAGGCGATCTCGCTGGCCGGCGTGTGGAAGCTCAACAAGCTGACCGCGCTGTACGACGACAACGGCATCAGCATCGACGGCGCGGTCACCTCCTGGTTCGCCGACGACACCGCCGGGCGTTTCCGTGCCTGCGGCTGGAACGTGGTGGGCCCGGTGGACGGCCACGACATCGACGCGCTGGACGCGGCGCTTCAGCAGGCCCGTGCGAGCGCCGACCGGCCCACGCTGGTGATCTGCCGCACCACCATCGGCAAGGGCTCGCCGGCCCGCGCCGGCACCGCCAAGTCGCACGGCGAACCGCTGGGCAAGGATGAAATCGCCGCCACCCGCGAGGCACTCGGCTGGTCGGCCGCGCCTTTCGAGGTGCCTGGCGACGTCGCCGCCGCCTGGAACGCCCGCGCCACCGGTGCGGACGCCCAGGGCGCCTGGCGCGCCGGCTGGGAGGCCTACCGCAGCGCCTTCCCGGCTGAGGCCGCGGAACTGGCGCGCCGCATGGCTGGCGAGCTGCCGCGGGACTTCGAGACCGATCTGCTGGGCTGGATCGCCGAGGCTCAACTGAAGGCTGAAACCGTCGCCTCCCGCAAGGCCTCGCAGAAGTCCATCGCCCGGCTGGCCCCGGCGCTGCCGGAGCTGCTGGGTGGCTCGGCCGACCTGACCGGCTCCAACCTCACCGACTGGCCGGGCTGCGGCGCGGTGCGTGGGGGCGAACCGGGCGGGCGCCACATCAACTACGGTGTGCGCGAGTTCGGCATGGCCGCGATCATGAACGGCATCGCGCTGCACGGCGGGTTCATCCCCTTCGGCGGCACCTTCATGACCTTCAGCGACTACAGCCGCAACGCCATCCGCATGGCCGCGCTGATGAACCGCCGCGTCATCCATGTGCTGACGCACGACTCCATCGGCCTGGGCGAGGACGGCCCCACTCACCAGCCGGTCGAGCACGCCGCCAGCCTGCGGCTGATCCCCAACCTGGATGTCTGGCGCCCCTGCGACGAGGCCGAGACCCTGGTGGCCTGGGGCAGCGCGGTGAAGGAATCACGCCGGCCCAGCGCCCTGCTGCTGTCGCGCCAGAACCTGCCGGCACAGACCCGCACGCCGGAGCAGACCGCAGCGATCTGGCGCGGGGGTTATGTGCTGAGTGACCGGCCGCAGCCGCGCGCGGTCATCCTGGCCACCGGCTCCGAAGTGGGCCTGGCGATGGCGGCACAGGCGCTGCTGGATGCGCGCGGCCTGTCGGTGCGGGTGGTGTCGATGCCCTCGACCAGCCTGTTCGACCGCCAGGACCGTGCCTGGCGTGACGCGGTGCTGCCGCGCGGGCTGCCGAGCGTGGCGGTGGAGGCGGGTGTCTCCAGGCTCTGGGCCGCCTACGGCTGCACCGCGGTGCTGGGCATCGACCGCTTCGGCGAATCCGCCCCCGGGCCGGAGCTGATGAAGGCCTACGGATTCACCGCCGAGAACCTGGCCGACAAGGTCGCCAGCGAGGTGGATCCGGAGTCGCACATCGAGCGCTCGTCGAACTGATCGCCCCACCCACGGCCGGAGCCCGCCATGCGCTACAGCGTCATCTCCTTCGACCTCGACGGCACCCTGGTGGACACCGGCGCCGAGATTGCTGCGGCCGTCAACCGCACGCTGACCGAGTTCGGCCTGCCGGCGCAGCCGGAATCGCTGATCTTCGGATTCATCGGCGCCGGCACCCGCACCACGCTGCAGCGCACGCTCGACCACCTCTGCGAGCGCGATGGCGTGTGTGTCAACGAGCGCTGCCGCGCCGCCATGCTGCCCCGGCTGGATGCCCACTACGGTGACCTGGCGGGCAGCATCGCGCAGCCCTACCCGGGCGCCCTGGCCGCACTGCACGCGCTGCGCCTGGGCGGCGTCAAGCTGGCCTGCCTGACCAACAAGGAAGACGCCCACGCCCGCAAGGTGCTGCAGGGCACGGGACTGCTCAACGCCTTTCACTTCGTCGTCGGCGGCGACCGGCTGCCCCACCCCAAACCGCACCCTGAGGCGATGCGGCATGTCCTGGCGGCTCTGGCTGGCGAGGCGAGCCAGGCCGCCCACGTGGGCGACTCGGCCACCGACGTCGAGGCCGCAAGGGCGGCGGGCGTCGAAGCCTGGTTCGTGCCCTGGGGCTACACCGGCGGGCGCCCCGACGCCGGCCGCGACGCCCACCGCCACTTCACCGGCCTGCCAGAGGTGGCGGACTTCGTTCTCAGCGCCAACCGGGAACAGGGCTGCCGACTGGCCGCTTGAGCCCTGGACCCAGGCCCCGAGCCTGAACCCGCATTCATCGCTTTCCCTGAATCCCGTACTCCCCCCATGACCCACAAGATCGGAATCAACGGCTTCGGCCGCATCGGCCGCATGGTGTTCCGCGCCGCGGTGCAGAACTTTGCCGACGACATCGAAATCGTCGGCATCAACGACCTGCTCGAGCCGGACTACCTGGCCTACATGCTGAAGTACGACAGCGTGCATGGCCGCTTCCAGGGCGACGTGGCGGTGGACGGCAACCACCTCATCGTCAACGGCAGGCGCATCCGCCTGACAGCGGTGAAGAACCCGGCCGATCTGGCCTGGGGCGATGTGGGCGCCGACATCGTGGTCGAGTCCACCGGCCTGTTCCTGACCCAGGAAACCGCCGAGGCTCACCTGAAGGCCGGCGCGAAGAAGGTCATCCTGTCCGCCCCGTCCAAGGACGACACGCCCATGTTCGTCTACGGCGTCAACCACCAGACCTACGGCGGCCAGGCCATCATCAGCAACGCCAGCTGCACCACCAACTGCCTGGCGCCGGTGGCCAAGGTGCT
>DAORUD010000182.1:0-3264 GCA_035433005.1 Arenimonas sp. | reverse complement strand
CGCGCCAGTAGTCCCGCGCGGCCTCCAGCAGCGCCAGCGTGCCCACCACGTTGGTCCGCACGAACGCGGCCGGGCCGTCGATGGATCGGTCAACGTGGCTTTCGGCCGCGAAATTGACGATGGCCGACGGCCGGTGCTCGGCCAGCAGCCGCGCCACCAGGGCGCCGTCGCCGATGTCGCCCTGCACGAACACGTGCGCGGGGTTGCCCTCCAGCGAGGACAGGGTGTCGAGGTTGCCGGCGTAGGTCAGGGCGTCCAGGTTCACCACCCGGACGCCGCGGCGCACCGCATCGAGCACGAAATTGCCGCCGATGAAACCGGCGCCGCCGGTGACAAGCCAAGTCTGCATCATTGCTCCGGGGCTGGCGCCCTGTCCGTGGTTGCGCTGCAGGGGAGGTTCCGCCGGGACGACGCGGTCAGAACGGGATGTCGTCGTCCGGGAAATCGTCGTTGCGCGAGGACGGGGGCGCGGAGCCGCCGCCGGAGCGCGAACCGTAGTCGCCGCCGCCGCTGCGCTGGCCGTAGTCGCCGCCACCGCGCTGGCCGCCGCCACCACCGCCGCCGGACGGACGCGCCGGGCGCTCGCTGCGCTCGCCGCCGCCGCGCTGGCCACCGCCGCCGCCTTCACCCATGCCGCCGAGCATCTGCATTTCGTCGGCGATGATGTCGGTGGAGTACTTCTCGACGCCGTTCTTGTCGGTGTACTTCTCGGTGCGCAGGGAACCTTCGATGTACACCTGGCGGCCCTTCTTGAGGTACTCGCCCATGATCTCGGCGAGGCGGCCGAAGGCCTTCACGCGGTGCCACTCGGTGCGTTCCTGCGGGTTGCCGTCCTTGTCCTTCCAGCTTTCGGACGTGGCCACGGACAGGGTGGTGATGGCGCTGCCGGACTGGCTGTAGCGCACCTCGGGGTCGTTGCCGAGGTTTCCGACCAGGATCACTTTGTTGATGCCGCGGGCCATGGGGCTTCCTTTGCTGGATGTTTCGCGAGGCTCCGATTATAGCCACCCTGGCCGGGGCGAGTCCGGCCCGGGGTGTCGGAGAATCCGGGCCGCGGGGCTCAGCCCCCTGCCCGTCCCGCGCCGGTCGCCGCCCCCGGGCCCCGCCCTGCCGGCCCCTGCGGGCGCATGGGCGGCCCGCCGCGGGGACGGCCCGCTATAATCACCGCATGTCAGCCCAGCCCCAAGCCGCCACCCTGCCCGGCATCGCCGAGATCCAGTCCCTCGCCGCCGGTGAAATGGAGGCCGTGAACCGGCTCATCCGCAGCCGCCTGGCCTCGGACGTGGTGCTGATCAACCAGATTTCCGACCACATCATCGCCGCCGGCGGCAAGCGCCTGCGGCCCATGCTGGTGGTGCTGGCGGCGCGCGCACTGGGCAACAGCGGCACGGCGCCGCACCAGCTGGCCGCCATCGTCGAGTTCATCCACACCTCCACCCTGCTGCACGACGACGTGGTGGACGAATCCGACCTTCGCCGCGGCCGCAAGACCGCCAACGCGCTGTGGGGCAACGCGCCCAGCGTGCTGGTGGGCGACTTCCTTTACTCGCGCAGCTTCCAGCTGATGGTGGAGCTGGACTCGATGCCGGTGATGCGCGTGCTGGCCGACACCACCAACCAGATCGCCGAAGGCGAGGTGCTGCAGCTGCTGCACGTGCACAACCCCGACACCGACGAGGCCACGTACCTGCGCGTGATCGAGCGCAAGACCGCCGTGCTGTTCGCCGCCGCCACGCGCCTGGGCGCGCTGCAGGCCGGCGCCAGCGAAGCGGTGCAGCAGCGCCTGCACGACTACGGCATGAACCTGGGCCTGGCCTTCCAGATCGCCGACGACGTGCTGGACTACACCGCCGACGCCGCCACGCTGGGCAAGAACCTGGGCGACGACCTGGCCGAGGGCAAGGCCACCCTGCCCCTGATCCACGCCATGGCCCACAGCAGCGACGCGGTGCGCCAGCGCCTGCGCGAAATCGTCGAGGCCGGCGACGCCTCCGCCATGCCCGAAGTGCTGGCCGCCATCGGCCATACCGGCGGCATCGGCTACAGCCAGCAGCGCGCCGCGCACTACGCGGCCCTGGCCGAATCCGCCCTGGACGGCCTGCCCGACAGCCCCTGGCTGCAGGCGCTGCGCGGCCTGGCCCACTACTCCACCGCCCGCAACCACTGAAAGGAAAATGTACCAGGTACATTTTCATGGGACGCCTGGCCAAGCCCGGACGCTACATGAAAATGTACCTGGTACATTTTCCTTTCAGCGGCGGCGCGAGGCCTGCAGGGCGACCAGGCGCGAGATCACCAGGGCGATGTACAGCACGCCCATCATCTGCTGGATCATCACCAGCGAACGGGCGTGGTCGCTGACCGGCGTGATTTCGCCGAAGCCCACGCTGCTCAGGCAGGTGAAACTGAAGTACAGAAGCTCCCACCAGCCCGTGGCCCCGTCGGGGTTGTTCGGGGCGTTGATGAAGAACGAGCCCGGCGCGAACGTCTCCACCAGCGCATAAAGGTAGGCGAACACGAACGCCATCAGCACGTACAGGCCCGCGGCGGCGAACAGTTCGTCGAGCGTCATCACGTCGTCGCTGAGCATGTAGCGCAGCAGGCACACCACCACGAAGGCATGGAACATGGCCTGCGTGGCCAGGTTGGCCGGCACCAGCCAGGCGCTGGGGAAGAACGCCGCGCCGATGTGCAGCACGATGGCCGGCCACACCAGCACGTAGCCGATGCGCGCCTCGGGGCCGCTGGCGCGCGCGGCGCGCAGGGCCAGCAGCAGCACCACCAGGTCGAACACGGCGATGGCCGCGCGACCGCCCGGGTAGGGCTGCAGGAACGGGTACAGCACCACCAGCACGATCAGCGAAAACAGCAGCCAGGCATTGGGCAGCCGGGCGATCCGGTGGAGGATGGCCGGCGGCATGTCAGCGCAGCAGCACCATCGTGGCCAGGCCCAGGAACGAGAAGAAGCCCATCACGTCGGTAACCGTGGTGAGGATGACGCCGCCGGCCAGGGCCGGGTCCATGCGCATGCGCTTGAGCGTCAGCGGCACCAGCACGCCGGCCATGGCGGCCGACAGCAGGTTGATCACCAGCGCGGCGAAGATGACCAGCGCCAGCTGCCAGTCGCCGAACCACAGCCAGGTGGCCAGGCCCACGGTGCCGCCGATCAGCAGGCCGTTGATCAGCGCCACGCGCGCTTCCTTCCACAGCAGCGCATTGGCGTTCGAGGCGCCCACCTGGCCCAGGGCCAGGCCGCGCACCATC
>DAORUD010000181.1:0-3332 GCA_035433005.1 Arenimonas sp. | reverse complement strand
CTTCGCCCTCTTCGCCCGAGGTGGTGTCGGCGCGGAAGTTCATGTCCTGCACCACCAGGTCCACCGGTTCGGCCGCGAGGCGGCGCAGGCCTTCCTCGGGGTCCGGCGCGTACAGCGTGCGGATGTCGTGCAGCGAGAACAGCACCTCGAGCGCGGTGGCGATCGAGGGGTTGTCGTCAATGACAAGGACGGTCGGCATGCGCAGGATTTTCACACACTGCGGGTGGCTTCGGCGGGCGGGATGCGCGCCGCGCGCCAGGCCGGCCCCAGCGCCGCCAGCAGGCCCAGGGCCCACAGCGCCACCACGCCGCCCGGCAGGTAGTGCAGCGGCAGGCGCGGCACTTCCAGCGCGCTCACCAGCCACTGGTTCAGCGCCACCGCCAGGGCCAGGCCCACGGCGATGCCGAAGCTGGTGACCAGGAAGTTCTCCACCAGGAAGTAGCGCAGGATGTCGCGCTGCCGCGCGCCGATGGCCCGGCGCACGCCGATCTGCTTGCGCCGCTGGTTCACCCACAGCGACGCCATGCCGACGATGCCCGACGCGGTAACCATCAGCAGCAGGCCCATGATGGTGACCAGCATCCAGGCCAGCGAGCGGTCGGCGCGGTAGCGGTTGGCGCGCGCCTCGGGCAGCGACGTGGTGCTCAGGTGCACGCGGTCGTCGCGCGCGGCCGTCAGCTTGTCCTCGACCTCGCGCATCAGCCGGTCCAGCTGGCCCGGTTCGGTGCGCACGATATAGGCCGCGCTGGGGTCGAGCTGGCGCATGGGCACGATGATCGAGCGCTCGGCCGCTTCGCCCAGCTGGGCCCAGGGGCTCTGCATCCTTTCCACCACGCCCACCACTTCCATGCGCGCATCACCCAGGTAGATGACCTTGCCCACGTACGTGCTGGCGTCGGGGAACAGGTGCCTTGCCAGCGTGCGCGTGATCACCGTGTGCCGCGGATCGACGTTGGCCACCGACGGTTCGATCACCTGCACTTCGTCGGGCGTGAAGTAGCGGCCTTCGGTCAGCTCCAGGCCCAGCGTCTCCACCAGGTTCTCGGAGCTGTAGTAGAAGGCGGTGTTGGTGCTTTCCACGCTGTCGTCGTTGCTGTTGGGCTGGACGCTGAGGTTCCAGCCCGACTGGGTGAGCGGGGCCATGTTGGCGGTGGCCACGGACTTCACGCCCGGCATCGCCCGCATCATGGCCAGGTCGGCGTCCAGCATCGCCGGCACGTCGATGCCATCGCGGAAGCCGTAGAAGCGGATGTAGAAGAGGTTGGCTTCGTCGGTGCCGGTAGGGCGCGCCGCGATCGCCAGCCGGTCCTGCACGATGTAGATCGCATTGCCCAGGATGGCCAGCGTCAGCGCCACCTGGGCGGCGATCAGGAAGGCGCCGGTCTTGGAGCGCAGCAGCGCCGAGAGGATGGGGCGGATTTCCATGAGGAGCCTCACTGGGTCTTGAGCTGGATGGCGGGGACGACGCGGCAGGCGCGCCAGGTAGGCAGCAGGCCGGCCAGTACGGCGGCGACGATGGCGGTGGCCACGGTGGCCAGCAGCATGGCGGGGCTCATGTGCGCCACGGCCGCCACTTCCTCCGACTGCCGCGCCAGCAGCCACAGGCCGCCGAAGGTGAAGCCCAGGCCCAGCAGTCCCCCGGCCGCGCCAACCACGCCGGCCTGCACCAGGTATTGCTGGAACACCTGGCCCTGCGTGGCGCCCAGGGCCCGCCGCACGCCGATTTCGCCGGCGTGGGCGGTGAACTTGGCCAGCAGCAGGCCCACCGTGTTCACCACGCACACCAGCAGGAAGCCGGCGGCCAGCAGCGTCTGCAGGATGGTGTCGTCGCCCAGCACGTCCTGCACCTGCATCCACTCGCGCACGTCCAGCAGGCGCGAGCGCTCGCCCACCGGCAGGCGGCCGAGCTTCTTCTGGCCGTCCACGTAGCCGGCCAGGCGCTCGCGGTAGGCGCCGCGTTCGCCGGCGTCGGCCAGCTCCACCCAGTACTGCATGAAGGTGCATTCGGAGTTGAGCAGGCCCGAGAAGCCGGGCTCCGGGCCGTCGCCGTTGCAGCTGACGTTGCCGTTGGGACCGGATTCGTTGGCCAGTGCGTTGCGGATCGGGATGAACACTTCGTCGGTGTCGCCGAAGCGGTTGTTGCCGCCCACCAGCCAGTAGTACTTGGGCATCGGCCGCCACGGCGCCAGCACGCCCGACACCACGTACTCACCGTCGAACAGGCGCAGGCGCCGGCCGGTCGGGTCGTCCTTGCCGAACAGGCGCTCGGCGAAGGCCGAGGACAGCACCACCTGCGCGCCGCCGCGCGCGTCGTCTTCGGCGCTCCAGGCACCGCCGTGCAGGAAGGGCGCCTCGAACATCGCGAAGAAGTCCGCGTTCACCGCCATGCCGTTGATCAGCTGGCTGGCTTTGCCGCCCTCGGGTTCGGCGACGCCGCCCACCGCGTACATCGCGCTGCGGCGCAGGCCGTCGCCGGCCGCAAGCAGTTCCTTGGCGTCGAGCCAGCTGAGGTGGTTGGCCGGCTCTTCGCCGGCGGCGGTGTCGGCCGGGCTGTTGTCCACCTGCACCACGAACAGGCGGTCGCTCTTGGACGGCACCGGGTCGCCCGACATGGCCCGCAGCACGGTCAGGGTGGACATGCTGGTGGCCACGCCCACGGCCAGGGTCAGCACCATCAGGGCGGTGAGTGCGGGGTTGCGGCGCAGGCTGCGCAGGCCGAGCTTGAAGTAGTAGGCGAACATGGCGTGCTCCGTGGCTCAGGTCGCGGCGGGTTCGGAGGCGGCCACCGCCGGTGCGCGGCGGGCCGGGTGCTCCAGGTCGCTCACCTGGCCGTCCACGATGTGCACGTTGCGGGCGGCGCGCGCGGCCAGCTCGGGGTCGTGGGTCACCATCACGATGGTGGTGCCCTCGGCGTTGATCTGCTCGAGCAGCTCCATCACGCCGCGCGCCATCTGGGTGTCGAGGTTGCCGGTGGGTTCGTCGGCCAGCAGCAGGCGCGGCGAGCCGGCCAGTGCGCGCGCGATCGCCACGCGCTGCTGCTGTCCGCCCGACAGCTCGGCCGGGTAGTGCCTGGCGCGCGAGGCCAGGCCCACCTTGCCCAGCGCGTCCTCGATGCGGCGCTTGCGCTCGGCGGCGTCCAGGCCGCGGTAGCGCAGCGGCACGTCCACGTTGTCGAACAGGTTCAGGTCGGGAATCAGGTTGAAGCCCTGGAAGATGAACCCGATCTTCTGGTTGCGCAGGCGCGAGCGCGCATCGTCGTTCAGGCCGCGCACCTCCACGCCGTCCAGCAGGTAGGTGCCCTCGGTGAACTCCTCCAGCAGGCCGGCGATGTT
>DAORUD010000180.1:1258-3411 GCA_035433005.1 Arenimonas sp. | reverse complement strand
TGGCCGAGGTGGTCACGCGGATGATGCGGATCATGGCGGCCTCGAACTACTACACCTCCAAAGGCACGCAGCTTCTCGACGAGGTGATCTTCGGCACCAGCCCGATGTTCATCTACGAGCACCCGGAGAAGCTGATCCACTGCTACGTGCCGTCGGTGGGCGAGTATTTTTGCGCCGTCAACGGGGACTTCGAGGTCGACACCATCGCCCGGCGCTATCCGCTCTCCACTTCGCAGATCGTCAGCACCTTCGGCCTGGACAACTGCCCTGACAACGTGCGCGGCGCCTACGCCACCGGTGGCGCGTCGCTGAACCAGGAAATGACGATCGCCCATGTCTGCGAGCCGAACCCGGCCTGGTCGCCGGATGCCGGCGCCGGCATGGACCCCTACGGCGTGCCGAAGCAGTTCCGCTTCCGCGAGGTCTACTGGGTCTGGGGCCAGAATACCTCCAAGCCGTTGCGGATGAAGGGCTTCAACGACAAGCCGTTCTCCGCCCTGCGCTGGGACGTGTTCGGCAACGACGCCTACGGCCGCAGCCCCGGCATGGACGCGCTGGGCGACGTGAAGCAGCTCCAGTTCCAGGAGAAGCGCAAGGCCCAGGCGCTCGACAAGCACGTCCGGCCCCCGATGGTGGCCGATGCGTCGATGAAAAACGAGCCGGCCAGCCTGTTGCCGGGCGCCATCACCTACGTGCCCCAGCTCAACAACGGCGTCGGGTTCAAGCCCGTCTACCAGGTCGCACCGACGATCGAGGGCCTGCTGAAGGACATGCAGGGCGTCGAGATGCGGATCAAGGACACCTTCTTCAACGGCCTGTTCCAGATGATGCCGACCGACACCGCGGTGCGGACGGCGACGGAGTGGGACGTTCGCCAGCAGGAAAAGATGATCCTGCTCGGCCCCGTGCTGGAGCGGAACGACACCGAGGGCCTGGGACCGGACATCAAGCGCATCTTCGCGATCTGCGCCCGGGCCGGTATCTTCCCGCCGATGCCGGACTCGCTGAAGCAGACGTCGTTCAAGATCGAGTACGTCTCGATGCTGTCCGAGCTTCAGCGCGGCAGCGCCACCACGGCGATAGAACGGACGTTCCAAGTTGCTGGAAATCTAGTGGGTGTCATCCCGAACATCATGGACAACCTGGACGGCGACGTGGCCATCCGGGAGTACGGCAGCCTGCTGCGTGTCGACCCGCGGGTGATGCGACCGCTCGACGGGGTGGACCAAATCCGCCGGGCGCGCTCGGCGCAGGAAGCCGCCGCAGCCGGGCTACAGACCGGCGCCACCCTTGCCGACGGCGCGAAGAACCTGTCGCAGGCGGATGTGGGCGGTGGGCAGAACGCACTTCAGGCGTTGATGGGCGGGGCACCAGGATGAGCGACAAGACGGTCCTCACCACGCCGCGCGGCCCCTGGCTGATCAAGCGCAACGACCGCGAGGCCTGGCGCTCGCCCTGGGGCTGGGCCGAGAGCCAGGGCGACGCCATGGTGTTTCGCACCGAAGAGGATGCGCAGCAGATGATCGACAGTCGCGGCATCGCCGGTCACACCGTCCAGAAGACGCCCGGCCCCGACGCCCGCGCGATCGCCGGCGGCCACGCGCTGACGGAATACAATCCGTACGGGACGCAGCGATGAGCGAGCAGCCCGACGAGGCCGACACCCGGCTCTATGCCGAAGAGGCCGACCCGGCCGACCCCACCGCGCCGCGCGACACCAACAGCCGATCGCAGAAAGCGCAGGCTGAGAAGAAGGCCAAGCTCGCCCACGACAACCGCATCGTCGCGGCGCGCGATTTGCTCAGCACGGCAAACGGTCGCGCGTTCCTGGCCTGGGTGCTGCATGACATGCAAATGTGCGCTCTCAACGAGGGCACGGTGGACCCCGGATTCAACGCCAGCGTGTCGTTCTTTCGTGCCGGCCAGCGCGACATCGGCATAAAACTGCACCGCTTGTTGCTTTTGGCCGACAAACGCGCTTATGTTGCGCTTCTGTCCGACCACATCAGCTAGATGTAGGGGTTTTGCATGCCGCCGTCCGACGTTGTAGCTGCACCCGCCGAACCCGTAGGCGCCGCCTCCCCGGCGCCCGCGGCGCCGGCCGCGATGCCAGCGATCCCCGCGCCGGACCAAGGCGTGGAGGCGGCGCCGGA
>DAORUD010000180.1:0-1158 GCA_035433005.1 Arenimonas sp. | reverse complement strand
GCCGCCCAGCTCATGTATCCCTCCGCCGCCCAGCCGAACGGCGCCGCGCGGTAGGCAAGACGGGCGCTCCCGCCGGGGCGCCTATGACGACGGAGAGCACTCCCGCCGGGGTGCTTCGCACCTTCCACTGCTGGGGTTTCCCATCCCAGCACTACCGGCGGAGCACCGACCATGGCCGTTTTGGCGACCACCAACCTGACGCTTGCCGACTGGGCCAAGCGCGTCGAGGACGACGGTCGTGTTTCCATCATCGTCGACCTGCTCTCGCAGGCCAACGAGATGATGGACGACATGATCTGGATGGAAGGCAACCAGACCGACGGCTACAAGACGACCGTCCGTACCGGCCTGCCGAGCGGCACCTGGCGCAACCTGTACGCCGGGGTGCAGCCCACCAAGTCGACGGCGGCACAGATCGTCGAGCGCGTTGGCAACCTGGAAGCCTACTCGGTCATCGACAAGGACCTGGCCGACCTGAACGGCAACACCGCCGAGTTCCGCCTGGCCGAGGACGCGGCGTTCTTCGAGGGCATGACTCAGCAGATGCAGGCCGCGCTGCTCTACTCCAGCCAGCTCAGCAACCCGAACCAGATCACCGGGTTTGCGCCGCGCTACAACACGCTCACCGCCAGCGAAGCCGAAACCGCCGGCAACGTCATCGACATGGGCGGCACCGGCTCGACGAACACCAGCATCTGGTTCGTCCAGTGGGGCCAGGACACCTGCTTCGGCATCTTCCCGCGCTCCAAGATCGGCGGCCTCCAGCACGTCGATCTCGGCCAGTGGACCGAGACGCTGAGCACCGGCGCCAAGTACCAGGTCTACCAGAGCCACTTCAAGTGGGAGGCAGGCCTGTGCATCCGCGACTGGCGCTATGTGGTCCGGCTGGCCAACATCGACGTGACCCTGCTGTCCGGCGTGAACGCCGCGAACATCATCAACGGCCTGGTCCGCGCCGCCCACCTGTTCCCCCGCGCGCCGCGCGGCCTGGCCCCGGTGCAGAACGCGACGCGCCCGTCCGGCGTTGTCGGCCAGGGCCGCGCTGCCATCTACTGCAACCGCACCGTCTCCACCTTCCTCGATCTCCAGGCGATGAACAAGGCGAACGTCTGGCTGAGGCAGGAGGAGTGGGACGGCAAGCCTGTGACCACCTTCCGT
>DAORUD010000179.1:0-3423 GCA_035433005.1 Arenimonas sp. | reverse complement strand
GAGCTCCTTGCCCACGCCGGCGGCCACGTCCAGGCCCACGGTGTCGATCAGTTCGATCGGCCCCATCGGCATGCCGAACTTCACCGCGGCCTTGTCGATCACCGGGCCCGGGATGCCTTCCGAATACGCGGTCACCGCTTCCAGCATGTACGGGAACAGCACCCGGTTGACCAGGAAGCCGGGCGTGCCGGCGACCGGCACCGGCAGCTTGTCGATGGCCTTGCAGAACGCGGCCAGGCGGCGCTCGGTCTCCGGGTCCAGCTGGTCGTGGCGCACGATTTCCACCAGCGGCATCAGCGCCACCGGGTTGAAGTAGTGCAGGCCGGCGAAGCGCGAAGCGTCCTTGCGGCCCGCGCGCAGCTCGGTGAGCGGGATGGACGACGTGTTCGACACCAGGATGGCGCCGGGCTTGAGCGTCTGTTCAACCCTGGCGAACAGGGCCTGCTTGGCCTCCAGGTTCTCGAAGATGGCTTCGATCACCAGGTCGGCATCGGCCACGCCGGCGCCCTCGACGTCGGCCTTGAGCCGGGCCGACGTGGCGGCGCGCTTGGCCTCGTCCTTCACCTTCTTGGCGAACAGCGCAGCGGCGCGGTCCAGTGCCGGCTGGACGTACTTGAGCTCACGGTCCTGCAGCGTGACGTCGAAGCCGCGCAGCGCGCACCACGCCGCGATGTCGCCGCCCATCACGCCGGCGCCGATGACGTGCACCTTGCGGATGCCGTGGTCCTTGCCGCCCAGGCCCTTGAGCCGGTCCATCAGGAAGAACACCCGCACCAGGTTGTGCGCCGTGGGCGTGCCGGCCAGTTTCACCACCGACCTGGCTTCGGCCTTGAGCGCGGCGTGGATGGGCAGGCCGCCGCTGCGGCGCCAGGTCTCGATGAGCGCGAACGGGGCGGGGTAGTGCTCCTTGCGCGCCTTGCGGGCCACCTGCTTGGCCATCTGCGGCGCCAGCACGGCGCGGGCCAGGCCGGTGTTGCTGGCCCAGGCCAGGAAGCGCTGCCTGAAGGGTCGCTTGAAGCCGCGCTGGGCCAGCTTGACGGCCTCGTCCAGCAGCGCCTCGCGGTCCACCACGCGGTCCACCAGGCCCATGGCCTTGGCGGCCGAGGCCGACAGGCTGCGTCCGGTCAGCATCAGGTCCATCGCCGCCGGCGCGCCCACCAGGCGCGGCGCGCGCACGCTGCCGCCCCAGCCGGGATAGATGCCCAGCTTGATCTCGGGCAGGCCGATGCGGGTCTTTTCGTCGCGGCTGGCGATGCGGTAGCGGCAGGCCAGGGCGATCTCGGTGCCGCCGCCCATGCAGTGGCCGTGGATGGCGGCCACGGTGGGGCAGCGCAGTTCGGCCAGCTTCTGGAAGGCCAGCTGGCCGCGGCGGATCCAGTCTTCCACCAGGCCCTTGGCGGCGATTTCCTCGAAGCCCTTGATGTCGGCGCCGGGGATGAAGCCGGCGTCCTTGCCCGAGCGGATCACGATGCCCTTGGGCAATTCCAGGGCGATGCGCTCGACCATGGCCTCGAGCTCGTCGAGCACGGCGCGCGAGAGCGCGTTCACACCCTGGTCGGCGCGGTCCAGGGTGAGCACCAGGATGCCGTCGGGGCGGCGTTCGGCCTGCCAGTGGGCCAGGCGAAGTCCGTCGAACATGGCGGTCACCATACGTTGGGGTAGGGAAGGGAGGACGTATCATCGGGGCAGGACCCCGGGGGGTCAACGCCGGACAGGGCGCGCGATGGAACTTTTCCCGGCGGCGGATGTCCATGGAGCGGCCCGGATGGCCGCAGGAGCAGCGGCCCGGATGGGCGACGATCAACTGGACCTGGAACTGGTCAAGCGTGTGCAGGCTGGCGACAACTCGGCGTTCGACCTGCTGGTGCGCAAGTACCAGCACCGGATCGGCGCGGTGGTGTACCGGTTCGTGCCCGACCATGCCGAAAGCCAGGACGTCACCCAGGAAGCTTTCATCCGCGCCTACCGTGCGATGGGCAACTTCCGCGGGGATTCGCAGTTCTATACGTGGCTCTACCGCATTGCCGTGAATACCGCCAAGAACCACCTGGTCGCCACCAAGCGCCGCCCGCCCACCGCCGACATCGCCGCCGACGATGCCGAACACCACGCCGGCGCCGGCCGCCTGCATGACCACGACACGCCCGAACACCAGCTGCTCCGGCAGGAAATCGAACGCTCCGTCAGCGACACCGTCGCCGGCCTGCCCGAGGACCTGCGCCAGGCCATCACCCTGCGCGAGGTGGACGGCCGCAGCTACGAGGAGATCGCGCAGCTGATGCAGTGCCCGATCGGCACGGTGCGGTCGCGGATATTCCGCGCCCGCGAGGCCATCGACCGGCAGCTGCGCCCCCTGATGGACAACGAGCGAGTGCGACCATGACCGCCATCGACCCCCAGCTCCTGGAACAGCTCAGCGCCTGGATGGACGGCGAACTGCCGGCCGACGAAGCGCGTTTCCTGCAGCGCCGCCTGCGCAACGACGTGGCGCTGCGCGAACAGTGGGAGCGCTGGCAGCTGGCGTCCGCCTGCCTGCACGGCCAGCCGGTGCGGACGATGGACGCCGACCTGCCGGCCCGCATCGCCGCCGGCATCGCCGGGCCGGCGGACGAACGAACCCGGCGCCCGGCCCTGGGCTGGCTGGCCACTGCGGCCGCCGCGGTGTTCGCCTTCGCGCTGCTGCCGCGCATGCTGGCCGAAGATCCGGGCCGCACCGCGTCGCCGGTGGCGCCGGTGCCGATGGCGTCCGTGCCGGCGCCAGCGCCGGTATCGCCAACGCCGGACGTGGTCGCGCTTGAGCCGCCGGCCATGTCGCCGCTGCCGTCGGTGCGTGATTTCCCGCTGGTGGACACCGGCGGCAAGGGCTGGCCGCGTTCGCCGCTGCTGGCGGATCCGCGGGCGCGCGATGGCCTGCTGGTGCGCGGCGAGCTGCCCTGGCGCGGGACGGTGGCCGGCGGCCGCCCGTTGCCGCTGCCGGCGGACGAACCCGCGCCCGAGACGGCGGACGAATGAACCACGGAGAGGCGGAGTCCCGCACCGTGCGTGCCGGCGGCCGCCATGGCTGAGCGCGACGTCGAGGTTCGCGGCAGCGAGGCTGGCCTCGTGCGGCTTCGCCTGCTGGGCAGCGCCTGCGAGGGTTGCGCCGGCGGCTGCGCTGGTCGCTGCAACCTGTTCGCAACCGACGACGCGGGCGAATTCGCCGTGCCTGCGCCCGCCGGTCTGCCCGTGGCGGTGGGCCAGCGCCTGCGGCTTTGCCTGGACGATGCCAGCCTGCGGCGCGCCGCCTGGCGCGGCTACGGCATCGCCTGGCTGGGGCTGATGGCGGGCGCGGGGCTGGGGTTTGGCCTGGGCCAGCTGTGGGGGCGGCACGTCGACCTGCTCACGCTGCTGGGGCTGCTGGCCGGAACTTTCGCGGCCGTGCAG
>DAORUD010000178.1:0-3520 GCA_035433005.1 Arenimonas sp. | reverse complement strand
GCCCGGGTGCCGGTGCTGAGCCACCTGGACGGCATTTGCCACGTTTACGTGGACCGGGATGCCGACCCGGCGATGGCGCTGGACATCGTGGTGAACTCCAAGATGCGCCGCACCGGCGTGTGCAACGCCGCCGAAACCCTGCTGGTGGACGCGGCGGTGGCCGCGACGATGTTGCCGGGCATCGCCGCGGCACTGTCGGCGCGCGGCTGCGAACTGCGCGGCGACGACGCGGCCCGCCGCATCGTGCCCGCCATGGTGCCCGCCACACAGGCCGACTGGGACACCGAGTACCTGGACGCCATCCTGTCGGTGCGCATCGTCAACGGCCCGCAGGGCGCACTCGGGCACATCGCCCGCTACGGATCGGGCCACACCGAAGTGGTCGTCACCGACAACGCGGACACGGCCCGCACGATGCTGGCCGCGATCGATGCCGCGGTGGTGATGCACAACGCGTCATCGGGCTTCTCCGACGGCGGCGAGTTCGGCTACGGCGGCGAAATCGGCATCGCCACCGGCCGCCTGCACGCACGCGGCCCGGTGGGCGCCTCGCAGCTGACCACGTCCAAGTACGTGGTGCATGGCCAGGGCCAGGTGCGCGGCTGAAGCGCGGCCCGGCGCGGCTCAGGCCTGTCAGGCAGCGACCGGCGCTTGCGATTCGCGCTTCAAGCGGCGGTCCAGCAGCACGAAGCCGAACGGCAGCACCGAACACAGCACCGCCAGCAGCCACGCCGCCACCGACCAGCCCCGCAGGTGGCTGACCACCAGCGACGCGAGCACGAACGACAGCCACAGCACGCCGTGGGCCATGCCCACCGGCCAGACGAAGTCATGGCCGAACTGGTACTTGGCGGGCATGGCGATGAACAGCAGCGTGACCAGGGACAGGCCCTCGACCAGGCTGAGCAGACGGAAGAACTTGAGCATCGGGTGTCCTCTTTTCCCGCAGGTTAAACCGACTCGAGGTGGGTCAGCCAGAGCCTGAGGTCGAACTCCCACTGGTGGTAGCTTGGCGCCATGTGCGTGCACAGCTGGTAGAAGGCCTTGTTGTGGTCGGCCTCGCGCAGGTGCGCCAGTTCATGCACCACGATCATTTCCAGGAACTCCGCCGGCGCATCCCGGAACACGCTGGCGATGCGGATCTCGCGGCTGGCCTTGAGGCGGCTGCCCTGCACGCGCGAAATGGCCGTGTGCGTGCCCAGCGCGTGCTTCATCACCTGCAGCCTGGCGTCGTAGGCCACCTTGGCCAGCGGCACGGATTTGCGCAGGTGGCGGTCCTTGAGCGCCTGCACGTACTCGTAGAGCTGGCCGTCGCTGCGCACGGCATGGGGCTGGCCGTATTTCCCGGCCAGGCGCTGTCCCAGCGTTCCCTGTTCGATCAGCGTGCGCACGCGCTGCTGGAGTTCGGCAGGGTAGCCGGCCAGGTACTTGAGCTCGGGCGGAGGGCGGGTCACGGCGGGTATGATGGGGCCGCACCCCACCACAGAACAGCCCGCCATGGCCAAGCCCAATCCCCTGCAGGAACAGTTGCTCAAGGCCGGCCTGGTCAAGAAGTCCAAGGTGGCCCAGGTGGCCCGCGACCAGGACAAGGCCCGGCACGCCAAGGGTGCGCCCGACGCCAGCGACATCCAGCGCGAAGCCGAGCGCGTGCGCGCCGAAAAGGCCGAGCGCGACCGCGCGCTGGAAGCCGAGCGCAAGGCCCAGGCGCGCATCGGTGAAATGCGCGCCCAGGCGCGCCAGATCATCCAGGACAAGAAGGTGCCGCGCACCGGCGACAGCGAGTACCGCTTCAGCGCCGACGGCGCCATCCGCACGCTGCTGGTCAACGATGAACTGCGCAAGAAGCTGGCCTCTGGCGCGCTGGTGATAGCGCGCCTGGGCGACCGCTACGAACTGCTGCCGCGCGCCGCCGGCGACAAGGTGCGCGAACGCGACGCCGCGCTCGTGGTGCTAGACCATGGCCAGGCCTCGGACACCACGCCCGAAGCCTCCAGCTCCGAAGACGACGCGTACTACGCCCAGTTCCAGGTGCCCGACGACCTGGTCTGGTGACCCGGCCCCTGCCCCGCCGGCACGCGGGCGGGGCCATGCCGGGTCTCAGGGCTTTTTCGCCTCGGGCGGAGCGGACAGGTAGTCCATCGCCAGCTGCACCATCGCGCGCACGCCCACGTCCAGCCGGCTGTCGTCAATCTTGAAATCGGGCGTGTGGTGATCAGCGGTGGCGGACTCGGGCACATCCGCCGGGCGGCCGCCGATGGTGAAGTACAGGCCCGGCACCTTCTGCGCGAAGTAGGAAAAATCCTCGGCGCCGGTGGCGGCCACGTCCAGCTCCACGCGGTCGGCGCCGGCGGCCACCTGCAGGCTGGGCAGCATGCGCGCGGTCAGCGCCTCGTCGTTGTAGGTCACCGGGTAGGCCAGGCCCAGCGGCACTTCCACTTTCACCTGCGTGCCCAGGCTGTCGCCGACCTTGGTCGCCACGTCCACCAGGCGCGTGCGCAGCAGTTCGCGCGCCTCCGGCGTCAGCGCGCGCAGCGTGCCCAGCATCACCACCTGCTCGGGGATGATATTGGCGCGGTTGCCCGCGTGGATGCTGCCCACGCTGACCACGGCGGCCGCCTCGGTGAGGTCCACGTTGCGGCTGACGATGGTCTGCAGCGCGGTGATGATGTGCGCCGACGCCACCACCGGGTCGGCGCCCGACCACGGGTAGGCGCCGTGCGAGCCCTTGCCGTCCACGGTGATGCGGAATGAATCGGAGCTGGCCATGGTGCCGCCGGGCCGGTAGCCGATGCCGCCGACTTCACGGAACGCGTCGATGTGCAGTCCGAACACGGCGTCCACGTCGGGGGATTCCAGCACGCCCTGTTCCGCCATCAGCTTCGCACCGCCCTCCTCGCCTTCGGGCGGGCCCTCTTCGGCGGGCTGGAAGATGAACTTCACCGTCCCCGGGATCTGGTCGCGGTTGGCGGCCAGCACTTCGGCCACGCCCATCAGGATGGCGACGTGGGTGTCGTGCCCGCACGCGTGCATCACGCCCACCTCGGCGCCGTTGTAGGTCGTGCGCACCTTCGAGGCGAACGGCAGCGCGGCGCGCTCGGTCAGCGGCAGGCCGTCCATGTCGGCGCGCAGCGCCACCACCGGGCCGGGCTTGCCGCCCACCAGCACGCCCACCACGCCCGTGTGCGCGACGCCGGTGGTGGTTTCGATGCCCAGGGACTTCAGGTGCGCGGCGACCAGCGCGGCGGTGCGCGTTTCGCGGTTGCCCAGTTCGGGATGCTGGTGGATGTCGCGCCGCCATTCGAGCACCTTGGGCTGGACCTTCTCGATGTCGGGCGCGAACCGCTGTTCCGCCAGCGCCGTTCCACAGGCCAGGACAAGGGCGAGCGATATCGCGGTGCGGGCAAGGCTCATGCGGAGGCTCCGGTGTGGGTAGTGCGCAGGCAGGCGCGCTCGCCGAGTGTACCGGCGGCCCGGCCACAGGTACGCTGCCTGCGCCCCGCTCCGCCTCCGACGCAAGGAA
>DAORUD010000177.1:0-3537 GCA_035433005.1 Arenimonas sp. | reverse complement strand
GACAGCGAGATGTCCTTGATGATCTGGCGCTTGGGCGGCACGGTCTTGCTGACGCCGATCATGGTGTAGATGTACTGCATCGTGGGCTCTCGCATCAGGCCGGGGCGGCGCGGTGGACGGCGCGGCCGGGCAGGGTGGGGCCGCGCAGGAGGCCGCGCAGCCGGTCCGGGGTTTCGGAGGAAGGGGGATTATCGCGCAGGAACGGGGTCAGGTTCACTTCTTTTCACTAACCAATGGTTAGTGAAAAGAAGTGAACCTGACCCCGTTCCTGCCCCTGAATTGCCAGATCGCGCCCCGGAAAGGCCCGCTGCGCCTGTTTCCATGGCATCGCCGCGCTTGGCGGTGACCTGGAGGACGCGCCATGCGGATTGGCTGGAAGCTGGCCCTGGTGGGCCTGATGTTGCTGCTGCTGTTGATTCCGCTGGGGCTGCTGGACGGCCTGGTGGCCGAGCGGCAGGCCCGGGGGCAGGAGGTGGCGGACGAGATCGCCCGGTCGTCGTCGGGGCCGCAGCAGGTGGTGGGGCCGCTGCTGCTGGTGGAGGCGCGCAAGCTGACCGAGCGCCGCCGGGTGGTGACCGAGGGCGGCGTGATGCGCGAGGAAACCGAACAGGCCAGCGAGACCGTGCACTACCTGGCCAGCCCCGCCACGCTGGCCGTGGACAGCCGCCTGCGCATCGAAAAGCGCGGCCGCAGCCTGTTCACCGTGCCCCTGTTCCATGGCGCCCTGAAGCTGTCGGGCGAGTTCCGGCACCAGGCCCATGCCCTCGAGGACGGCAGCCGGCTGGAACCGGTCCGCGCCTGGCTGGTGCTGGGCCTGGGCGACAACCGCGGCGTGCAGGCCATGACCCTGAAGGTGGACGGCCGCCCCGTCACCGCCGAGCCCGGCACCCGGGTGGGCTGGCTGCCCGAGGGCCTGCATGCGCCGGTGCCGCTGGCCGCGCTGCAGGGGCCGATGGCCTTCGACGTGGCGCTGGACCTGACCGGCACCCAGTCCCTTTCCTGGCTGCCGGTGGGCTCCGAAACCACCGTCACCGCCTCGGCCGACTGGCCGCACCCGGGCTTCGAGGGCCGGCACCTGCCGCAGGCCTCGAAGATCACCGATGGCGGTTTCAGCGCGAACTGGGCGGTTTCCCGGCTGTCCAGCCGCGTGCAGCAGGTGGTGGCGGCCTGCCCGCCGCTGGCCGGTGAGTGCGCCGGCCTGGCCGACAGCGGCTTCGGGGTGCGCCTGGTCGAACCGGTGGACCGCTACCTGATGACCGACCGGGCGATGAAGTACGCGCTGCTGTTCCTGGCCCTGGTGTTCGGCGCGGTGTTCCTGGTGGAAGCGCTGTCGTCGCGACCGGTGCACGTGGTGCAGTACGGCCTGACGGGGCTGGCGCTGGCGATGTTCTACCTGCTGCTGCTGTCGCTGTCCGAGCACATCGGCTTCGGCCTGGCCTACGGGCTGGCGGCAGCCGCCTGCAGCGGGCTGCTGGGCTATTACCTGGCCGGCGTGCTGGGCGGCCTGAAGCAGGGCCTGGGCTTCGGGCTGGGGCTGGCGGCGCTTTACGGCCTGCTTTATGCGCTGCTGCGGTCCGAGGACTACGCCCTGCTGGTGGGTGCGGGCGTGCTGTTTGCGGCGTTGGCGGCGGTGATGGGGCTTACCCGGCGGGTGGATTGGCACCGCGTGTGAGGGAATTCGTACCAGGTACATTTTCAGGCTCGCTGAGACAGGGCCTGTCAGGCCCTGTCTCAGCGAGCCTGAAAATGTACCTGGTACGCTGGCCGGGCGGTGTCGTCTGGCCGCAAGTGCGCGTGGGGGCTACAATTTAGGCCTCCCGCCGCCTCCAGGAAGCCCCAGCCGATGTTCTCCAAGGATATGCAGATCGCCGGTTACGACGACGCCCTGGCCCAGGCCATGGCCCGGGAGCTCCAGCGCCAGGAAGACCACGTCGAGCTGATCGCCTCCGAGAACTACGCCAGCCCCCGCGTCCTGGAAGCCCAGGGCAGCGTGCTGACCAACAAATACGCCGAGGGCTACCCGGGCAAGCGCTACTACGGCGGCTGCGAGTACGTGGACGTGGCCGAGCAGCTGGCCATCGACCGCGTGAAGCAGCTGTTCGGCGCCGACTACGCCAACGTGCAGCCGCACTCGGGCTCGTCGGCCAACATCGCCGTCTACATGGCCCTGCTGCAGCCGGGTGACACCGTGCTGGGCATGAGCCTGGCCCACGGCGGCCACCTCACGCACGGCGCCAAGGTCAACTTCTCGGGCAAGACCTATAACGCCGTGCAGTACGGCGTGGACGAAAACGGCCTGATCGACTACGACGAAGTGCAGCGCCTGGCCACCGAGCACCAGCCGAAAATGCTGATCGGCGGCTTCAGCGCCTATTCGCAGGTGGTGGACTGGGCCCGCCTGGCCGCCATCGCCAAGTCGGTGGGCGCCTACTTCTTCGTGGACATGGCGCACGTCGCCGGCCTGGTCGCCGCGGGCCTCTATCCCAACCCCGTGCCGCACGCCGACGTCGTCACGTCCACCACCCACAAGACCCTGCGCGGCCCGCGCGGCGGCATCATCCTGGCCAAGGCCAACGAGGCCTTGGAGAAGAAGTTCCAGTCACTCGTGTTCCCCGGCACCCAGGGCGGCCCGCTGATGCACGTCATCGCCGCCAAGGCCGTGGCGTTCAAGGAAGCGCTGGAGCCGTCGTTCACCGACTACCAGAAGCAAGTGGTGCTCAACGCCAAGGCCATGGCCAGCACGCTGATGTCGCGTGGCTACAAGGTGGTCAGCGGCGGCACCGAGAACCACCTGATGCTGGTGGACCTGATCGGCCGCGACGTCACCGGCAAGGACGCGGAAGCCGCGCTCGGCGCCGCCCACATCACGGTCAACAAGAACTCCGTGCCCAACGACCCGCGCTCGCCCTTCGTCACCTCGGGCCTGCGCATCGGCACCCCGGCCGTCACCACGCGTGGCTACAAAGAGGCCGAGTGCGTGGCCCTGGCCGGCTGGATCTGCGACGTGCTGGATGCCCCGGCCGACCAGGCCGTCATCGCCCGCGTGCGCGACGCCGTGACGGCGCAGTGCCGCGCCTTCCCGGTGTACGGCTGACGGATGCACTGCCCGTTCTGCCAGCACGAAGACACCCGCGTGATTGATTCGCGCGTGTCCGAGGACGGCTCCACCATCCGCCGACGGCGCGAATGCGAGCACTGCAACGAGCGCTTCAACACCTTCGAAGTGGCCGAACTCAAGCTGCCGGCCATCGTGAAAAGCGACGGCCGCCGCGAGGCCTTCGACGAGCGCAAGCTGCGCACCAGCTTCGACCGCGCGCTGCAGAAGCGCCCGGTGTCGTCTGAACAGATTGATGGCGCCGTGCGCTCGGTGGTGCACGCCCTGCGCCTGAGCGGCGAGCGCGAACTGCCCTCGCTGCGCGTGGGTGAGTTCGTGATGGCCGAGCTCAAGAAGCTCGACCAGGTGGCCTACGTGCGCTTCGCGTCGGTGTACCGCAGTTTCGAGGACGTGCAGGCCTTCCGCGAGGAAATCGAGCGGCT
>DAORUD010000176.1:0-3576 GCA_035433005.1 Arenimonas sp. | reverse complement strand
CGCCGTCCAGCAGGTAGGTGCCCTCGGTGAACTCCTCCAGCAGGCCGGCGATGTTGAGGAAGGTCGTCTTGCCCGAGCCCGACGGACCGGTGACGGCGACGAACTCGCCTTCGCGCACGTGGATGTCGAAGCCGCGCAGCGCGTGGGTTTCGATCATGTGGGTGCGGTAGACCTTGCTGAGGTTGTTCATCCGGAGCATGGGAGGCGTCCTTGGTGTCGGTGTGCGAAAGGGAAGGGAAGGGTCAGTCGTTGAGCTGCACGCGCTCGGCCTCGTCGAAGGTGTCGGTGCCGGCAATCACCACCACCTCGCCCACGGCCAGCCCGTCCAGCACCTCCACGTGGGTGACGCTGGCGGTGCCCAGGCGGATGGCGCGGCGCACGGCCACGTCGCCTTCCACCACCCAGGCGGTGCGGCCGCCCTGGGCTTCGATGAAGGGGCCGCGCGGCAGCATCAGGGTGTCGGCGCGTTCGTCTATCAGGATGCGGGCGTTGACGCGCTGGTTCTGGCGCAGGCCGGCGGGCTGGTCGCCCTCGAAGGCCACGCGCACGCGCACCCGGTTGGCCACCACTTCGGGCGAGATGGCGCTGATCTTGCCCGGCGCCTTCGCGCTGCCGATGGCCACGTCGGCGGTCATGCCGATGCCCAGGTCGTCGGCGTAGGTTTCCGGTGCCTCCAGCTCCACTTCCAGGCGCGACAGGTCCACCACGGTCACCAGCGGCGCGTTGGCCACCACCACCGCGCGGTCGGTGACCGCCACGGTGCCGACGATGCCGTCCACCGGCGCGCGGATCTGCAGGTCCTCGACGCGGCGGCGCAGGTCGGCCACCACCAGCGCCTGGCGTTCCAGCGCGCGCTCGCGCGTGGTGAGGTCGAAGCCGGTGGACTGCGTGGCCAGGCCGCTGTCGTCGCGGGCGTGGCGCAGGCGGATCTCGGCGCTGCGCACGGCGTCGCGCGCGGCCAGCAGGTCCACTTCCGACACCACGCCCAGCGCGTTGCCGCGCTCGGAGCGCTGCAGGTTGCGCTGGGCGGTGGTGAGCGCCAGCTCGGCTTCGTCCAGGGTGCGGCGCGCCAGCAGGCTGGCCTGGCGCGAGGTGATGCGCTGGCGGCCCACTTCGGCGTCCAGGCTGGCGAGCGTGGATTCTTCGCGCGCCAGTTCGTTGGTGAGTTCGGGCGAGTCGATCTTCGCCAGCACGGCGCCGCGCTTCACCGTCGCGCCCGCCTGCACCTGCAGGGTGACGGTGCCGCCCACCGGTGCGTACAGCGTGGGGCTGACCGCGGCCACCACGCGGCCTTCCACCGCCACGTCGCGCACGAAGGTGCCGCGCGCCACTTCGCCGGTGCGCACGCGCGCCGCCGACACCGAGCGGTCGCTCGAGGCCCAGCCCATCGCCAGCGCCACCACCACCGCCAGCACGGCGGCGGCCGCGCCCAGCCTGACCAGCAGGGCCTTGCGGCGGTCGGCGGCGGGTGCGGTGACGGGGCGGTCCTGGGCGGAGGTGTCGCGGATCATGGGGCGTCCAGTGAGGGGATCACTGACAGCGAATGCACGAGCCGTGCCAGCCACAAGTCGTTGAATCGAAAAGGCCCCGGCGCGTGTCCGGGTGTCCGCCGGGCGTCCATGACCTGAACGCCCGGACACCCGCCGCGGCCGCGCGCGGCCGGGGTGGGTGGGGCTTCGGACGGCATCCCGTAAACTGGCGCACTCATCGGCCAGGGATCACTCGTCCATGTGCGGCATCGTCGGCATCAGCGCCCAGCGCAATATCGTCCAGCACCTCATTGACGGCCTGGCGGCCCTGGAATACCGCGGCTACGACTCGGCCGGCGTGGCCCTGCTCGGCCCCGGCGGCATCGTCCGCCTGCGCGCCAAGGGCAAGGTGCGCGACCTGGCCGCGCTGCAGCGCGAAACCGGCACCGACGGCCACTGCGGCATCGCCCACACCCGCTGGGCCACCCACGGCGTGCCCAGCGAAGGCAACGCGCACCCGCACCTGTCGGGCGAAGTGAGCGTGGTGCACAACGGCATCATCGAGAACCACGCCGCGCTGCGCGCCGAACTGCAGGCCGACGGCTACGAGTTCAGTTCGCAGACCGACACCGAAGTGATCGCGCACCTGGTGGAGCGCGCGCAGCGCTCGGGCCTGTCGCTGCTGGCCGCGGTGCAGGACATCGTGGGCCGCCTGCACGGCGCCTACGCCATCGTGGTGGTGTCGGCGCGCGAGCCGGGCGTGCTGGTCGGTGCGCGGCTGGGTTCGCCGCTGGTGGTGGGGCTGGGCGAGGGCGAGCAGTACTTCGGTTCGGACATCCACGCGCTGCTGCCGCTGACGCGCCGCTTCCTCTACCTGCAGGAAGGCGACGTGGCGCGGCTGGACACCGCCGGCGTGCAGGTGTTCGACGCCAGCGGCCAGCCGGCCACGCGTGAAGTGAAGGAGTCGCAGTTCAACACCGACGCCGTGCAGCGCGGCGACTACGCCCACTACATGCTCAAGGAAATCCACGAACAGGCCCAGGCCGTGGCCGACACGCTGGAAGGCCGCATCGCCGGCGGCCGGATACTGACGCAGATCTTCGGCGTGGACGCCGAGCGCCTGCTGGCCGACACCCAGGCCGTGCACATCATCGCCTGCGGCACCAGCTACCACGCCGGCCTGGTGGCGCGTTACTGGATAGAACAGCTGGCCGGCGTGCCCTGCACGGCCGAAATCGCCAGCGAATACCGCTACCGCGACCCGGTGGTGCGCGAAGGCACGCTGTTCCTCACCATTTCCCAGTCGGGCGAAACCGCCGACACGCTGGCCGCGCTCAAGCTGGCCAAGCAGTTGCCGTACCTGGCGCAGATGGCCGTGTGCAACGTGCCCGAGTCGTCCATCGTGCGCGAATCGTCGCTGGTGCTGATGACGCGCGCCGGCCCCGAGATCGGCGTGGCGTCCACCAAGGCCTTCACCACCCAGCTGGTGGCGCTGGCGCTGTTCGCGCTGGCGCTGGCGCGCAGCAAGGGCCTGGACGAAAAGCGCTACCTCGACGGCGTGGCGCAGCTGGAACAGCTGCCCGGCCTGATCGTGGAAACGCTCAAGCTGGACGAACAGATCAGGCTGCTGGCCAACCGCTTCGCCGACAAGGACCACGCGCTGTTCCTGGGCCGCGGCACGCACTGGCCGGTGGCCATGGAAGGCGCGCTCAAGCTCAAGGAAATCAGCTACATCCACGCCGAGGCCTACGCCGCCGGCGAACTCAAGCACGGCCCGCTGGCGCTGGTGGACGAGAACATGCCGGTGATCGCGGTGGCGCCCAACGACCGCCTGGTGGACAAGCTCAAGTCCAACCTCGAGGAAGTGCGCGCGCGCGGCGGCGAGCTGTACGCGTTCGTGGACGAAACCGTCGCGCACGGCCTGGACGCCTCGCACGTGGTCACCCTGCCGGCCTGCGGTGAAATCGCCGCACCCGTGGTGTCCACCCTGCCGCTGCAGCTGCTGAGCTACTACGTGGCCCTGCTCAAGGGCACCGACGTGGACCAGCCGCGCAACCTGGCCAAGTCCGTTACGGTGGAATAAGCGCGCCGGCGAACCGGCCGCGCT
>DAORUD010000175.1:0-3583 GCA_035433005.1 Arenimonas sp. | reverse complement strand
ATGTTCTCGGCCTTGAGGCAGTTGGCCGAACGCACCGTCAGCTCGAGGTCGTCGATCGGGCGCAGCAGCACCGGATCGATGCCCGTGGTGGGCTGCTTGGTGGCGCCGCGGTCGCGCTGCGTGAAGTCGCCGAACACCGACAGCTGGTCCGTGAGGATGTCAGCGGCCGTGCGGATGGCGTCTTCGGCGTCGATCGTGCCGTTGGTCTCGATCTCCAGCACCAGCTTGTCCAGGTCGGTACGCTGTTCGACGCGGGCTGCCTCGACGGCATAGGCGACGCGGCGGACCGGCGAGAACGTGGCATCCAGCACCAGGCGACCGATCGCACGGGACTCTTCGTCCGGGCGGCGGCGATCGGCGGCCGGCTGGTAGCCGAAACCGCGCTCGATCTTCAGGCGCATGTTCAGCGCCGTGTCCTTGGTGAGGTGGCAGATCACGTGGTCGGGATTGAGGATCTCGACGTTGTGGTCGACCTTGATGTCGGCGGCGGTGACCAGGCCCGGGCCCTTCTTCTGCAGCGTCAGCGTGGTGTGGTCCACGTTGTGCATGCGGATGGCGACGTCCTTGAGGTTGAGCAGGACTTCCAGCACGTCCTCCTGCAGGCCCTCGACCGTGGTGTACTCGTGCAGCACGCCGTCGATCTCGACTTCCGTGACGGCAAAGCCGGGGATGGACGACAGCAGGACGCGACGCAGGGCGTTGCCGAGCGTGTGGCCGTAGCCGCGCTCGAGCGGTTCGATGACCACTTTGGCGCGGTTGGAGCCTAGACGTTCAATGTGGGGGCCGCGCGGACGCAGCACCGAGGTAGCGTTAACCGTCATGGTCAAGGTGTCTCCTGGGAGGATTACTTCGAGTACAACTCGACGATCAGCGCTTCATTGATATCCGAGGGCAGGTCGGCGCGGTCCGGGACGGCCTTGAAAACGCCGGCGAACTTCTTCGCGTCGACTTCGCACCAGCTCGGAACCAGGTCCATCTGCTGGGAGAGGTTGAGTGCTTCCTGCACGTTGAGGTGCTTCTGCGCCTTCTCGGTCAGCTCAACGCTGTCGCCAGCCTTGATCTGGTAGGACGGCAGGTTGACGCACTTGCCGTTGACGAGCACGCCCTTGTGCGAAACCAGCTGGCGGGCCTGGGGACGGGTGACCGCGAAACCCATGCGGTACACGACGTTGTCCAGGCGCTGCTCGAGCATCTGCAGCAGGGTTTCGCCGGTGTTGCCCTTCTTGCGCGAAGCCTTGGTGTAGTACGAGCGGAACTGACGCTCCAGCAAGCCGTAGATGCGCTTGACCTTCTGCTTCTCGCGAAGCTGGGTGGCGTAATCGGACAGCTTGCCCTTCTTGGCGACGGCGCCATGCTGGCCGGGCTTCTGCTCCAGCTTGCACTTGGAGTCGATGGCGCGAGCCGGCGACTTCAGGCTGAGGTCGGCGCCTTCGCGGCGGGCGAGCTTACAGGTGGGACCAATGTAACGAGCCATTTATTTAGTCTCCAGTTCCCGTTAGACGCGGCGCTTTTTCGGCGGCCGGCACCCGTTGTGCGGGATCGGGGTCACATCGATGATGTTGGTGATCTTGTAACCGACGGCGTTCAGCGAACGCACGGCGGACTCGCGACCCGGGCCGGGGCCCTTGATGCGCACTTCCAGCGTCTTCACACCGTAGTCGAGGGCGGCCTTGCCGGCCTTCTCGGCGGCCACCTGGGCGGCGAACGGCGTGGACTTGCGGGAGCCGCGGAAACCCGCGCCGCCCGAAGTGGCCCACGACAGCGCGTTGCCCTGGCGATCGGTGATGGTGACGATGGTGTTGTTGAAAGAAGCCTGGACGTGGGCGATACCGTCGGTGACGATCCGCTTGATCTTCTTCTTGGTCTTGACTGCCGGCTTGTTCATTTGGCCAGGTCCTTACTTCTTGATGGCTTTACGCGGACCCTTGCGGGTACGAGCGTTGGTCCGGGTACGCTGACCGCGCATCGGCAGGCCGCGACGGTGGCGCAGGCCGCGGTAGCAGCCCAGGTCCATCAGACGCTTGATCGACATGCCGACCTCGCGACGAAGGTCACCTTCGACGGTGTACTTGGCCACTTCGGCGCGGATGCGCTCGATTTCAGGCTCGGACAAATCGCGGATCTTCGTGGCCGAAGCCACGCCGGCCGCTTCACAAACAAGCTTCGACCGGGTACGGCCGATGCCAAAGATACTCTGCAGGCCCACCCAGACATGCTTCTGGACAGGCAGGTTGACACCCGCAATGCGCGCCATCAGGCGTTCTCCAACTTAATATTTGAGCGCAGTGAATCACGAATTATATCAGGGCTTGGGGTTCATTTGTAGCCCCCCGGGTCCAAGGACCCGGAGAACCCGGCATGGGGAGTGTGCCCATGCTCCGGCGACAGGCTGGAACCTGCCCTCCCCCATCCCGGGTTCGGGCGCCCCGCGCTACTCCAGCGCAGGAACGGGTTCCGGCCTATCCGCGCGCCAAGCCGCCGCGCGGACCGCCCATCGTTGGCGTCAGCCGCGGCTCAGGCCGCGACCGCCACCTTTCAGATTCGACTTCTTCATCAGGCTCTCGTACTGATGCGACATCAGGTGAGCCTGGACCTGGGCGGTGAAGTCCATCACCACCACGACCACGATAAGCAGGGACGTACCGCCGAAATAGAACGGCACGGACCAGAACGCACGAATCACCTCAGGCAGCAGGCAGACCAGCACCAGGTACAGCGAGCCGATCAGCGTCAGGCGGGTCAGCACGCCGTCGATGTAGTCGGCCGTGGCCTTGCCCGGACGGATGCCAGGCACCAGGGCGCCGGACTTCTTGAGGTTGTCCGCGGTTTCCTGGGAATTGAAGACCAGCGCCGTGTAGAAGAACGCGAAGCCCATGATCAGGCCGCCGTACAGCAGCATGTGCAGCGGCTGGCTCGGCGCCAGCATCTGGCTGAGGTTCTGCAGGTAGAAGCCGGCCTGCTCGCGCCAGCCTTCGCCCGTGGGCGCCGCGGCCTGGCCGAACCACTGCGCCATCGTCGCCGGGAACATGATCAGGCTCGAAGCGAAGATCGCCGGGATCACGCCTGCCATGTTGAGCTTGAGCGGCAGGTGCGAGCTCTGGTTCATGTAGGCCTGGCGGCCACCCTGGCGGCGGGCGTAGTTCACGGTGATGCGGCGCTGGCCGCGCTCCATGAACACCACGAAGTAGGTGACGCCGAGCACCAGGGCGACGATGACCAGGATGGCGAAGGCGCTGATTTCCTGGTTGGCCACCTGCTGCAGCGTGCCGATGACGGCAGCCGGGAGGCTGGCCACGATGCCGGCGAAGATGATCAGCGAGATGCCGTTGCCGATGCCGCGCTCGGTGATCTGTTCGCCCAGCCACATCAGGAAGATGGTGCCGGCGGTCAGCGCGACGATGGCGGTCAGGATGAAACCCGGGCCCGGGGCGTACACCACCGGGATGCCGGCGCCGGCGCTCTGGCCCTGCAGCGCCGCGGCGATGCTGCCGGCCTGCACGATGGCCAGCACCACCGCCGCGCTGCGCGAATACTGGGTCCGCTTGCCCCGAGCGCTCTCGCCTTCCTTCTTCATCGCCTCCCA
>DAORUD010000174.1:0-3593 GCA_035433005.1 Arenimonas sp. | reverse complement strand
CGGCGGCCCAGGCCAGCACGATGTAGCGCATGTTGCCCGACACGCCCCAGAACAGCGTGGTGGTGGCCAGCGAGATCTGGCCCAGCTTGTCGCGCCACAGGCGGGCGTTGCAGCGCCAGAAGTCGGGCAGCAGCGACAGCGTGCGATCGGGCAGCGGCCGCATGCGCACGCCGGTGTGGGGAATGCGCAGGTTGATGGCGGCGGCGATGGCGTACACCAGCACCAGCGAGGCGATGGCGGCCTCGGGCGGCGTGTCGATGGAGGTCTCGATGCCGGGCAGGTCGATGGCCAGCAGCCACGGCGACAGGTGCGGCCCCACCAGCTGGCCGCCCAGCAGCACGCCCAGGATGATGGAGGCGATGGTCAGCCCCTCGATCCAGCCGTTGGCGCGCACCAGCTGCGAGGCCGGCAGCAGCTCGGTCAGGATGCCGTACTTGGCCGGCGAATACGCCGCCGCGCCCAGGCCGACGATGGCATAGGCCAGCAGCGGATGGCCGCCGAACAGCATGGCCAGGCAGCCGACGATCTTGATGGCGTTGCTGAGGAACATGACGCGCCCCTTGGGACGCGAATCGGCGAAAGCGCCCACCCAGGGCGCCAGCACCACGTAGAACAGCGCGAACATCGGCACCAGCGCGGCGCGCTGCCACTCGGCCGCGCCGCTGCCGCGCAGCAGCTCGACGGCGGCGACGAACAGGGCGTTGTCGGCCAGCGAGCTGAAGAACTGCGCCGCCATGATGGTGTAGAAGCCCCGTCTCATGGGCACGAGGCCGGGGACGCCGGGCGGTGGCTGAACCGAACCAAAAAAGTAAGCTCCTGTATCGGTGCGCGGTTATAGCACGCGCCCTGCCGGCGGTGGGCATGGCCGCGCGGTGCCAGAATCCCAGGCTTGCCCCCTGTGCCGACCTTGCCATGCCCCGTCCGATCCAGGCCACCATCCACACCGACGCCCTGCGCCACAACCTGCGGCGCCTGCGCGCCGCCGCGCCCGGCGCGCGCCTGTGGGCCGTCGTCAAGGCCAACGCCTACGGCCACGGCATCGAGCGCGTGTACGAGGGCCTGCGCGGCGCCGACGGCTTTGCGCTGCTCGACCTGGCCGAGGCCGAGCGCGTGCGCGCCCTGGGCTGGCGCGGCCCCATCCTGCTGCTGGAGGGCGTGTTCGAGCCGCGCGACCTGGAGCTGTGCTCGCGCCTGGGGCTGTGGCACGCGGTGCACGGCGACGAGCAGATCGACTGGCTGGCCATGCACAAGACGCACGCGCCGCACCATGTGTTCCTCAAGCTCAACTCGGGCATGAACCGGCTGGGCTTCGCGCCCGAGCGCTTTCGCGCCGCCCACGCGCGCCTGTCGGCGTTGCCGCAGGTGGGTGAGATCTCGCTGATGACGCACTTCAGCGACGCCGACGGCGACAAGGGCATCGCCGGGCAGTGGGCGGTGTTCCAGCGCGTCACCGACGGCCTGCCGGGCGAGCGCAGCGTGTGCAACAGCGCCGCCACGCTGCGCCACGCGCAGCTTGCGGCCGTGCGCGCCGACTGGGTGCGACCCGGCATCGCGGCCTATGGCGGCTCGCCCGACTTTCCGACGCACGACACGGCCCACTGGGGCCTGCGGCCGACCATGACGCTCACATCAAAATTGATAGCTGCTGGCGCGCTCCAGGCGGGCGACAGCGTCGGATATGGCTCCACGTTCACGGCGGCGCGACCGATGCGCATCGGCGTCGTGGCCTGCGGCTACGCCGACGGCTACCCGCGCCACGCCCCCACCGGCACGCCGGTGCTGGTCGACGGCGTGCGCACCCGCCTGCTGGGGCGCGTGAGCATGGACATGCTGACCGTCGACCTCGACCCGGTGCCGCAGGCCGGGCCCGGCAGCGCCGTGACGCTGTGGGGCCAGGGCCTGCCGATCGACGAGGTGGCGCACGCCGCCGGCACCATCGGCTACGAGCTGATGTGCGCGCTGGCGCCGCGCGTGCCGGTGGTGGTCGAGGACTAGGCGCGTGGCCTCGGCCGCGCGCTGCCGTCGCGCTGGCGGCCGTTCGCCAAAGCGGCAAGCCGCTGCTCGGCGCGCTGGCCTGCGCCGTGCTGCTGGGCGCCCTGGTGGACCACTTTGCGCCCCAGGCCGACACGCTGCCGCAGGCCGTGCAGCAGTGGCGGGCGGGCCGCTGATAGTTATTGAATTCATAGCTGTCGGCGCTTGCTGCATAAGTGCCAGACCCTGACTTGACTTCTGAACCTAGAAACGGCAGTTGACCGCTTGCGATCATCGCCAACGCCGCGCGGGTGCTGGCGTTTGTGGCTTCGATGGCGTTCACCGAATAGGTGTGCGCGCTACGCACCCACCAGCACCGCGCACGCCGGCGGCGGCGCGGGCTTGTTCTGCTTCAAGGCGCGCGGGGTGCGGCTTGACTAACATCAAAGCCACCATGTCCCCCGCAGCATCCGTGTCCGACCTGGTCCTGGCCCATCGGCCTCCGCCCGCGGGGCCGGCCGAGGCCGTCGAGTCGCCGCGCCCCGGCTACACCGGCATGTGGGTCGGCATCGGCTGCGAATTCGTCGAGTTCGCGGTGTTCTTCGTCGTCTACTTCGTCGCCCGCTGGAACTACCCCGAGGTGTTTCGCGCCGGCGCGCCACGGCTGTGGACGCTGGGCGGCCTGCTGATCACCCTCGTCATGCTGACCAGCGGCTACGCGCTGGTGCGCACCGTGCAGGCGGTGCGCCGCGACGAGCAGCGCGCGGCCCGCCTCTGGATGAGCAGCGCCTTCGCGATCGCGCTGGGCTATCCGCTGATCAAGGTGCTCGAAATCCAGCACAACCTGGCGAGCGGCGTGGTCGCCGGCCACAACGCGTTCTTCTCGACCTACTACTACCTGACCATCAACCACCTGATGCATTCGGCCTGGGGCATCCTGGGCATGCTGTGGGTGCTGGTGCGCGTGTGGCAGGGCGCCTACGGGCCGGGCAGCCCCAAGGCGGTCGAGTCCATGGCCATCTACTGGCACGCCACCGACCTGGTGTGGCTGATGCTGTTCTGGCTGTTCTACGCCTTTGTATGAGCCTGGGAACGGCGGTTGAATGCGCCCTCACCGTTTGGATGAACGTCATCAAAGCCATGAACGCAAACATCCGCGCGACTTTGGCGAAGATCGCCAGCGGTCAACTGCCGTTTCCAGGATGAGACGCCTGCTGCACGCCCTCGGTCCGCGCAACGCCACCCAGGCCTGGCTGGCGCTGCTGGCCCTCACCGTGGCCTGCGCCGGCATCGCCGTGACCGAGCGCGGCGTGCTGCCCTGGGTGGGCTGGCTGATCGCCGCCCTGGTGTCGGGCAAGGCCGCGCTGGTGGCGCGCCATTACCTGGAGGTTGGCGAGGCGGCGCCGGTGTTCCGGCGCATCGTCTGGGGCTTCATCGGCCTGGCGCCGCTGGCGCTGATGGTCACGGCCTGGCTGGAGTCGCGCTGAGCCAGGCGCCCTTCCCGGGCAGCGCCGGCTATCGCAGGAAGGCGTCGTAGCCGGTCTTCAGGATCAGCGCGCCGACGACCACGATGAACACCCCGCGCACGAAGCCGGCGCCGTGCTTGAGCGCCAGGCGCGTGC
>DAORUD010000173.1:0-3594 GCA_035433005.1 Arenimonas sp. | reverse complement strand
TATCCGTGTTTATCCGCGTAAATCCGTGGCCAAAAGCCCTGCTAGTGCTGGGCGCGGTCGCGGTGCCAGCCGCGGTGCTTGATGTCCAGGTACAGGCTGTAGGCGGCGGTGAAGCTGGGGAACAGGTTCTGCAGCACGCCCACCGAGTCCTGCTTGGCCGACAGGGTGAAGTAGGCCAGGGTCATGAAGCTGCCCAGCAGGCTCATGTACCAGAACACCCGCGGGATGACCGGCTTGCCGGCCCGCTTGGAGGCCACGAACTGCACCAGCCAGCGGCCGCCGAACATCAGGGCGCCGATGTAGCCGATCAGCTTCCACGGCGTGACATGCAGGCCGGACCAGGCCAGCCAGACGATTTCCTCATTCATGGGGGGTCACTCCAGTTCGCGGGTGGCGGTGAGCTTGCTGCGCTTGATCAACCAGGCCACGCCCATCAGGTCGCGGACGCCGACCAGGGCCCGGCCCAGGTTGGTGTACTTCGAGGCGCCGGCGCCGCGCTGGCGGTGGTTCACGGGTACCGACACGGTCTGCCAGCCGGCGCGCTGCATCAGGGCCGGCAGGTAGCGGTGCATGTGGTCGAAGTAGGGCAGGTCGAGGAAGGCCGCGCGCTCGAACAGCTTGGTGCCGCAGCCGGTGTCGGGCGTGGCGTCGCGAAGCAGGCGCGAGCGGATGCCGTTGGCCCACTTCGAAGCCCACTTCTTGCTGCCGGTGTCCTGGCGGTTCACGCGCCAGCCGGCGTAAAGCTTCACGCCGGGGGCGCCGGCGTCGCGGGCGGCCAGCAGCCTGGGCAGGTCGGCCGGATCGTTCTGGCCGTCGCCGTCCAGCGTGGCCACCCAGGCGCCGCGCGCGGCTTTCACGCCGGTGCGGATGGCGGTGCTCTGGCCGCTCTGGGTTTCATGCGCTATCACGCGCAGCTCGGGCGTGTTCGCCTTGGCGGCCTGCAGCACGGCCAGCGTGCCGTCGCGGCTGCGGTGGTCCACGAAGATCACTTCGAAGTCCACCACGCCGCGCAGCGCGGCCACGCATTCGGCCAGCAGTGCGGCGATGTTGCCCTCTTCGTTGAAGGCGGGGATGACGACGGAAAGCTGCGGCGTGGCCATGGCTCAGTTCCCGCGCAGGCGCTCGAGGATGCCGTCGAGCGTGTCCAGGCCGTGGTAGCTGATGACCAGTTTGCCGCGGCCGCCACGGCCGTGCTGCACGGCCACCTTGGCGCTGAGTTTTTCCGACAGCTCGCGCTCGAGCGCGGCGATGTCGGCGTCCACTTTCTTGCCGTTGGGCTTGGCCGCGGCCTTGCCCGGGATCTGGCCCTTGCCGAGCATCTGCGCGCGGCGCTCCACTTCGCGCACCGACCAGCCCTCGGCCACCGCTTCGCGCGCCAGCTGCAGCGCGGCCGCCGGGGCCAGCGTGAGCAGGGCGCGGGCGTGGCCCATTTCCAGGGCCTTTTCCTCCAGCAGCTTGCGGATGCCGTCGGGCAGCTCCAGCAGGCGCAGCAGGTTCGACACCGCGGCGCGCGAGCGGCCCACGGCCTCGGCGGCCTGCTGGTGGGTGAGGCTGAATTCGTCGATCAGGCGGCTGAGCGCCTGCGCTTCTTCCAGCGGGTTGAGGTCTTCGCGCTGGATGTTCTCGATCAGCGCCATGGCGATGACGGCGCGGTCGTCCACTTCGCGCAGCACCACCGGCACGTCGCTCAGGCCGGCCTGGGTGGCGGCGCGCCAGCGGCGTTCGCCGGCGATGATTTCGTAGCGGGGCTGGCCGTCCTTGCCGGTGCCGATCTCGCGCACCACGATCGGCTGGATCAGGCCCTGGGCCTTGATGGACTCCGCCAGCTCGGTCAGCTTGGCCGGGTCCATGCCGGTACGCGGCTGGTACTTGCCCGGCTGCATGGCCTGGATGGGCAGGAAGCGCAGGCCTTCGCCCGACTCCGCCGCCTCGGCCACCGGTGCCGCGCCTTTGTTGCCCGTGCCCAGCAGGGCCTCCAGGCCGCGGCCCAGGCCGCGCTTCTTGGTGCTCATGCCGACTCCTTCAGCTTCTTCTCGCGCCGCACTATCTCGCCGGCCAGTCCCAGGTAGGCGATGCCGCCGCGCGACGCCCGGTCATAGCCCACGATGCTCTGGCCATGGCTGGGCGCCTCGGCCAGGCGCACGTTGCGCGGGATGATCGAGCGGAACACCTTGTCGCCGAAATGCTTGGTCAGTTCGCCCGACACGGCGTTGGCCAGGTTGTTGCGCACGTCGAACATGGTGCGCACGATGCCTTCGATTTCCAGCGCCGGGTTGAGCTTGGCCTTGAGCGCGTTGATGGTGTCCACCAGCGAGCTCAGGCCCTCGAGCGCGAAGTATTCGCACTGCATGGGCACGATGACGCCGTCGGCCACGGCCAGGGCGTTGAGCGTGAGCAGGCTCAGCGAGGGCGGGCAATCAATGATGATGTAGTCGTAGTTGCCGCGGAGGGGCAGCAGGGCGTTCTTGAGCCGCTGTTCGCGCGCGCTTTCGTCCATCAGGCGGATTTCGGCGGCGGTGAGGTCGATGTTGCCCGGCAGCAGGTCGTAGCCTTCGGCCGTGGTGACGATGGCGTCGCTGGCGGGGCATTCGGCCAGCAGCACTTCGCAGCTGGAGTTCTCGACTTCGCGCTTGTCCACGCCCGAGGCCATGGTGGCGTTGCCCTGCGGGTCCATGTCCACCAGCAGCACCTTGCGCGGCACGGCGGCCAGCGCGGCGGCCAGGTTCACGGCGGTCGTGGTCTTGCCCACTCCGCCCTTCTGGTTGGCGATGGCGATGATGCGACCCATGCAGACTCCTGGCGCCTGGCCCTGCGGCCCGGTGGTTGATGAACGAACGGGAGTCGGCGATGCGTCGGCCCGGACCGGGGATTATGCCGCCTGCGAAGGCTCGCGGGTGACGGTGACCAGATGCCGGTCGCCTTCCAGGCCCGGCACGGCCAGTACCTTCAGGGCTTCCACGCGCCAGCCGGGGGGCAGGGCGGCGATCTCGGCGTCGGGGCGCTGGCCCTTCATCGCCAGCAGCCGGCCGCCGGGCGCCACCAGGTGGCCGCCCACGGCCAGGATGCCGGCCAGGGTGTCCATGGCGCGGGCGGTGATCTGGCCGTAGGCACCGGGTTCGTCGACGTTTTCGGCGCGCGACTCCAGCACGCGGACGTTGGCCAGGCCCAGGCTGCGCACGGCCTCGCGCAGGAAGCGGGCCTTCTTGCCGTTGCTTTCCACCAGGGTGACCTGCAGGCCGGGGCGGGCCAGGGCCAGCGGGATGCCGGGCAGGCCCGGGCCGGTGCCCAGGTCGGCCAGCGGGCCGTCGCCCACGTGCGGCCACATGGACAGCGAGTCCAGCAGGTGGCGGGTCAGCATCTCGCGCGGGTCGCGCACGGCGGTGAGGTTGTAGGTCTTGTTCCAGCGGTCCAGCAGCGCGAGGTAATCAAGCAGCCGCCCGGCCAGCGGCTGCGCCGGCAGGCCCAGGGCCACGAGGCCCGACTCAAGCTCGGGCAAAAGGTGCGATAGCGGATTCATGGCGCAATTGTCGCCTGAAGAGCGGGGTCAGGTTCACTTCTTTTCACTAACCAATGGTTAGTGAAAAGAAGTGAACC
>DAORUD010000172.1:0-3693 GCA_035433005.1 Arenimonas sp. | reverse complement strand
GGCCGGGGAGTGGCGCGAATTATAGCCGGGATGCCGGGCCGCCCGGCTCAGTCCGAAGCCAGCGCTTCAGCCACCGTGTGGAATGAACCGAACACCAGCACGCGCCCCTCGGGCCCCGCGTCCACGCGTGCGGCGGCCAGGGCGTCGGCGAGGCAGCGGTGCGGATGCAGGATGCCGGCGGGAAGTTCGTCCGCCAGGCGGCGGGCCAGCGCGTCCACCGCCAGCCCGCGCGGGCCCGCGTCGGTGATCGGCCCCAGGTGCCATGCCGAAAGATGCGGCGCCACCGGCGCCACGATGCCGGCGATGTCCTTGTCGGCCAGCGCGCTGAACACCGCCACCGTGCGCCGCGGGTTGGCCGCCAGCCAGGCCGCCAGCTGCCGCGCGCCCTGCGGGTTGTGGGCGACGTCCAGCACGCACTCGGGCACGCCCGGCAGACGCTGCAGGCGGCCCGGCGCGCGGGCGCCCGCCACGCCCTCGCGGATGGCCTGGTCCGGAACGGGCAGGTCCAGCGCACGCAGCGCGGCGATGGCCGCGGCGGCGTTGGCGCGCTGCGCGGGCGCCGGCATGCCCGGGTGGGGCAGGTCAATCTGGTAGCCCGGCTCGCGCCAGCGCCAGCCGTCCGGCAGGTCGTCCAGGAGGTAGTCGGAATAGCCGCGGATGGCGAACGCGCCCAGCGCGTAGGCGCGGCGCAGCACCGACGAGGGCGGGTCCTTCTCGCCCAGCACGCAGGGCTTTCCGGCGCGCAGGATGCCGGCCTTCTCGGCGCCGATCGCCTCCCGGTCCGGCCCCAGGTAGTCCTGGTGGTCCAGGTCCACGGTGGTGATGACGGCCACGTCGGGGTCCACGATGTTCACCGCGTCCAGCCGGCCGCCCAGCCCCACTTCCAGGATGGCCAGGTCCAGCCCGGCGTCCTGCATCAGGGCCAGGGCCGCCAGCGTGCCGAACTCGAAGAAGGTGAGCGGCACTTCGCCGCGGGCGGCCTCGATGCGCTCGAACGCCGCCACCAGGGCGTCGTCGCCGGCATCGTGGCCATCCAGGCGGATGCGTTCGTTGTAGCGCAGCAGGTGCGGTGAAGTGAACGCACCCACGCGCAGGCCCGCGGCCCGGGCGATGGCCTCGATGAACGCCACCGTGGAGCCCTTGCCGTTCGTGCCGGCCACCGTGATGACGTGGCGGCCGGGCCGGCCCAGGCCCAGGCGCCGCGACACTTCGGCCACGCGCTCCAGGCCCATGGCGATGTCGCGCGGATGGACGGTCTGCTGGTATTCGAGCCACTGGGCAAGCGTTCGCTTCATGCCGGCATTATCGCCCGGCTCAGGCCGGTCGCGGCGAACCCGCCTTGCGCAAGCGTTCGGACATGAATGCCTCCAGTTCGGCCGGCGGCATCGGCCGGGCGAAGTGGTAGCCCTGCGCCTGGTCGCAGCCCAGCCTGACCAGGGCCTGCACGGTGGCGTCGTCCTCCACGCCTTCGGCGATGGTTTCCAGGCCCAGCGCGCGCGCCATCTGCACGATGGTGGACACGATCACTCCGCCATCGGGCCGCGACATCAGGTCGCGCACGAACGACTGGTCCACCTTGAGCTTGTCCACCGGGAAATCACGCAGGTAGGCCAGGCTGGAATACCCGGTGCCGAAATCGTCGATGGACATGCGCACGCCCATCGCCCGCAGGCTGCGCACCGTCTCGAGCACCAGCGGCGCGTCCTGCACCAGGATGGACTCGGTCAGCTCCAGCTCCAGCGCCGTGGCCGGCAGCGACGATCGCGCCAGCGCATCGGCGACGTCGCGCCGGATGTCGCCGCGCTGGAACTGCTTGGCCGACAGGTTCACCGCCACCACCGGCACCACCAGCCCCGCGGCGCGCCAGGCCGCGGCCTGGCGGCAGGCTTCGTCGATCACCCAGGTGCCGATGGGCACGATCAGGCCGCTGGCCTCGGCCTCGGGAATGAACTGCATGGGCGGCACCATGCCCCGCTCGGGGTGGCGCCACCGCAGCAGGGCCTCCACGCCCACCAGCGCGCCGCCGGCCAGGGCGAACTGCGGCTGGTAGTGCAGGACGAACTGTCCCTCCTCCAGCGCACGGCGCATCGCGTTGCGCAGGTTCAGCCGCTGCGACACCTCCAGGTTCATCGCCGCATCGTAGAAGCGCAGCGCATTGCCGCCCGCCGCCTTCGCCCGGTGCAGGGCGATGTCGGCGTGGTGGAACAGGTCTTCGAAGCCGGCGCCGTCGCCCGGCGCAATCGCGGCGCCGGCCGACACCGTGATGCGCAGCGGGTCGCCGGCCTGCAGCATCGGCTGCGCGACGTCCGAGGAAAGCCGCTCCTGCAGCTGCGTCACCACGTCCACGCTGTCCACGCCGCGCAGGAACAGCGCGAACTCGTCGCTGCCCAGCCGCGCCACGCCTTCGACATCGGGTGCACAGCGCACCAGCCGTTCGGCGGTGGTGCGCAGCACGGCGTCGCCGGCCGCATGCCCCAGCGAATCGTTGATGTGCTTGAACCCGTCCAGGTTCAGCAGCAGCAGGGCCGCGGGCGGCGACACCCCGTCGCGGGGCGCCAGGTAAGCGCCCACGCGCTGGCGCAGCAGCGCCTTGTTGGCCAGTCCGGTAAGCGGGTCGTGGAACGCCAGCGCCTCCACCGGCAGCTCGGCCGCCTGCTTCTGCGCCATTTCCACCGCCAGCCGCTCGTAGGGCTCGCGCACGCTGGCCACGAACACCAGCCGGTAGATGAACAGGTAGGCCAGCACCTTGTAGACGTGGCCGACCAGGCTGAAGGCGTCGTTGACGTTCTCGTACGACATCAGGCACAGCTCGGACAGGATCCACAGCGCCGACGCCACCAGCATGCCGTCCACGTCGTAGGGCGGGTTGATGGCACGCGACGCCAGCAGCCGCAGCATCACCACGACCATCACCAGCACCACCAGCGCCTCGATGGCCAGCTTGATGCCGGTCAGCCCCTGCCCCGGCACGAAGAACACCGGCCAAAGCGCCGGCGCGAAAAACTGCAGCGCGTATACCGCGCCCACCAGGCCCAGGGTGCCCGCCAGCCACGCGTAGCGCCATGACGGATCCGCGAACGCCCGCCAGGGCAGGAAGGCCACCAACAGCAGGGCCGACGCCGAAATGACACGCGCCGCCAGCCAGAACGAAATCGCCTTCTGCGGCGACGCCTCGGTGATGAAGTCCGGCATGCCCTGGTAGGACACCATGTGGGTGAAGTCCAGCAGCGCCGCCGCCAGGAAGCCGCAGGCCAGGATGATGAAGTTGCCCGGGCGCTCGGGCCGGTAGGCGTGCCAGGACACCGCGAACACCATCACCGAAACGATGATCGAGAACGATTCGGCCACCGTGTGCAGGGACACCGGGAACAGCCCCGCATGGCGCCGCAGATCGTCCAGCCCGGGCAGGAACTTCAGCAGCAGGTAGACAACGGCACAGGCAAGCACCAGGCCGATCCGGAAGCGGCGCCGACCGAACAGGTCCTGCCCCAGCTGCATCCCAGCGAATCCCCGGCCCGTGGCCTGGTGCTCCATGGTGCATCCCCCCCGACGACCTGCCCACCATGCCACCGGGCCGCGGGCTTGGCGAGGCCTTGCGGCCCTCTTGCCGGCGCCGGCGGGTTAAACTGGCGGCCTTCCCCCTCACGAGCCCTAGCCCGTCCATGGCCAAGCCCAACTATTCGTTCGAGAAGC
>DAORUD010000171.1:0-3732 GCA_035433005.1 Arenimonas sp. | reverse complement strand
TCGAACCTTCGACCTATTGATTAAGAGTCAACTGCTCTACCAACTGAGCTAACGGCCCGTAATCTTCCCGCAGAAGCGGCTTGCGACGCGGCATTATGCCGCAACATTGAACTGTCTGGAACTGGGGTGGAAGACGGGACTCGAACCCGCGACCCTCGGAATCACAATCCGATGCTCTAACCGACTGAGCTACATCCACCACATTGTGAATCGTACCACCCCGCCCCACCTTGCCCGCCTGGCGCGCCCGGCAGGAATCGAACCTGCAACCGCCGGCTTAGAAGGCCGGTGCTCTATCCGATTGAGCTACGGGCGCCTGCCGGGATGATACCGGCCGTGCCCGCCTGCTTCCATGCGCGGTGGCGGTGTTGCCCGGGATGACGCCAGCCTGGTCGGGGCAGAGGGATTCGAACCCACGACATCCAGCTCCCAAAGCTGGCGCTCTACCAGGCTGAGCTATACCCCGGCGGTGAAGCCCGGCACCCGGGAAGGCGCGCCGCACGAGTTCCAAATGTACGGCGGCTCGGGATTCCGGCATGCCGCGCCGGTCAACTTTGCCGCCGAACAAAAAGGGTGCCGAAGCACCCTGTCTGCATTAGTGGCGCGCCCGGAGAGATTCGAACTCCCGACCACCAAGTTCGTAGCCTGGTGCTCTATCCAGCTGAGCTACGGGCGCGCAGAAGCGAAATTATGGGGGACGTTGCCTGAATCGTCAATGCTTTCGCAAAAACTATTTCACGACACGACCCTTGCACACCTTTCCAGTCCTGGCGGAGTGAGAGGGATTCGAACCCTCGATCAGGCTTTTGACCCGATACTCCCTTAGCAGGGGAGCCCCTTCGGCCACTCGGGCATCACTCCGGAACTGGACCCGGCTAACCGCTTTCGAGGCTTGCCGGCCGCATAGGATAGCGCCTCAGTCGGGCTTCGGTAAACCCACGCCTTCGTCGCCCGCGGACGGGGCGTCGTCCTTCTGGATGCGCTGGAAGATTTCCTCGCGATGCACCGCGACATCCTTGGGCGCCGTGATGCCTATGCGCACCTGGTTTCCCTTGACGCCCAGCACGGTGACCGTGACCGAGTCGCCAATCATGAGGGTCTCACCGACCCGTCGCGTAAGAATCAGCATCGCCTTCCCTCCCGATACATCCTTGCACCGGCCCTCGCGTGCACGCGGCACGACGCGGTTCCCCGCCGCACGATCGCGGCTTGCCCGATGGTAGTGCGGGCCAGACCGGGGCGCAAACGCGCCCCGCCCCACCGCGACATCCGGTCACGCCATCCGGTCGGCCACCCAGGCCGGCACGCCCGCCAGCGCGGCCACCAGCGCCGGGCCGTCCGGACCGCCGCCCTGCGCCATGTCCGGGCGGCCGCCGCCCTTGCCGCCGATCTGCGCGGCCACGTGCGACAGCAGTTCACCCGCCTTGACCTTGCCCAGCGCCGAGCCCTGCACGCCGGCCACCAGCGACGCCTTGCCGTCCTGCGCCGACGCCAGCACGATCACGGCGTCGCCCAGGCGGCCCTTGAGCTGGTCCACGGCGTCGCGCAGCGACTTGGCGTCCAGGCCTTCGATGCGCGCGGCAACCACCCTGACGCCCGCGACTTCCGGCGCGGACGCCGCGAGGTCGGCAGTGGCCCCGGACGCCGCCTTGGCCTTGAGCGATTCCAGTTCGCGCTCGAGCTTTTTCTGGCGGTCGAGCAGCTGGCGCAGCTTGTCCACGACGTCGCCGGCGCTGCCGCCCAGCAGCTGGGCCGCCTCTTCCAGGCGGCGTTCTTCGCCTGCGATGTATTCGAGCGCGCCGGCGCCGGTGACCGCCTCGATGCGGCGCACGCCGGCGGCCACGCCGCCCTCGCCCACGATCTTGAACAGGCCGATGTCGCCCGTGTGGTGCACGTGCGTGCCGCCGCACAGCTCGGTGGAGAAGTCGCCCATCTTCAGCACGCGCACGTGTTCGCCGTACTTCTCGCCGAACAGCGCCATGGCGCCGAAATCAAGCGCCTCCTGCATGCCCATGTGGTGCACTTCGGCCTCGGCGTTGCGGCGGATCTCGGCGTTCACCATGGCCTCGATGCGCGCGATGTCGGCGGCGGGGATGGCCTGGAAATGCGAGAAATCGAAGCGAAGGCGGTCGGGCGCCACCAGCGAACCCTTCTGGGTGACGTGTTCGCCCAGCACGTCGCGCAGCGCGGCGTGCAGCAGGTGCGTGGCCGAGTGGTTGAGCACCACCGCCTGGCGGCGATCGCCATCCACTCGCGCCGAAAGCCGGTCGCCGCGCTTCAGCACGCCGCTGGCCAGGCGGCCGACGTGGCCGTGGAATGCGCCCGCCAGCTTGAGGGTGTCCCGCACCTCGAAAGTGGTGCCGTTGGCTTCCACCAGCAGGCCGGTATCGCCGACCTGGCCGCCCGACTCGGCGTAGAACGCGGTGTGGTCGAGCAGCACCAGGGCTTCATCGCCGGCGGTGATCGCGTCCACGGGTTTGCCGTCGCGCAGCAGGGCCACCACGCGGCAGTCGTCGGCCTCCAGGGCCTCGTAACCGCGGAACTCCGTGGGCTTGAGCGTGGCCACCAGGTCGGCCGGCAGCGCGGTGCCGCCGGCAAACTTGCTGGACGCGCGGGCGCGGTCGCGCTGCTGGCCCATCAGCGTGTCGTACTCGGCCATCGCGCCGTCGGCCAGCGCCCAGCCCTTGTCGGCGTTCTCGCGCAGCAGGTCGGCGATAAGGTCGGGCGGGCAGCCATAGGTGTCGTGCAGCTGGAACAGCTGGTCGCCGCGGATGCGGTTGGCCGACGCCGCCAGGTAATCGTTCAGGCGCGCCATGCCGGCGTCGAGGGTCTGGCCGAAGGCGGTTTCCTCGGCCTTGAGCGCCTGTTCCACCAGGCCGCGGCGGGCCACCAGCTCCGGATAGGCCTCGCCCATCACGTCCACCAGTGGCTGCACCATGCGCCAGAACTTGCCTTCGGCGCTCAGGCCGTCGAGCTTCCAGAAGTGGCGCACGGCGCGGCGGATGATCCGGCGCAGCACGTAGCCGCGGCCTTCGTTCGACGGCAGCACGCCGTCCACGATCAGGAAGCTGCAGGCGCGGATGTGGTCGGCGATGACGCGCAGCGACTTGTGCTCGAGATCGGTGGTGGACGTGAGCGCGGCGGCGGCCTTGATCAGGTGCTGGAACAGGTCGATTTCGTAGTTGCTGTGCACGTGCTGCAGCACCGCCGCCACGCGCTCCAGGCCCATGCCGGTGTCCACGCAGGGCGCCGGCAGCGGCACCAGGGTGCCGTCGGGCTGGCGGTCGTACTGCATGAAGACGTTGTTCCAGATCTCGATGAAGCGGTCGCCGTCTTCGTCCGGGCTGCCCGGCGGGCCGCCGGCGATGTGGTCGCCATGGTCGTAGAAGATTTCGGTGCAGGGACCGCAGGGGCCGGTGTCGGCCATCTGCCAGAAATTGTCCGACGCGTAGGGCGCGCCCTTGTTGTCACCGATGCGGATGATGCGCTCCACCGGCAGGCCGATCTGCTTGTGCCACAGGTCGAAGGCTTCGTCGTCGGTGTGGTAGACCGTGACCAGCAGGCGCTCCTTGGGCAGGCCCCAGACGCCGGTCAGCAGCCCCCAGGCGTAGGCGATGGCGTCGCGCTTGAAATAGTCGCCGAAGCTGAAGTTGCCCAGCATTTCGAAGAACGTGTGGTGGCGCGCGGTGTAGCCGACGTTCTCGAGGTCGTTGTGCTTGCCGCCGGCGCGCA
>DAORUD010000170.1:0-3756 GCA_035433005.1 Arenimonas sp. | reverse complement strand
GCGTGCCGCTGATCGGCTTTTCCGGCAGCCCCTGGACCCTGGCCTGCTACATGGTGGAAGGCGGCGGCAGCAAGGACTTCGCGCGCATCAAGTCCATGGCGCTGAACGAGCCGGCCGCGCTGCACCGGCTGCTGGAAGTGACCACCGACGCGGTGATCGCCTACCTCGCCGCGCAGCGCGCGGCCGGTGCCCAGGCGCTGCAGGTGTTCGACACCTGGGGCGGCGTGCTGGCGCCGCACGTCTACCGCGAATTCTCGCTGCGCTACCTGCAGCGCATCGCCGCCGAACTGCCGCGAGGCGAGGGCCCCGACCGCACGCCGCTGATCCTGTTCGGCAAGGGCAATGCGCCCTACCTGGAAGAACTCGCGGCCTGCGGCAGCGAAGGCGTGGGCGTGGACTGGACCGTGTCGCTGGGCGAGGCCCGCCGGCGCACCGGCGGCCGCGTCGCGCTGCAGGGCAACCTCGACCCGGCCACGCTGTACGCCTCGCACGAGGTGATCCGCGCCGAAGCCGCACGCGCGCTGGACGACTACGCCGCCGCCAACGACGGCTCGCGCCACGGGCACGTGTTCAACCTCGGCCACGGCATGTCGCCCGACATGGACCCCGAAAGCGTGCGCGTGCTGGTGGACGCCGTGCACGCGCACAGCCGCACGCGCTGACCCACCGCGCAGCCGGCCGCGCGCCGGCCGCGTTCACGCCATGGCCGCAGCCATGGCTTCGGCCAGGATGTCCCCGGTGACGGGCTTGCGCAGGAAGCCGTCCATGCCGGCCGCGCGCGCCGCGGGCTCGGCTTCCGCATCCGCGCGCGCCGTCAGCGCCAGCAGCGGCAGCGACAGGCCCTTGCCGCGGATCAGGCGCGCCAGCGCCAGGCCATCAATGCCGGGCAGGTCCAGGTCCAGCAGGGCCAGGTCGAAGCGGGCGACGTCGAGTTCGGCCAGGGCCGCCAGCCCGTGCGGCGCATGCACCACGCGATGGCCGAGCCGGGCCAGCAGGCCGCACACCACTTCGGCCACCACCGCGTCGTCTTCCACCAGCAGCAGCTGCAGGGCCGAGGCCGGCGGATCGGCTGCGGTGCGCGCCGCCACGCCCGCCGGCACTTCCGCCGCCGGCAGCGGCAGCTCGACCTCGAACTCCGCGCCGCGCCCGGCTTCGCTGCGCACGCGGATGGCGCCGCCCATCGCCGCCGACAGTTCGCGGCAGATCGCCAGCCCCAGTCCGCTGCCGCCGCCGTGGTCGCCTTCGCGCGGCACGCCGCGCTCGAAGCGCCGGAACAGGCGGGCCTGCTGGTCGTCGCTCAGGCCGGGGCCGGTGTCGCGCACGCGCAGCACGATACCGCCGCCGTCCAGGGGCGCGACCTCCAGCGCCACGCTGCCCTGCTCGCAGTACTTGATGGCGTTGTGGCCCAGGTTGAAAAGGATCTGGCGCACGCGGGTGGCGTCGCCGCGCAGGGCCGCGGGCAGCGCCGGGTCGCAGCGCAGCGAGAACCCCAGGCCCTTGGCCCGTGCCAGGGGCTGCAGCAGGCCGGCCACGTCCTGCAGCAGCGGCGCCAGTTCGAACGGCGAATCGTCCAGCACCAGTTTGCCGGCCTCGATGCGGGCCAGGTCGAGTGCGTCGTTGACCAGGCGCAGCAGGTGCCGGCCCGCACGCTGGATGGCGTCCACCTGGTGCCGCTGCTGCGGATCGAGCGCGCTGCCCTGCAGCAGTTCGGCCATGCCCAGCACGCCGGTCATGGGCGTGCGGATTTCGTGGCCCAGGGTGGCCAGGAAGCGGCTCTTGGCCTCGCTGTGCTGCTCGGCCAGCTGCTGGCGCGCCTGCGCCAGCTGCCAGGCCTGGCGGCGGCGCTGCCGCGCGCGCCGCACCCACGCCACCCAGGCCACGGCCGCCAGCAGCAACAGCCCCGCCGAGGCCAGCGCGGGCTCGCCGCGCCACCACGGCGGCTCGACCAGCAGGGTCAGGCCGGGCCGCTCGGTCCAGCGCCCGTCCGCGCCGGCCACCGCCAGCCGCAGCCGCAGGCGTCCCGGTGACAGCCGCGGGTACACGCGCTCGCCCGAGGCCGGCAGGTCGGCCCAGCCCGGTTCGTGGCCCTGCAGCCACAGCCGCTGCGGCGGCGGCGGACCGCCGCCGGCGACGAACACCGGACGCACGCGCACCCGCAGGTCGCGGTCGCTGGCGAACAGCCGCAGCAAGGGGCTGGACGGATCCAGCGCCAGCTCGCGGCCGTTGCGCTCCACCCGCAGTGATTCAACCGCCGTGGCGGCGGCCACCGGCGCGGAAAGCCACGCCAGCAGCGCCACCAGCAGCGCGAACGCACCTGCAACATTGGGTTTCGACGCCATGCACCCTCCATTCACCCGCTCGGCCTAGACTAGCCGCCACCCCGGACCGGGGCAGTAGGAGAAACACCATGCCGCCCCTGCTGCGAACCGCCCTGGCCTGCCTGCTCGTTTTCGCCGGGCCGGCCTGGGCCGGCGTCGAAACGTTCCAGCTCGACCCGGTGCACACCCGCGTGGCCTTCCGGATCGACCACGCCGGCTTTTCCAAAGCCATCGGCACCTTTTCAGGCGCCGCCGGCACCCTGGCCTTCGACCCCGGCGACTGGTCCACCGCCACGCTGGACGTGAGCATCCCGCTGGCCACGCTGGACATCGGCGACCCGGCCTGGCGCGACAAGGTGCTGGACCGCACGTTCCTGGACGCCGGCCAGCAGCCCGCCGCGCGCTTCGTGTCCACCCGCGTCGAACCCGGCGAACCCGGACAGGCCCGCGTGTTCGGCCAGCTCTCGCTGCGCGGCGTGAGTCGCGAAGTGGTGCTGGACGTGCGGCTCAACGCACTCAGGCGGCACCCGCTCACGCAGCGCCGCACGGCCGGGTTCTCGGCCACCGGCACCCTGCGCCGCAGCGATTTCGGCATGGACGCCTGGCGCCGCGTGGTGGGCGACGAGGTCGAACTGCTGATAGAAGTTGAAGCCACCCGAACCCGCAAGCCCACGCCTTCCCCCCGCACGGAGCCCGACGATGCCGATCAAGAACCTCGCTGACCGCTGGGGCGGCGTGAGCATCACCCTGCACTGGCTGACCGCGCTGATGATCCTGGGCCTGGTGGTGGTGGGCTTTGCCATGCAGGAACTGGCCAATTCGCCCACCAAGATCCAGGTCTACGGCCTGCACAAAAGCATCGGCCTGACCGTGCTGGCGCTGACCGTGCTGCGCCTGCTGTGGCGGCTGTTCGCCGGCGTGCCGCAGCCGGCGCCGGGCACGCCGCGCTGGCAGCAGTGGGCGTCCAGCGCCACCCACGGCGCGCTGTACGTGATCCTGCTGGCGATGCCGCTCAGCGGCTGGCTGTACAACTCGGCGTCGGGCTTCCCGCTCAAGTGGTTCGGCCTGTTCGCGCTGCCCAGACTGAGCGGCTACGACGCCGACGTGAAGGCGTTCGCGCTGGGCGCGCACTCCACGCTGTTCCTGGCCCTGGCCGCCATCGTGGCGCTGCACGCGGCCGCCGCGCTGAAGCACCACTACTTCGACCGCGACCGCACCCTGGTGCGGATGCTGCCCCTGATCAAGCCGCCGGCTCCCGCCGCGCGCGACCACGAAACCGGAGCCTGACCATGCGTGCCCTCCTGCTGACCGCCCTGACCACCGCCCTGCTGACGGCCGCCGCCGCGGCCCCCGCCGCCGACTACGTCGCGCAGCCGGAGTCGAAGCTGGGCTTCACCGCCACCTACCAGGACGAGGCCTTCCAGGGCACGTTCGCGCG
>DAORUD010000169.1:0-3819 GCA_035433005.1 Arenimonas sp. | reverse complement strand
TCGCCCAGCGGCGTGCTGGCGCGGCTGCGCCAGTTCAGCGCGCCGCCGTACAGGCTGCGCGAATACTGGCCGTACTCGGTGCCCGTGAAGCCGGTGGCGAAGTTGCCCCACAGCGCCTGGCTCTTGTCCCAGTCCACGCGCACGTACATGCGGCCCTGGGTGTCCACGTCGCGGTAGGTGGTGGAGTCGTCACCGTACACCGGATAGAACTGGTCCGGGTCGAGGCGGCGGAACACGTCGCGCGCATCGGGGTCCAGGAAGCCATCGAACAGTTCGCTGATTTCGTTCTCGCGCGTGTCGGCCTGCGCGGTCACCAGGTAGCGGCCCTTCACCTTGCCCTTCAGGTACAGGGCCAGGCGGCCTTCGGTGACCACGTCGTCGTAGCGGTCGTCCACGCCCACCGGCACCACGGCGCCGCTGATGGCGCTCTCGGACACCGTGACGTCGGCCAGCGCCACCATGAACAGGTAGCGCCCCGTCACTTCCACGTCCAGCGTGCGGGTGACGGCCTGCGTGCCGCTGCCCACCGCGATGTCGAAGCTGTGCTTGCCCACCGGCAGCAGGAACTCGGCCGCGAACTTGCGGTCCAGGTCCACCGGGTAGGCGCGGCCGTCAATGCTCAGCGACTGCCCTTCCGGGATGTCCTGGCCGACGATGCGCACGCGCGAGCCGTAGATGGGGATGTTCTGCAGGCGCAGGTTGCCCTGCCCGAACACCGACTCGGTGAGCTGGCGCTGCGCGATCTGCTCGGCGTCCATGCCGGCATAGCGGGCGTCGGCCTGCGCGCCGATCTGCTGCTGGCTGCGCTTGACGTCTTCCGGGCGCACCAGGGTGAAGGTGTTGGGATAGGTTTCGTCCACCGTGCCGTCGGCGGCGATGGCGCGCAGCACGTACTGCAGCTGGTCGCCCTCGCGCAGGCGCACGTCGGCGGGCAGTTCGCCGCCCCACTCCACTTCGCCCACCGCGGTGGCCGGCATCGGCAGCGTGGCCAGCGGGGCCACCAGGTCGGTGTCGGTGCCGCGGTAGATCACCAGCTCGTGGCGCTCGGCGAAGTCCGGGTAATTGCTGTAGCTCATGAACCGCACCGGCTTGGCGATGCGGCCGTCGGCGAACTCCACCAGCGAGCTGGCCTGCACGTTGAGGTTGGGCGACGCCAGCTGCGGGTCCTCGGTGGCCCACAGCACGCCGCCGCCCGGCAGGTCCACCGCGAAGCGGCCGCGCACCTGGGTGCGACCGGCCTGCTCGCGCTCGACGTCCACGCGGCGGTCGCCCTGCAGCTGGCCGGCGTCGCCCGGCTGCGACTGGGTTTCGCCGCGGCTGCGGATGCGCAGCACGGCGCCGTCGCCGTCGCTGCAGCCTTCGGCGTCGCAGGCCACCTCGGCCGCCGGCGCGGCGGCCGGGGTCTCGGCCTGGGCCCAGGCGGCCGCGGGCAGCGTGCCCAGCAGGCCGATCAGGGTGTAGTCCAGCAGCTTCATGCGCGTCTTCACAACGTGTCGGTTCCCGTTCACTTGCCCGCTCCCGGCGCCGCGGCGCCTTCGGTTTCCACCCGCAGCCGGGCACGTTGCTCTGGTGTCAACCTGGCCTCGATGGCCTCGCGCACGGCTTGCGCGCGGCGCAGGGCCAGGGCCTGGTTGTAGTCGGCGTTGCCGCGCACGTCGGCGTGGCCGGTGAGCACCACGGTGCAGCCGCAGGCCGGGTCGGCCACCGCGCGGGCGATGGCGTCGATCACGTCTTCGCTGCCGCCGCGGAGGTTCTCGCTGTCGGTATCGAACAGCACCGAACCCAGCTTCATCCCCTCGCCCACCGACAGCAGGCGGCTCTGGTCGGCCTGCACCACGTTGATGGCCAGCTTGCCGGCGTGGTCGCTGCCCAGCAGGGCCAGCAGTTCGCGATGCACCGCGACGGCGCGGTCCACGGCCAGCGCTTCTTCGCCGGACACGGTCTGGATGGTCACTTCGCCGCTGTCGTGCTGGCGCAGCTGGGCAGCCATCTGCTCGATCACCTTGCGGTAGCCCGCGGCGATCTCACTGCTGCCCGGCGCGAACACCACCGTGCCCAGGTCCAGCTCGACCACGCCCCGGGCCGCCGGCGACGGCGGCATGCGCACGCCGAAGTCGAAGCGGGTCGGGATGGCCGGCGTGATGCGGCGCATCAGCGGGTTGGCGGTGGTGAACTCGACGCCCTCGGGCAGCGTGCTCACGTCCACCTTGACCACGAAGTTCTGGCCGCGCATCTGGTTGGACACCACCAGGCCTTCGATGTGGAAGCGGCCCTGGGCGTCGGTCTCGCTGACCAGGCCTTCCACGGTGGCCAGGCGCACGCCCGGGATGCCGCGCTCGCCTTCGTCCTGCCAGCCGTCGCCGTTCTGGTCGTCGAACACCTTGCCCCAGATGCGGGTCTGTTCGAAGTCCGGATCCAGGCCGGCGCCGGTCACCACCGAGGCGGCGGCGACGTTGCTGACCGCGACGCCCAGCTGGAAGACCGTGGCTTCGTTGACGTACTCGCCCGGCAGCAGTCCGGCACCCGCGCGCAGCAGGTAGCGGATGGTGGCGGTGCCGCCCACCGGGATATCAATGCCCGCGAACGTGATCGGACCGGTGCCCGTGGTCACGGCCGCGTTGTCGGCGTCCACCACCACCACGCTGCCGGGCACGAACGCGAAGCCCGAGGGCGGCACGTCCACGACGTCGGCGGCGACCACCGGCAGAGCGCCGATGTTGGTGACGGTGAGCGTGTACGACACCAGCGAGCCGGCGTTCACTTCGCGCTTGGACACGGTCTTCTGCAGGCGCAGCTTGCCCTGCAGCGGCTGCACGTTGATGGTGACCAGCGCGGTGGCGCAGTCGCCGTCGGCGTCGCACACCTGGTACGGGAACGTGTCGGGGCCGACGAAGCCGGCGTTGGGCGTGTAGGTGAAGCTGCCGTCCGGATTCATCACCACCGTACCGTTGGCCGGCTGGGCCAGTGCGGTGTAGGTGCTGCTGATGTTGCCCGGGGTGTCGTTGCCCGCCGCGCTGCCGACGATCGGTGCGCCTTCGTCGCCCGTGAAGCCGTCGTCCACCGCCACCGGGGCGATGTCGCCGTTGACGACCGTGACGGTCACCACGGCGTCGCTGCAGTTGGCGGGGTTGAGGATTTCACAGATGCGGTAGTTCACCGTGTAGGTGCCCGCCGCGATGCCCGGGGCCACGGTGACCTGGCCGGTGGCCGGGTCCAGGGTGACGTTCGGGTGGCTGGTGGACAGCTGGGTGATGGTCACGGTGCCCAGGGTCGCCGGGGCGCCGTTGAGGGTGTCGTTGACCAGCACGTTCGGCACGGCCACGCCGCCGACGCCACCATCGGGCACGGTGCCCGCATCGTTGACGGCCACGATGGGCGCGGCGTTGACGATGATGGTGACGGTGGCGGTGTCGCAGTTGGTGGGGTTCAGGATTTCGCAGATCTCGTAGACGACCGTGTACGTGCCGGCCGGGGTGTTCGGCGCGACATCGACCGTGCCGTCGGCGTTCACCGTCAGCGGGCCGTTCGTCACCGGGACCAGGGTGATGTCCGCCGGGTTCACGGCGACGCCGTTGAGCGTGTCGTTGCCGAACACGTTCAGCACGGCCGTGGCGCCGGTCAGCCCGTTCACCGGGCCGCCCGCGTCATCCACCGCATCGATCGGGGCCGCGATTACGGTCACGGTGACCGTGGCGGTGTCGCAGTTGGTCGGATTCAGGACTTCGCAGATCTCGTAAACGACCGTGTACGTGCCCGCCGGAGTATTCGGCGCGACATCGACCGTGCCGTCGGCGTTCACCGTCAGCGGGCCGTTCGTCA
>DAORUD010000168.1:0-3949 GCA_035433005.1 Arenimonas sp. | reverse complement strand
CCTTGGGCACGATGAACAGCGAGATGCCCTTCACGCCCGCGGGCGCATCGGGAAGGCGCGCCAGCACCAGGTGGATGATGTTGGGGGTGAAGTCGTGCTCGCCGCCGGTGATGAAGATCTTGGTGCCGCTGACCTTGTACGAGCCGTCGGCCTGCGGTTCGGCCTTGGTCTTGAGCAGGCCCAGGTCGGAGCCGCAGTGCGGCTCGGTCAGGCACATGGTGCCGGTCCATTCGCCGGCGATGATCTTCTTGAGGAACACTTCCTGCTGCCAGGCTTCGCCGTGGTGCTTGAGCGCCTCGGTGGCGCCGTGCGACAGCAGCGGGTAGTTGCCCCAGCTGAGGTTGGCGGCATCAATCATTTCCTTCAGCGCCGCGCCGAAGCTTTCCGGCAGGTCCTGGCCGCCCATGGCCTCGGGCGCGGTGATGCCGGCCCAGCCGCCTTCGACGAACTGCGCGTAGGCCTCCCTGAAGCCCGGCGGCGTGGTGACCGCGCCGGTGGCCTTGTCGTGCACGCAGCCCACTTCGTCGCCCACGCCGTTGAGCGGCGCCAGCACGGTCTGGGTGAACTTTGCGGCTTCGTCCATCACCGCGTCCAGCAGGTCGCGCTGGGCGTGTTCGATGCCGAGCTTGGCGTACAGCTTGTCGGCTTCGATGACGTCGTACAGCGCGAACTTCATGTCGCGCACGGGGGCGGTGTAGCGGTTCATGCGGGGCTTCCTCGGGGTTCAGCGCAGGATGCCGGCCAGGCCGGGCACCGGATCGAGCGCACTCTGGTATTCGAAGGGATGGTCGGTTTCGGGCTCGCTGCTGGCGATGCGGCCGGTGAGCTGGTAGCGCACGGCGCGGCGGCTGGCCAGCGCCTGGTCCACGGCGGCCCTGGGGCCGGCCGCGGGGGTGAACGCGTGCTGCACGAGTTCGTTCGAGCCCGGGCCCACGGTCAGGCCGGGATCGATGCTGATGCGGGTGGCCTCGACGCCGTTCACCGACAGCGTGGCTTCCAGGCGCGAGAAGCGCATCGGCACCGTGCTGTAGTTCTGGATGCGGACCTGGGCCACCCACTGGCCGTCGGGCTGCACGCGCAGCTCCTGCAGGCTGGCCTGGGGCGGGAAGATGCGCTTGGGCGGGCCGCTGGCGCAGCCGGCCACCAGGGCCAGCAGCAGGAGGGCGAGGGCGGCTTGGAGCTTGCGCATGGGCGGGGTTCCGATGGCGTTGGAAACCCGTCGAGGATACCAGCCCGTACGTTGCCGCGGCATCGTCAGCGCGGCGGCGACACCACGATCAGCTCGGCCAGGTCGTAGCCCATCATGCGGGCCCGGCCCTGGAGGTCTTCGAAGGTCTTGGCGTCCAGGGCCGGCTCGCGCGCCAGGATCCACAGGTACTCGCGACCCGGTTCGCCGACGATGGCCCACCGGTAGTCCTCGTCCAGCGCGATCACCCAGTAGTCGGCCCAGACGAAGGGCAGGGCCGAGAGCCATCGCGGCGCGAAGCGCACCTGCAGCTTGGCCGGGTCGTCGCCCGATTTGCGGGCCGCGCCTTCGGACACCATGTTCACGCCGTCGGCGCGCACGCAGGCGTTGCGCACGGTCAGCGTGCCGTCCTCGCGCGGGGTGTAGGTGGCGGTGATGTCGCGGGCGCACTTGCGCTCGAAGTACATCGGCAGGCGGGCGATTTCGTGCCAGGTGCCGGCGTAGCGCGCCAGGTCGAGTTCGGGCACGGCCTGCAGGGGCGGCTGGGCCAGGGCGGGGGCGCTGAACAGCATCAGCAGCGGCAGGACCAGGTGGCGGACCATGGCGTGGCTCCGGTTATTCGGGGCCACAGGGTAGCGGCCGGGGCCATGCATGGTCCGTGAACCCGCGGTCAGCCGCCGGTCTTGTCCGCGGCCTGCATCTCGGCGGCCAGGCGGTCCTGGAAGGCCTCGAACTCCAGGCCCTGGTCGGCCGCCTCCTGGTGCGCGGCGGCGCGCAGCGTGGCCGAGAACACCAGGTCCACCTCGCGGCCCTCGCTGCGCAGCAGCGCCGCGGCACGCTTGAGGATGGCCAGCACGTGCGCCGCGCTGTGCGACGTGCCGGCGATCTTGCCGTCCAGCCCCAGCACCCACTCGTTGTCCTTGAACACGATGCCGCCCAGCAGCTTGCCGGCTTTGTCGCGCAGCTGCGCGTGCGGTTCGCCGAGCTTGCTGGCGGGGATGGCTTTGGCGGGGCGTTTGGGCATGGTCGGGTTCCGGTGCAGGAAAGCGCGGGCCCGGCGCAATGCGGGCGGTCGGCAGTGTAGCGCCCGCGTCGCGCTCGATTCAGTGGGCGCTGGCCAGGGATTCCGACTGGCTGATGATGCGCCCGTCCAGCGCGTCCACTACCACCGTGGGTTCAGTGGGCTCGCCCACGTCCTGAACCTGGGCGAAGAAGGTCACGATGAAGGCCAGGTGCGCTCGTCCGTCGTCGTCAACGTAGATCGATTTCACCGCGCTGAGGTCCTCGACCGTGAATTCCGCCGCGCGCTTGCCCAGGCTGGCCTGCGTTGCCAGCTGCGCGGCCCGGTCGCCGGCAATCCGGGCGGCAGTGGAAGGCACGTCGGCGGCAATGCCCTTCACCAGGTTGCCGAACATGGCGCGGATATTGCCCGCCGCGTCCTGGCTGACCACCAGGCCCGAGCCGAACACCGGCAGTCCGCGGAACCGCTGGCTGTAGCGGAAGTGCCGGCCACCTTCGACGATGGACTCACGGTCCACCGCGAGCGTCGACTCCGGGTCCATGCCCAGTATCCGCGCGTGGCGCGCCGGCGCCGCCATGGCTTGCGTGTTGCCGCCGACCGCGGTCGCGAAGTCGCGCTCCAGCTGCCGTGCGTCAAGCTTCTGGATATCCACGCGCGTGGCGGCGCCAGCGCTGCCTGCGATCAGCGCGGCGAGCAGCACCGCCGAGGAAATGCTGTTGCGGTAGGTCATGGGACATCCCGTCATGGACTCCGGAGCGATCTGCACCGGCGTGTGCGCAGCGTACTACAAGGGGATTCAAGCCTTCACGGATGGTCAGGTCCACAGCATTCGCATGAAGGGCTCCTGCTTGACCACACGCCGGACCGGGCCCATGTCGCGGATCACGTTGCCGTTGCGCAGGTCGTCCGCGTGCCGGCACATGAACTGCACGATTTCGGGATTGTCGGCGCGCTCAACCATCGCGCTGCGGCCGGTGCGGTCGTGGAAGTGGAAGTTCACCCCGTCGAACACCACCGCACTGCCGCCGAACAGGATGGCCAGCGGCGGCTTGAAGGTGGCGCCGCAGGCGGGGCACTCCATCAGCTCGGACTTGTGGCCGCACTGCGCGAAGTCGCACTGCGAGCAAGCCTGCAGCAGCCCGCCGGATTCGTAGAAGGGCGAGCGAAGCGGGTCGGGAATGGGCATGCGAAGGCTCCGGCGTGGCGTGGGCTTCCAGGGCTGCGGCCGGCGTATGGCCCGGCGTGCAGCACAACGCGGAGGCCGGCTTGGCCTCCAGGCTGAAGTCTGGAGGCGGGCTGGCTCATGGCGTGAGATTGGAGGATGTCGCAGACGCGCCAAACAAAACGCCCCGCCTGGCTGGGAGCGAGGCGGGGCGTTGATTTCGATATGGTGGCCGAGGACGGAATTGAACCGCCGACACGGGGATTTTCAAAGCGGCCCTAAGCCTTATTAAAACAGCCACTTACGGCGTTAGCCTGCATTACGCCGCCAACCCAGTAGTGCTTGAGCCCCATTCATGTGGGTCTCCTGATCCCCGCAAACTGAGGCTCATAAATCAATGCCAGCCTACTTGCATGGCGGGCATGCTTCCTGGATGTCCGCAGATCCCTTCCAACCCGGTCTGACGCAAATTCCCCGTACAGATGGGTGGCGCTTCAGACTCTGTTCCTCCAAAAAGCGGTCGTACTCTTCGGCGTCACAGCGGCGCTCTTCATGCCATTGCGACTCGCGAGCCTTGGAC
>DAORUD010000167.1:0-3973 GCA_035433005.1 Arenimonas sp. | reverse complement strand
CGCCATCGCCAAGGCCATGAAGGAAACCGGCCTCCTGCCCGACTTCATCGTGGTGGACGGCGGCGAGGGCGGCACCGGCGCGGCGCCGCTGGAGTTCACCGACCACGTGGGCGCGCCCATGCGCGAAGCGCTGCTGCTGGTGCACAACACCCTGGTGGGCCTGGACCTGCGCGCCAGGGTGCGGCTGGGCGCGGCCGGCAAGATCGTCACCGCCTTCGACATCGCCCGCACGCTGGCACTGGGTGCGGACTGGTGCAATTCGGCGCGCGGCTTCATGTTCTCGCTCGGCTGCATCCAGTCCCAGAGCTGCCACACCGACCGTTGCCCCACCGGCGTGGCCACCCAGGACCCGAACCGCCAGGCCGCGCTGGACCCGCAGGACAAGGGCGTGCGGGTGGCCAACTTCCACCGCAACACCCTGCTGGCCCTGCGCGACCTGCTGGCCGCGGCGGGGCTGCAGCACCCGTCCGAAATGGGGCCCGAACACATCATCCGGCGGGTTTCGTCCACCGAAGTGCGGTCCCTGGCCAAGCTGCACCACTTCGTGCGGCCGGGTGAGCTGCTGGAAACCGTGCCCGACCACCCCGTGTTCCAGGTGTTCTGGGACCAGGCCCGGGCCGACAGCTTCGCCGCGCCGGCCAGGGCGCGGGACATGCAGGCCACGAAGCTCCAGTGACGGACCGGTTGACCGGCTTGCGCCGGGCCGCGTAAACTTCGCGCTCTCTTCCGGGCGGTTAGCTCAGCGGTAGAGCATCGCTTTCACACGGCGAGGGTCACAGGTTCAAGCCCTGTACCGCCCACCAAATCCCCTCGGGGTCGCGCTTGCGCGCGAACAAGAAGAAGCCACCCCAGCGGTGGCTTTCTTTTTTTGCGGCCTCAGCCCGCCGCCCCACGGATCTCGTCGTGCAGGCGCTTCCATTCCGCGGGGCTGATGTGGCGGGCAGGGATGCCGCCCCAGGTTTCTCCGGCGCCCACCCGCGATCCGGGCAGCAGCACGGAGTGGGGCAGCACGACGGCGTCGTCGCCCACCTGCACGTCGCCCATCACCGTGGCTTTCTCGCCGATGGTGGCACGCGCGCCGATGACCACGGGCGCCACGGTGAGGTGGCCACCGCCGCCGAAGTGCGCGAACAGGTGCACGCTGCCGCCAATCACCACGTCGTCGCCCAGGGTGATCAGGCGCGGGTCGGAAATGTATTCAGTGTTCACGAACACGCGCTTGCCCAGCCGCATGCCCATGGCCGACAGGAACCAGCCGCCCATCGGCGTGAGCGTCACGAACGGCAGGAACGTGAAACGAACCAGGTAGAACAGGCCGTTGTGCAGCAGCCAGGGCACCGCCGCGATCGAGAAGTAGCCGCCCTTGAACGGTGCGGCGCGGGTCGGCAGCAGCCAGTTGTAGACCGGCACCACGCACAGCAGCGCGAACCCGAACAGCAGGAAGGCCAGCGCGTAGCCCAGCCCCCGGCCCAGCCAGTGCCAGGCCCCGGTCCAGCCCCCCGTCCACCCCGACCAGGCGTCCACGAACCACAGCGCCGGCGCCAGCGCCAAACCCACGGCCGTGGCCAGCAGGGCGTAAAGGGCCAGCACGGCCAGCAGCAGCGACAGCTGGCTGAAGCGGCGGATGAAGCGGTCCACGGCGCCCCGCGGCGGCGGATTGTGGCGCGTGCCGAAGCTGCCGTGGTCGGCGGGCGGGGCATCGCCCCCCGACACCGGCGGGGTGCGGTTGCTGTCGCTCACGCCGGCGGCCCGGCCTGCGGGCGGCGCATCACTCCAGCTGCGCCTTCGCGAACCCGGCATCCAGCTTTTCCATCGCGTCGCGGGGCTTGAGCTTGCCGGCCTTCTCGAAGGCATTGGCGGCATCGTCCTCGCGCTTGTCGCCGTGCAGGAGCAGCAGCAGGTTGCCGTGCTCCAGGTGCGCGATGGGCGACTCGGGCGTGAGCTTGAGCGCCGTGGTCAGGTGCTTGTCGGCCTCGGACGCCTTGGCGCCGTAGGTCATGCCGCCCACCAGTGCGCCGATCTTGTTGATGATTTCGGCGTGGTACAGGCCCAGCGCGGTATGCGCCTCGGCGTGCTTGGGCGCCAGCTCCAGCGTGGCCTCCAGCGCCTTGCGCACCTTGGTGGCCAGGCCCATCTTGAGCGCCTTGGCGATGCTGATGCCCTGGCTGTAGCGGCCCATGCCGAAGGCGAAGCGGTAGTGGCTGTTGGCTTCGCCGGGCAGGGCGGCGATGGCGGCCTCGGCCAGCTTGCCCACCTGCTCGTAGCGCTTGAGCTGTTCGTCCTCGTCGTCCACCAGGTAGGTGGCGTGGATGCCCATCGCCTTGCACGCCACCGAGGCGCCCACCGGGCCGAGGGCTTCACCGGCCTCGTACGCCTGCTGGAAATCACCGCGGTGGAAGGCGCGCCAGGCGTCCTGCAGGGCCTCGGCCAGGGCCGCGGCGTCCAGGCCCTTGGGCGCGGACTTGCCGGCGGCCTTGATCAGGGCGGCGGCGCGCTTGTCGTCGGGGAAGGGTTCGGTGTCACCGGCGTGCAGGGCGGGCCAGGCCTTCTTCAGCTTGTCGCCCGCGTAGTCGAACGCCTTGGCGTCGTGGGGAAACCGGGCCCAGCTGGACTTCTTGGCGGCCATCGACACTTGCTCCATGCAAAGAAGGCCAGCATCGCGCGGCACCTTGCCGGCCGCAAGCGGCGGGCGCGGCCGCTAGTGTGATTGCTCAGGGTGCGGCGACCACACTCGAACGCGAACAAGGCCATTCCGGCCCGAAGTGACGAGGTGCCCCATGACGCGTTCAACCCCGACCCGCCGCCGCAGCCCCCGCAAGACCGAAGTCAGCCCGCGCACCGTGGTGCTGGCCGGCATCGGCGCCGCCTCCCTGGGCCGCAAGCAGGCCATCCGGTCCATCGACGGCCTGGCCGAGTTGCCCGACACCCTGCGCCTGCGCGCGGAGCAAACCGCCCGCGAAGCCGGCAAGACCGTGGCCAGGTTCCGCAAGCAGGCCAAGGCCAGGCTGGCGCCGGTGAAGAAGCAGGTGGCCGGCTTCGCCCAGCAGGCCCAGGCCGAGTTCGAAACCCGGTTCGCCCCGGTGCTGGTGAAGCTGGGCGCCAAGGCCCCGGCCAAGCGCACCGCGCGCAAGGCCACCCGCACCGCGCGCCCGGCCGCCAAGCGCACCCGCAAGGCCGCCTGATTCCAGCGGAGCTCGAGGCCTGTGGGAGGGCCTTCAGGCCCGATGCTCTTGCCGAAGAGCGTCGGGCCTGAAGGCCCTCCTACGGTTTCGGGGAGCGTCAGGAGTGGGCGCGCTGGGCGGCTTCGAAGGCGGCCAGCTGTTCCGGCGTGGCCTCGGCCTGGTGCCGGGCTTTCCATTCGGCGAAGGGCATGCCGTAGACCCTCTCGCGCGCGGCGTCCTTCGACACCGGCGTGCCGGCGGCCTGTGCGGCCTCCTGGTACCAGTTCGACAGGCAATTGCGGCAGAAGCCCGCCAGGATCATCAGGTCGATGTTCTGCACGTCGCTGCGCTGGCGCAGGTGTTCGAGCAGGCGGCGGAAGGCGTCGGCCTCCAGGGCGGTGGTATCGGCGTCGGGCATATGGCGGGGCAGGGAAGGCTTCGGGGATAATCGCGGCTTGCGACCCGGGCCATTGTGCGCCCGATCCGCCCCCACTGCCCCGGAGCGCCATGACCGCCCGCATCCTCGACGGCAAAGGCATCGCCGAAGCCCTGCTGGACGACCTGGCGCAGCGCGTCGCCGCGCGGGTCGCGGCCGGCAAGCCCGCGCCCGGCCTGGCGGTGGTGCTGGTGGGCCAGGACCCGGCGTCGGCCGTGTACGTGCGCAACAAGCGCCGCGCCGCCAAGAAAGTGGGCATCCGTGCCATCGACTTCGACCTGCCGGCGGACACGGGCGACGAAGAACTGGCCGCCCTGATCGACCGCCTAAACGCCGACCCGGCCATCCACGGCATCCTGGTGCAGCTGCCGCTGCC
>DAORUD010000166.1:0-4062 GCA_035433005.1 Arenimonas sp. | reverse complement strand
GATTTCGCGCACGCGCTTGCGGCCCTCATCCGGGCTGTCGGCGTTGTAGGGGCTTTTCGAATCGAACGAGGGCGGGAAAAACGTGGAGTCGCAGTGCCCGCCGGTGGCGCCGAAGCTGTAAGCCGCGGTGACCACGCGCGGGCCGCGGATCTTGCCTTCGTCGATCGCCTGGCGCAGGCCGACGTCGTTGAAGGCATCCGCGCCGACGTTGCGCACGGTGGTGAAGCCCGCGTCCAGCGTCTCGCCCGCGTGCTTCACCTGCAGCACCGACCAGAACCGGTCGCTGAACTGCAGGCCGGTGTAGCCGCCGTAGCTGGGGTCGGAGTCCAGGTGCACGTGCATGTCGATCAGGCCGGGCACCAGGCTCATGCCGGTGAGGTCGATGATCTTCGTGTCCGTCGCGATCATCTTGAGCCCGGGCGCGCCGTGTTCGATCTTCACGATGCGGCCGTCCTGCACCAGGATTTCGACGTTCTGCAGCCAGCGGCCGGTGCGCACGTCCAGCAGGCGGTCGGCGCGGATGAGGCTGTTGCCGCGCTCACGTTCGGCGAGCCGGGCCTCGTACGCCTCGGCGTCAGCCTCGGAGTGGTTGGCGCCGTTGCTCCGCGCGCCAGGCGTGGCGTCCTGGGCGGCGGCAATGACAACGGGGGCGGCCAGGGCGGCGGCAAGGGCGGCGGCGAGCAGAGGGCGCTGGGTCATCCGGAAGTCCGAGGGGTCGTGGAGTCCCGATTCTGCCAGCGATGCGTCGTGGAACTGTAGGAGGGCCTTCAGGCCCGACCGCTCTGCGCCTGGAGCCTCGGGCCTGAAGGCCCTCCTGCAGGGGTCAGGGGGTTTCGCCGGTCTGCAGGCGCCAGAGGGCGGCGTAGGCGCCGCTGCGGGCCACCAGTTCGTCGTGCGTGCCGGTTTCGACGATGCGGCCGGCTTCCAGCACGTGGATGGCGTCGGCGTGGCGCACGGTGCTCAGGCGATGCGCCACCACCAGGGTGGTGCGGCCGCGTGCGGCCACGGCCAGCGAGCGCTGGATGGCGGCTTCGGTTTCGTTGTCCACGGCCGACGTGGCTTCGTCCAGCACCAGGATGGCCGGGTCGCGGTACAGCGCGCGGGCCAGGGCGATGCGCTGGCGCTGGCCGCCCGACAGCTGGCTGCCGCGCTCGCCGACGGGGCTGTCGTAGCCCTGCGGCATGGCGGCGATGAAGGCGTGGGCTTCGGCGGCGCGGGCGGCGGCTTCCACGCGCGCGCGGTCGGCGGCGTGTTCACCGTAGGCGATGTTGTCGGCCACGGTGCCGTCGGTGAGGAAGGGTTCCTGCGCCACGTAGCCGATGGATCGGCGCAGCGCGGCGGGGTCGAGCCCGGCCACGTCGAAGCCGTCCAGGGCGATGCGGCCGCGCGCCGGGTCAATGAAGCGCAGCAGCAGCTTGAGCAGCGTGGACTTGCCGCCGCCGGTGCCGCCCACCAGGGCCACGGTGGCGCCGGCCGGCACGTGCAGGTCCACGGCGTGCAGCGCGGTGGCGTCGTCGTAATCGAAGCCCACGCCTTCGAACGACAGCTCGCCGCGCGCCCGGGCCGGCAGCGGCGCGGCGCCGCGCGCGGGCACGGGCGTGTCCAGCAGGTCCATCACGCGGTTCACCGAGGCCATGGCGCGCTGGTAGAGGTCGGTCATGTCGGCCAGGCGCGTCAGCGGCCACAGCAGGCGCTGAGTGAGGTAGACCAGGGCCGAATAGCTGCCCACGCCCAGTTCACCGCGCAGGGTGAGCATGCCGCCGTACAGCAGCGTGGCCACGAAGCCGGCCAGGATGGCCATGCGGATGACCGGCGTGATGGCGGCCGAGAATCGGATGGCCTCGGTGTTGCGCGCGCGGAAGCCGTCGGACGCCTCGCGCAGGTGCGCCGCCTCGAAATCCTCGGCCGTGTAGGCCTGGATGGTGGCCATGCCGGCCAGGTTGTTCGACAGCCGCGACGACACGGTGGCCGCGGCTTCGCGCGCGGCGGCATAGCGCGGCGCCAGCCGCTTCTGGAACCAGAACGCGCCAATCAGGATCAGCGGGATGGGCAGCATCGCCAGCGCGGCGAGGTCGGCGGTGAGCACGAAGAACACCGCACCCACCATCAGCGACGACACCACCACCTGGATGAGGTCGTTGGCGCCGGTGTTGAGGAAGCGCTCGATCTGGTTCACGTCCTCGTTCATCAGCGCCATCAGCCGGCCGCTGCGCTCGCGCTCGATCAGGGCCGGCGGCAACTTCTGCACGTGGCCGTAGGCCGCCTGGCGCAGCGAATGCTGCAGGTCCTGGGCCAGCCCGCGCCACTTGAGCGCGTACAGGTATTCGAAGGCCGACTCGGCCACCCACACCACGATGGTCAGCGCCACCAGCGCATAGAGCTGGTGCAGCGGGTCGGGCAGGCCGAAGCGGGCCATGAACGAGTCCTGCTGGTTCACCACCACGTCCACCGCCACGCCTATCAGCAGTTCGGGCAGCACGTCGAAGAACTTGTTCAGGACCGAATACACCGTGGCCAGCACGGCATTCCGTCGCTGGGGCCGGGCAAAGCCGGCCAGCCGGCGCAGGGGGTGGGTCGTGGACATCGGTTTTTCCCGGAAAAGGCGGCGGCGGTCAGGCGCTCAGTGTCCCACGGCGCTACACTGGCCGAATGCTGATTGCCTTCAACAAGCCCTACGGCGTCCTTTGCCAGTTCACCGACAAGACGGTGCCGCCCCGCCCGACGCTGGCCGGCTATTCGCTGCCGCCCAACGTCTATGCCGCTGGCCGGCTGGACCAGGATTCCGAAGGGCTGCTGCTGCTGTCCGACGACGGCCCGCTGATTGCACGCATCAGTTCGCCCAAGTTCCACTGGCCCAAGACCTACCTGGTGCAGGTGGAAGGCCAGGCCGGCGACGAACACCTGGCGCAGCTGCGCGCCGGCGTCACGCTGGCCGACGGCCTGACGCGGCCGGCCAAGGCGCAGGTGCTGATCGGCGCGCCCGACTGGCTGTGGCCGCGCGACCCGCCGGTGCGCCATCGCAAGACGGTGCCCGACAGCTGGCTGGAGCTCACCATCACCGAAGGCCGCAACCGCCAGGTGCGGCGCATGGTGGCCGCGGTGGACCTGCCCTGCCTGCGGCTGCTGCGCATCGCGGTCGGCCCGCACCGGCTTGAAGGCCTGCCGCCCGGCCAGTGGCGCGAACTCACCCAGTAAAACCGCGAGGCCGCCGGCATGGCATTCCAGGACCACTTCTCCGGACACGCGGCCGACTACGCCGCCGCCAGGCCCACCTACCCGCCCGAACTCTTCCAGTGGCTGTCCGACCAGTGCCTGCACCACGACCTGGCCTGGGACGTGGGCTGCGGCAACGGCCAGGCCAGCCTGGCGCTGGCGCACCACTTCCAGCGCGTGCACGCCAGCGACCCCAGCGAAGAACAGATCGCCAACGCGCCCGCCGACCCGCGCATCACCTGGCGGGTGGAATCGGCCGAAATCGTTTCCCTGCGCAACCACTCGGTGGACCTGGTGACGGCCGCGCAGGCCTTCCACTGGTTCAACCAGGCGCGGTTCTGCGCCGAAGCCGCGCGCGTGCTGCGGCCGGGCGGGCTGGTGGCGGTGTGGTGCTACGGCCAGTCGCGGGTGGACCTGGCGGTGGACGCGGTGTTCCATGAACTCTACGAAACCCGGCTGGGCGCGTACTGGCCGCCCGAGCGCCGCCACGTCGAGAACGGCTACCGCGCGCTGCCGTTCCCGTTCGAGGTGATCACCGACGCGCCGCACTTCTCGATGGAGTGCACGTGGACCCTGGACCAGTACCTGGCCTACCTGCGCACCTGGTCAGCCAGCCAGCGCTGCCTGCGCGACACCGGCCGCGACGCCGCAGGCGAACTGGCCCCCGACTTCGCCCGCGCCTGGGGCGACCCGACCACCGCACGCACCGTGCGCTGGCCCCTCTCCCTCCGCGCCGGCCGCACCCCCGCCGAATAGAAACGGGGTCAGATGACGTTTTCTTCGTTGGCCAAGGGCAACGAAGAAAACGTCATCTGACCCCGTTTTTGCTGCTTACTTGGCGGCGGCTTT
>DAORUD010000165.1:0-4119 GCA_035433005.1 Arenimonas sp. | reverse complement strand
GGCAGCCACAGCGTGATCCTGCCGCAGGTCACCTTCGGCATCGCGGTGCGCATGGCGGTGATGTCGATCATCGCGGGGAACGAAGCATGAACCCCCAAGCTCACATTCGTTCACTGCCCCCCGAGGGGGCGTCCGGCCCCCTTGAGGCGGCTCGACGGAGGCCGGCATGAAGATCCTGATCAAGAACGGCCGCGTGGTCGATCCGGCTTCGGGCCGCGACGAACGCGCCGACATCGCCATCGCCGCCGGTCGCATCCTGACGATCGGCTCGGTCAGCGCCGACTTCCACGCCAACCGGGTGATCGACGCCAGCGGCTGCGTGGTGGCGCCCGGTCTGGTCGACCTCGCTGCGCGCCTGCGCGAGCCCGGCCACGAACACGAGGGCATGCTCGAATCCGAGCTGAACGCCGCCGCAGCCGGGGGCGTGACCAGCCTGGTCTGCCCGCCCGACACCGACCCCACCCTCGACGAGCCCGGCCTGGTCGAGATGCTCAAGTTCCGCGCCCGCAAGCTCAGCCTGTGCCGGCTCTTCCCGCTGGGGGCGCTCACCCGCGGCCTGAAGGGCGAGACGCTGACTGAGATGGTCGAGCTCACCGAGTCCGGCTGTGTCGGCTTCTCGCAGGCCGAGGTGGCGGTGCAGGACACCCAGGTGCTCATGCGGGCGCTGCAGTACGCTGCCACCCACGGTTACGCCGTCTGGCTGCGCCCGCAGGACGGCTCACTGGGCCGCGGTGTGGCCGCCAGCGGTGCGGTTGCCACCCGGCTGGGCCTGTCGGGCGTGCCGGTGGCGGCCGAAACCCTGGCGCTGCACACCCTGTTCGAGCTGATGCGTGCCACCGGCGCCCGGGTGCACCTGTGCCGGCTGTCGAGTGCGGCCGGCGTCGAACTGCTGCGCCAGGCCCGCCGCGAGGGCCTGCCGGTCACGGCCGACGTGAGCATCAACTCGCTGCACCTCACCGATGTGGACATCGGCTACTTCAACTCCTCGATGCGCCTGACGCCGCCGCTGCGCCAGGGCCGGGACCGCGACGCGCTGCGCGCCGCCCTGGCCGACGGCACGCTGGACTGCCTGGTGTCCGACCACACGCCGGTCGAGCAGGACGCCAAGATGCTGCCCTTCGGCGAGGCCGAGCCCGGCGCCACCGGGCTGGAGCTGCTGCTCAGCCTGGCGCTCAAGTGGGGCGAGCAGCAGGGTGTGGGCCTGTTGCCCACCCTGGCGCGCGTGACCAGCGACCCGGTGCGGGTGCTGGGCGATGCGCTGGGCTCGCTGACCTCCAGCGCGGGCCGACTGGTGGAGGGCGGCGTGGCCGACGTCTGCGTCTTCGACCCCACCATCACCTGGACGGTCACGCCCGCCGTGCTGCGCAGCCAGGGCAAACACACCCCCTTCACCTTCGAGGACACCGGCATGGCCCTGCCCGGGCGCGTGCGCGCCACGCTGGTGGCCGGCACGGTGGCCTACGAGGCCGGCCGGTGAGCGGCGCACGCTCGCAGCCGGCCTGAACCCCATGCTGGTTTCCTTGCAGGGCGCCTGGCGCCTGTTCCGCCTGGTTGTGCATGTGCTGCACGGCATCTGGGTGGCCGCGCGCGAGTTCGGCGCCGCCACCGAGGCGCAGCGCTGCGCCCACATCCAGTGGTGGTCGGCCAAGCTGCTGCGGCTGCTGGGCATCGCACTGAAGGTCGAGGGCCGCTTTGCCAACGGGCCGCAGCTGCTGGTGTCCAACCACGTGTCCTGGCTGGACATCACCGCGGTGCATGCGGTGTGCCCGCAGGCACGCTTTGTCTCCAAGTCCGATGTGCGCGGCTGGCCGGTGCTGGGCTGGCTGGTCGGCAAGGCCGGCACCCTCTTCATCGAGCGCGAGAACAAGCGCGACGCGCTGCGGGTGGTGCACCAGATGGCCGAGGCGCTGCGCCAGGGCGACACTGTGGCGGTCTTCCCGGAAGGCACCACCGGCGACGGCCAGGGCCTGCTGCCCTTCCACGCCAACCTGCTGCAGGCGGCGGTGGCCACCGGCACGGTGACCCAGCCGCTGGCGCTGCGCTACACCGAACCCGGCCATGCCGTGAGTCCCTCCGCCATGTGGGTGGGCGACACCACGCTGGTGCAGAGCCTGTGGCGCATCGTCACCACGCCCGGGATTGCGGTGCAGGTGCAGGTGCTGGCGCCGCAGGACCCGGCCGGGCTGGAGCGCCGCGCGCTGGCCGCGCTGCTGAGCCGGCGCATCGCCAACGCACTGGGGTAACGCACTGGGGTAACGCACTGGGGTCAGACGCCGGGGTCAGGCCCTGGGCGCACAATCCCCAGCGTCAACCTCCCACCAAAACCACTGCCGCGCCATGCTCTACAAGTTCAAGTCCAAGGCCGCCGCCGACCTCATCATGACCGAGCCGGTGGGCGACCGCCTCCTGCGGCTGATCGGCCGCGAACCGGCCCCCCAAGGCATCCTGCTGGTGGCCGACATGCCCGCTGCGCTCGATGCGCTGCATGCCGCCATCGAGGCCGATGAGGCGATCCGCCGTGCGGCGGCCGAGAGCGATGACGGCGCCGTGCAGGCCGAAGCCGCCGGGCGCGACCGCATCAGCCTGCGCCAGCGCGCCTGGCCCTTCGTCGAGATGGTCAAGCGCGCCCAGGCCGGCAGGGCCGACATCGTCTGGGGCGTCTGAGCCGATGCCCTACAGCCGGATGACCCGGATCCTGGCGATCCGCCACGGCGAAACCGCCTGGAACGTCGACACCCGCATCCAGGGCCAGCTCGACGTCGGCCTGAACGAAGTCGGCCGCCGCCAGGCTGAACTGGCCGCTCGCCACCTGGCCGACGAGGACCTCGCCGCCGTCTACAGCTCCGACCTGCAGCGCGCCCAAGACACCGCGCAAGCGTTGGCACGGGCGCAGCGCAGCGGGCTCGTGGTGCAGGCCGACACCGGGCTGCGCGAACGGCGCTTCGGCGTGTTCGAAGGTAAGACGTTTGCGGAGATCGACGCCGAACACCCCGAGCTTGCGCTGCGCTGGAAGCGCCGCGAGCCGGACTTTGGCGCCCCCGGCGGCGAGACGCTGGCCGAGTTCTACGCGCGCTGCGTGGCCACCGCCACCCGGCTGGCCGCCGCGCATGCCGGGCAGACCATCGCCCTGGTCACCCACGGCGGCGTGCTGGACTGCCTGTACCGCGCCGCCACCCGCGTGGAGCTGAACGCGCCGCGCACCTGGCAGATCGGCAACACCAGCATCAACCGCCTGCTGTGGACGGACGACGGCTTCACCCTGGTGGGCTGGGGTGACACCCAGCACCTGGATCTGCTGGAGCAGGTGGACGCGGTGCTGGATGAAGCCAGCGACGGCGGCCGCGCCGGCTGAACCGACCCCACCCCAACCGACCCACCGCGGTCCGAAAGAAAAAGGGGCTGCGCGGCCCACGCCGCACAGCCCCAACCCTGCCACCCGAGGAGAACGGGGGAGACGGGAGAAAGCTCAGCGCACCTTGCCGGCCTTCCAGGCGTTCAGCAGGGCGTCGTAGGCGATGGTTTCACCCTTGGGCTTCTCGTTGGCCAGCTTGGCCCACGGGGCACCCTTGTCGGAGAGCCACTTCTTCGGGTCTTCCTTCTTGTTGAGCTTGGGCGCGCAGGTGGCCATGCCGGCACGTTCCAGGCGGGCCAGCACCTGGTCCATCTCCTCGGCCAGGTTGTCCATAGCCTGCTGCGGGGTCTTCTCACCCGTCACGGCCACGGCCACGTTCTTCCACCACAGCTGGGCCAGCTTGGGGTAGTCGGGCACGTTGGTGCCGGTGGGCGTCCAGGCCACACGCGCGGGGCTGCGGTAGAACTCCACCAGGCCGCCCAGCTTGGGCGCCATGTCCGTCATCGTCTTGCTCTGGATGTCCGACTCGCGGATCGGCGTCAGGCCGACCACGGTCTTCTTCAGGCTGACCGACTTGGCGGTGACGAACTGGGCGTACAGCCAGGCCGCTGCCGTGCGGTTGGCGTCATGGCCCTTGAAGAAGGTCCAGGAGCCCACGTCCTGGTAGCCGTTCTGCATGCCGCCCTTCCAGTACGGGCCGTTCGGGCCGGGCGCCATGCGCCACTTCGGCGTGCCGTCGGCGTTGACCACCGGCAGGCCCGGCTTGG
>DAORUD010000164.1:0-4125 GCA_035433005.1 Arenimonas sp. | reverse complement strand
CCTTGGCGGTGACGTGCTTCATTTCCCAGGGCGACAGGAACTGGCCCTTCTTGATGTTCACCGGCTTGCCGGCGCTGGCGACCTTCTGGATGAAGTCGGTCTGGCGGCACAGGAAGGCCGGCGTCTGCAGCACGTCCACCACCGAGGTGACTTCATCGAGCGGCGTGTATTCGTGCACGTCGGTGAGCACCGGCACGCCGAGCTGGCGCTTCACTTCGGCCAGCACCTTCAGGCCGGCCTCGACGCCGGGGCCGCGGAAGCTGGTGCCCGAGGTGCGGTTGGCCTTGTCGAAGCTGGACTTGAAGATGAAGGGAATGCCGAGCTGGCCGGTGATTTCCTTCAGGCGGCCGGCCGTTTCCATCTGCAGCTCCAGCGACTCGATCACGCAGGGGCCGGCGATGAGGAAGAAGGGCTGGTCCAGGCCAACCTTGAATCCGCAGAGTTCCATCAGGCCGACGCCTCCTTGAGCAAGCGGCCGCCGGCCCTGTGTTCGCGGGCGGCACGGATGAATCCGATGAACAGGGGATGGCCGTCGCGCGGCGTCGAAAGGAACTCGGGGTGCGCCTGGCAGGCGATGAACCACGGATGCGTGGGCAGCTCCACCACCTCCACCAGCAGGTCGTCCATGGACTTGCCGCTGATGACCAGGCCGGCGTCCTCGAGCTGGGTGCGGTAGCGGTTGTTGAACTCGTAGCGGTGGCGGTGGCGTTCGCCCACCACGTCCTTGCCGTAGAGTTCGCGCGCCTTCGAGCCGGGCTTGAGGCGCTGGTCCTGCAGGCCCAGGCGCATGGTGCCGCCGAGGTCGGATTTCTCGTCGCGGCGCTCGACTTCACCGGTGGCGGTGCGCCATTCGGTGATCAGGCCGATGACCGGATGGGCGCAGGCGCGGTCGTTCTCGGTGCTGTTGGCGCCGGCCAGGCCGGCCACGTGGCGGGCGAAATCCACCACCGCGGCCTGCATGCCGTAGCAGATGCCGAAGTAAGGAATGCCCGATTCACGCGCGTACTGCGCGGTCATCACCTTGCCCTCGAAGCCGCGGTCGCCGAAGCCGCCCGGCACCAGGATGGCGTCCACGCCCTCCAGCACCTTCACGCCTTCCTTCTCGACCTGCTCGGACTCGATCCACTTCAGCGACACCTTGGTGCGCTGGCGCAGGCCGCCGTGCTTGAGCGCCTCGGACAGCGACTTGTAGGCGTCCTGGTGGTCGATGTACTTGCCCACCACCGCCACCGTCACCGCGTCCACCGGGTGTTCGGTGGCGTCCACCACCGCCTGCCACTCGGACAGGTCGGCCGGTTTGGCGACATCTTCCAGGCGCAGGCATTCGACGGCGATCTGGTCGAGCTGCTGTTCGTGCAGCCACAGCGGCAGCTTGTAGATGTTGTCCACGTCCACGCAGCTGATGACGGCCTTCTCGTGCACGTTGGTGAACAGGGCGATCTTGCGGCGCTCGGACTCGGGCAGCGGCTTCTCGCTGCGGCACACCAGGATGTCGGGCTGGATGCCGATCGAGCGCAGTTCCTTCACCGAGTGCTGGGTGGGCTTGGTCTTGAGCTCGCCGGCGGCGGCGATGTACGGCACCAGCGTGAGGTGCATGAAGATGGCCTTGCCCGGGCCCCGCTCGGTGCGGATCTGGCGGATGGCCTCCAGGAAGGGCAGCGACTCGATGTCGCCGACCGTGCCGCCGATCTCCACCAGGCCCACGTCGAAGCCGTCGGTGGCCTCGAAGATGGCGCGCTTGATCTCGTCGGTGATGTGGGGGATGACCTGCACGGTGCCGCCGAGGTAGTCGCCGCGGCGCTCCTTGCGGATCACGTTCTCGTAGATGCGGCCGGTGGTGACGGAGTTCTTGCGGCTCAGGCGCACGCGCAGGAAGCGCTCGTAGTGGCCCAGGTCGAGGTCGGTCTCGGCGCCGTCGTCGGTGACGTACACCTCGCCGTGCTGGAACGGGCTCATGGTGCCGGGGTCGACGTTGATGTAGGGATCGAGCTTCATCATGGTGACGCGCAGGCCGCGCGCCTCCAGGATGGCGGCCAGGGAGGCCGCGGCGATGCCCTTGCCGAGCGAGGACACCACGCCACCGGTAACGAAGATAAGACGAGTCATGGGTTTGGCAGGCGCTGGAAAACCGCATTCTACCGGGTCAGCCGGCCCTGGGCCAGAACCTTTTTGCTATCAATGGCTTGCGAATGAGGCGCTTGACCACACCCGGCGCCGCGCCCATCCTGCGGCCTCGCGCCCGCGCCCGACCCTCCCCGAGCCACTCCCCGAATGAACACCCGCTACAACGCCGCCGACATCGAAGTCCTCTCGGGCCTGGACCCGGTCAAGCGCCGCCCCGGCATGTACACCGACACCACCCGGCCCAACCACCTGGCCCAGGAAGTGATCGACAACTCGGTGGACGAAGCCCTGGGCGGCCACGCCAAGACCGTCGAAGTGACCCTGTACGCCGACGGCAGCTGCGAGGTGACCGACGACGGCCGCGGCATGCCGGTGGACATCCACCCCGAGGAAAAGATCCCGGGCATCGAGCTGATCATGACCCGCCTGCACGCCGGCGGTAAGTTCAGCGGCAAGAACTACACCTTCTCCGGCGGCCTGCACGGCGTGGGCGTGAGCGTGGTGAACGCGCTGTCGAAGAAGGTGGAGGTGGTGATCCGCCGCGAGGGCCAGGAACACCGCATGGAGTTCCGCGACGGCGACCGCAGCTCGCCGCTGGAAGTGGTGGGCACGGTGGGCAAGCGCAACACCGGCACCCGCCTGCGCTTCTGGCCCGACCCGAAGTACTTCGACACGCCCAAGATCCACGCCCGTTCGCTGCGCCACCTGCTGCGCGCCAAGGCCGTGCTGTGCCCGGGCCTGACGGTGAAGCTGTACGACGAAGCCACCGGCGAGCGCAATGAATGGTTCTACGAGAACGGCCTGCGCGACTACCTGCGCGGCGAACTGGTGGGCCGCGACCTGCTGCCGGCCGAACTGTTCGTCGGCCACGTCAACAAGGACACCGAAGTGGTGGACTGGGCCGTGGCCTGGGTGCCCGAGGGCGAGCTGGTGCAGGAAAGCTACGTCAACCTGATCCCCACCGCCCAGGGCGGCACGCACGTGAACGGCCTGCGCTCGGGCTTCACGGATGCGCTGCGCGAGTTCTGCGACTTCCGCAACCTGCTGCCGCGCGGCGTGAAGCTGGCGCCCGAGGACGTCTGGGACCGCGTCAGCTACGTGCTCAGCATCAAGCTCACCGACCCGCAGTTCAGCGGGCAGACCAAGGAAAGGCTGAGCTCGCGCCAGGCCGCGGCCTTCGTCGAGAACGCTTCGCACGACGCGTTCTCGCTGTGGCTCAACCAGCACGTGGAAACCGGCCTGCAGATCGCCCAGCTGGCCATTGACCGCGCCTCGGCGCGGCTCAAGACCGAAAAGCAGGTCACCCGCAAGAAGATCACCCAGGGCCCCGCCCTGCCCGGCAAGCTGGCCGACTGCATCAGCCAGGACCTGGGCCGCACGGAACTGTTCCTGGTGGAAGGCGACTCGGCCGGCGGCAGCGCCCGCCAGGCCCGCGACAAGGAGTTCCAGGCCATCCTGCCGCTGCGCGGCAAGATCCTCAACACCTGGGAAGTGGAGTCCGGCGGCGTGCTGGCGTCCAACGAAGTGCACGACCTGGCCGTGGCCATCGGCTGCGACCCGGGCGTGGAGGCCATCGACGGCCTGCGCTACGGCAAGGTGATCATCCTGGCCGATGCCGACTCCGACGGCCTGCACATCGCCACCCTGCTCTCGGCGCTGTTCCTGCGCCATTTCCCGGCGCTGGTGCGCGCGGGCAACATCTTCGTGGCCATGCCGCCGCTGTTCCGCGTGGACGTGGGCAAGCAGGTGTTCTACGCGCTGGACGAAGAGGAAAAGCGCATCCTGCTCGACCGCATCGAAAAGGAAAAGATCCGCGGCCAGGTCAACGTCACCCGCTTCAAGGGCCTGGGCGAGATGAACCCGGTGCAGCTGCGCGAATCCACCATCCACCCCGACACCCGGCGCCTGGTGCAGCTGACCGTGGACGATGCCGACGCCACCCGTTCGCTGATGGACATGCTGCTGGCCAAGAAGCGCGCCGGCGACCGCAAGGCCTGGCTC
>DAORUD010000163.1:0-4183 GCA_035433005.1 Arenimonas sp. | reverse complement strand
GGCGATGAACCGTTCGGCCAGGCCGGCATTCCGTTCGTGGAAGTGGGGCCGGGCGGCTTTGTCGCCGACGATGCGCTGGTGATGGACGGTGCCACCGCGCCGGCACTGCACTTCCTTACCTGGCCCGATGCCCCGAGCCGCGACCAAGCCGACGACGGCTCCGACGCGGCCACGCCAACCAAGCCCGCCAAGCCCGCCAAGCGCGAGTACAGCGCGGAGCAGGCGCGCCAGCTCGCCACCGTGGCCTGCGTGGCCAGCATCCGCACGCTGCTGGGCACCGGCCACGCGCAGCTGCGCGAAGGCGGCGGGCTGCGCCCGGTGCGCCCGGGCGACATCGCCGTGCTGGTGGAAACCCACCGCCAGGCCCAGCAGGTGCAGCGCGCGCTGATGCGCGCCGGCGTGCCCAGCGTGGCCGCTGGCCGCGAAAGCCTGTACCTGAGCGACGAAGCCACCGATCTGCTCACGTTGCTCGAAGCCTGCCTGCACCTGGCCGACGATGGCCGCCTGCGCGGGGCGCTCGCCACGCCGCTGCTGGGCCTGGACGCCGGTGCGCTGGCCGCGCTCGACGCCGACGGCCCCGCGCACCGCGAATGGCAGGACCGCGCGCTGGCCTGGCGCCAGCGCTGGGACCGCCACGGCCCGCTGGCCCTGGTCACCGACCTGTGCGCGCTGAACGCGCCGCGTCTGCTGGCCCTGGACGACGGCGAGCGCCGCCTCACCAACTGGCTGCAGCTGGCCGAAGCGCTGCAGTCGGCCGGCGCCGGCCACGATGCCGCAGGCCTGGCCGACCTGCTGCGCGACCGCATCGCCCACGCCGACGCCGACAACGAAGAAGAGCTGATGCGGCTCGAATCCGACGCCGCGCGCGTGAAGGTGCTCACGCTGCACAAGAGCAAAGGCCTGGAGTTCCCGCTGGTGTTCCTGCCCTTCCTGTCGCAGGCCGGCAAAGCCGGTCCGCGCGCCGCGAGTCTGCCGCTGGCGCGCTTCCATGACGGCGTGCAGCGCGTGGCGCGCCTCAACGACGGCGACGCCGAGGCCTGGAAGAAAGCCTCCGAAGCCGACAAGCGCGAAACCCGCGCCGAGAAACTGCGCCTGCTGTACGTCGGCCTGACGCGCGCGCGCCTGGCCACGTGGGTGTGCTTCGGCCCCACCAAGGACGCGCACGAAACGGCGCTGGCCTGGCTGCTGCACGCCGATGCGCGCGTGCCCAAGCCGGGCAAGCTCGATGCGCACGCCATCCGCACGCGCCTCGAACCGCTGGCCCAGGTCGCGCCCGACGCCATCGTCGTGCAAGACGCGCCGTCGCAGGTGCCGCCCGGCGCGCCGGTGCTCGAAGAAATGCCCGAGGTTCCGCCCGCTGCGCTGCCCAAGCGCCGCTTCAACCGCGACTGGTGGGTGCACAGCTTCTCGGGCCTGGCGCGCGAGGCCGGCGGTGGCGCCGACGTCCGCCGCGCCAACGACGAAAGCGAGCCGCTGCTGCCCGCCTCGCGCTTCTCCGGCGCGCGCTTCGGCAACGTGCTGCACGAAGCGCTGGAAACCGTGGACTTCGCGCTGTGGCGCGACTGGCCCGGCGACGCGCCGCCGCCCGGCGAAGCCGCTGCGCTGGAGCGCGCGCTGCGCAACGGCGGCTACGGTTCGGCCAACGATGTCGCCGAAGGCGTGCCGCTGCTGGCGTCACTGGTCGGCCACACGCTCAACGTGGTGCTGCCCGAAGGCGCGCGCCTGGCCGACGTGCCGCCCGCGCGCCGCCGACCCGAGATGGAGTTCCACTTCGCGCTGGCGCCCGCACGCGTGGACGACGTGCTGGCGCAGCTGCATGCGCATGGCCTGGTTGCGGAACGCCAGGGCTTCGGCGCGCGCGAGCGCCTGGAAGGCCTGATGACCGGCTTCATTGACCTGGTGTACGAACACGGCGGCCGCTACTACCTGCTCGACTACAAGTCCAACCAGCTGCCCGACTACGGCGACGACGCCCTGGCCGACGCCATCGCGCACAGCGAATACGACCTGCAGTACCTGCTCTACACCGTGGCCCTGCATCGCTGGCTCGGCTTCCGACTGCCGGGCTACGACTACGGCCGCCACTTCGGCGGCGTGCGCTACCTGTTCTGCCGAGGCCTGCAGGCGGGGCGCGCGGATTCGCCCGGCGTGTTCGCCAGCCTGCCGCCGCGCGCGCTGGTGGAAAGCCTGGACGCGCTGCTGCGCCTGCCGGTGGAGGCCTCGCCATGAGCACGCTCGACCGCTGGCTGCACGAAGGCTGGCTGCGCCCCGTGGACCACGCGCTGGCCGACACGCTGCGCCGCCTGCGCCCCGACACGCCCGAGCCCGTGTTGCTGGCCGCCGCGCTGGCCAGCCACGCGCTGGCCTTCGGCCACGGCCAGCTGCCGCTGGCGCGCGCGGCCGACCTGTTCCTGGAAATAGACGCCGAGCGCCCGCCGCCGGTGATGCCTGAACTGGCATCGTGGCTCGAAGCGGTGACGACTTCGCCGTGGGTGCTGCCACCGGGTGACGCAGCGGCGCACAACGCGCCGCTGGTGTTCGAACAGGGCCAGCTGTACCTGCGCCGCTACTGGCGCTACGAACAGTCGCTCGCCGATGCGCTGCGCGCGCGCACGCTCGCCGCGCCACCGCTCGCCGTGGACGCCGCGTGGCGCCGGCAGCGCCTGGCCGAACTCTTCCCGCTGCTGGCCACCGACCCGGAAGACGCTCAGGCCCGCGCCGCCAGCGCGCTGCTCGACACCCGCCTGCTGCTGCTCACCGGCGGCCCCGGCACCGGCAAGACCACCACCGTGACGCGCGCCCTGGTGCTGGCGGTGGAAGCCGCGCTGCGCGCCGGCCAAGCGCCGCCGCGCATCGTGCTGGCCGCGCCCACCGGCAAGGCCGCTGCACGCCTGGCCGAATCGCTGCGCGAGAACCTCGCGGCGCTGCTGGCGCAAGGCGTGATCACGCAAGACGTGGCCGACTGCCTTCCCGCCCAGGCCAGCACGCTGCACCGCCTGCTGGGCTGGCGCGCCGGCGGCACCGGCTTCGCGCACGACGCCGCGAACCCGCTGCGCGCCGACGGGGTGGTGGTGGATGAAGCGTCCATGGTGGACCTGCCGATGATGGCGCGCCTGGTGGCCGCCGTGGCGCCCCACGCCGGCCTGCTGCTGGTGGGCGACCCCGACCAGCTGCCGTCGGTGGACACCGGCGATGTGCTGGCCGCGCTGTGCGACCGCGAATCGGTACTGCCGCGCGTGCACCTGCACCGCGTGCACCGCCAGGACGCGGGCCTCGGCGTGGGCGCGCTGGCCGCGCGCATCCGCGACGGCGACGCGGAAGGCGTGCTGGCCACGCTGCAGTCCGGCACCGCCACCGGCGTGTCGTGGCTGGCCGGCACCGACCGCGGCCTGCCTTCGGCTGCCCTCGCCGCTGCGCTGCCGGCCTACCGCGCCGTGCAGCAGGCCGCGAATCCGGCCGATGCGCTCGAACGCGCCAAGCAGTTCCGCCTGCTCACCGCGCTGCGCGACGGCCCCAGCGGCAGCGTCGAACTCAACGCCCGCATCGCCGACGCGCTGCGGCCCGTGGGCGAACGCGACCAGCGCCTGTTCCCCGGCGCACTGCTGATGGTCACCGCCAACAGCCCACGCCACGGCCTGTTCAACGGGGACATCGGCGTGGCCTGGCCGGACGAACAGGGCCAGCTGCGCGTGTGGTTCGACGCCGGCGGCAGCGACGGCCCGCGCGCCTGGCTGCCCGCCGCACTGCCGGCGCACGAGTTCGCGTTCGCTCTCACCGTGCACAAATCGCAGGGCTCGGAGTTCGGCGAAGTCTTCCTGGCCCTGCCCGAGCGCGGCGCCCGCGTGCTGTCGCGCGAACTGCTGTACACCGGCCTGACCCGATGCCGCCGCGGCGTCACGCTGTGGGCCAGCGAAACGGCGCTGCGCGACGGCATCGGCCGCGGCGCGCAGCGGTGGAGCGGGCTGGCGCAGCGCTTGCTGACGACATCTTGCTAGTGCGGCGGCACGTCGCCGTGCGCAAGTTCATCGACGTGAAGAGACATGCGAGCGCCACCGGTTTTGTGAACGATACTCACGCTCGCAGTTCCAACCAATTGTGCAGCCGGGATTTTTTGTCCGGTAATTGGCCATCGACCAGGGCGTCCGACGAGGAAAATCCGTACGCGCAATTGAAATGTTCGACA
>DAORUD010000162.1:1262-4189 GCA_035433005.1 Arenimonas sp. | reverse complement strand
TACCGCGAGCTGCGCGCGGTGATCGACAAGCTGGACCAGCGCCGCGCCCAGGTCTTCGTCGAAAGCCTGATCGCCGAAGTGCGCGCCGACCGTGCGGCCGACTTCGGCGTGCAGTGGCAGGGCCTGCTGCGCAACAACGGCAGCACCATCGGCGTCATCGGCACCAATTACTCCACCACGCGCGCCACCGGCGGCAGCACCACCAACATCTTCGACATCGCGGCGGCGGTGCTGGGCTACCGCAGCAGCGGCAAGGTCTCCGACCTGGCGGGGGCCGTCCCCAACACCGGCTTCAACCTGGCCCTGGGTTCGCGCACGCTGGGCCTGCTGGCCAACTTCATCCAGAGCAGCGGCGCCGGCAACGTGCTGTCCACGCCCACGCTGCTGACGCTGGACAACGAGGAGGCGCGCATCGTCGTCGGCCAGAACGTGCCCTTCGTCACCGGCAGCTACACCAACACCGGCAGCACCACCAGCACCGTCAACCCGTTCCAGACCTTCGAGCGCAAGGACGTCGGCCTGACGCTGCGCGTGCGCCCGCAGATCAGCGAGGACGGCACCATCAAGATGGTGATCTACCAGGAAACCTCCAGCGTGGTGGCCAGCACGGTCGGTTCCTCGCAGGGCCCCATCACCAACAAGCGCGCCATCGAATCCAGCGTGCTGGTCGGCGACGGCGCGGTGGTGGTGCTGGGCGGCCTGCTGGAAGACCAGTTCGCCACCAGCGAGGACAAGCTGCCCGGCCTGGGCGACATCCCGGTGCTGGGCAACCTGTTCAAGAACCAGAACCGCAGCTACGTCAAGACCAACCTGATGGTGTTCCTGCGCCCGGTCATCGTGCGCGACGGCGCGGCCACCGAAGCCTTCTCGCTCGACCGCTACGACTACATGCGCGCCGCCCAGTCGGCCAGCCAGCCCGAGCCCAGCAGCGTGCTGCAAATCAACCAGGCGCCGGTGCTGCCGGCGGTGCAGCCGGTCAACCCGGCCGCCTGGACGCGCCCGGCGCCCCCGCCGCCGCTGATCCGTCCGGCCGCCGGCGAAAACAGCGACCCCAGCGGCGGCGCCACCTTCAGCAAGCCGTAGCCGCGGCCATGCGCTACCCGCTGCCCTACGCCTTCGCGCGCACCGCCGGCCTGCTGCTGGAAGACGACGGCGGCCAGCTGACGCTGTGGCACGGCGGCCAGCCCGACGCCGGCCACCTGAGCGAGGTGATGCGCCGCTACGGTGCCGGCGAGCCGCCGCTGGCGCTGCAGGCGCTCGACGCCGCCGCGCTGGCGCAGCGCATCAGCCACGCCTATTCGCAAAGCGAGTCCAGCGCCGCCGCGGTGGTGAGCGAGGTCGAGTCCGACGCCGACCTGTCGCGCATCATGCAGGAGCTGCCGGCGGTCGAGGACCTGCTGGAAGCCGCCGACGACGCGCCCATCATCCGCATGCTCAACGCCCTGCTCACGCAGGCGGCGCGCGACGGCGCCAGCGACATCCACATCGAGCCCTACGAGCGCCATTCCAGCGTGCGCTTTCGCGTCGACGGCGCGCTGCGCGAGGTGGTGCAGCCCAACCGCGCGCTGCACGCCGCCCTGATCAGCCGCCTGAAGATCATGGCCGACCTGGACATCGCCGAAAAGCGCCTGCCACAGGACGGCCGCATCAGCCTGCGCCTGGGCACGCGCGCCATCGACGTGCGGGTGTCCACCCTGCCGAGCGCGCACGGCGAGCGCGCGGTACTGCGCCTGCTCGACAAGTCCGAGGGCCGGATCAGCCTCGAAGCCGTCGGCATGCAGGGCGACGTGCTACAAAAATTCGAGCATCTGATCGCCCAGCCGCACGGCATCATGCTGGTCACCGGCCCCACCGGCAGCGGCAAGACCACCACGCTGTACGCCAGCCTGGCGCGCCTGGACGCGAGCCGCAACAACATCATGACGGTGGAGGACCCGATCGAGTACGAGCTGCCCGGCGTCGGCCAGACCCAGGTCAACCCCAAGATCGACCTCACCTTTGCGCGCGCGCTGCGCGCCATCCTGCGCCAGGACCCGGACATCGTGATGATCGGCGAGATCCGCGACATCGAAACCGCGCAGATCGCCATCCAGGCCAGCCTGACCGGCCACCTGGTGCTGGCCACCCTGCACACCAACGACGCCGCCAGCGCCGTCACCCGCCTGACCGACATGGGGGTGGAGCCCTTCCTGCTGTCGTCCAGCCTGCTGGGCGTGCTGGCGCAGCGCCTGGTGCGCAAATATTGCCTGCCTTGCCACGGACAGGGCTGCGACGCCTGCGGCCAGACCGGCTACCAGGGCCGCACCGGCGTGTTCGAGCTGCTGGTGGTGGACGACGATATCCGCGCCCAGATCCACGGCCAGGCGCCGGAGGCCGACATCCGCGCCGCCGCCCTGGCCAAGGGCATGCAGCTGATGCGCGAGGACGGCGAGCGGCTGATCCACGAAGGCGTCACCAGCCGCGAGGAAGTGCTGCGCGTGACGCGGGATTGAAGTCCCTTGTTTTCAAGCGAAATCGGCTTCCAGCGCCCGCCCAGTAAGCGCGGCCAGCTCTCGAAACAGGAGCGAGAGCATTCTTGAATTTAAGTACCGACGCTACCGTCATTCCCGCGCAGGCGGAAATCCAGAGGGCATTGAAAGGGCTCACTGGATCCCCGCCTTCACGGGGATGACGGGAAACTGCCATCACCTTGATTAAGCCTTTCCCGGCATCAACAACCCCGCCAACTGCCGCTGCGCGATCACGTGCCCGTGCGCGGCGGCCTTGGCGACCCACATCAGCGCCAGCGCCTGGCCGTCACCCTCGCACAGGCCGGCGGCGTGCAGCATGCCCAGCCAGTGCATTGCATCCGCCTCGCCCTGGCCGGCCGCTTGCGTGAGGAAGTGCATCGCCGCCATAATGCTGCCCCCCCCCCCCCCCCCCCCCCC
>DAORUD010000162.1:0-1252 GCA_035433005.1 Arenimonas sp. | reverse complement strand
GATTCAGGGGCGCGGCCGGGCGCCCCTTGGCCTCTTGCAGCGCCGCCAGCGCGAACAGCGCGCCCACGTCGGCCTGCGCCGCCGCGTCGCCCTGGTCGGCGCGCACCAGCATCTGAACGTCCTCGTCCGACAAATCCACCGCCAGCGCCGGCCGCACCGCCGAGAACGGCACCAGCGCCCCGCGCCCGTCACCCAGGCGCGGCACCAGCCCCTCCTCGATGCGGCGCTGCCAGGTGCGCATGCTGCGCCCCGTCAGGATGGCGGCCGTGTTCAGGCTGATAGGGTAAAGGGATTCGGCGGGCTGCATGCGGCAAATTCTAGTGGCCGGGGCGACGGGCGCCGCGACGCATTGAAAACCCGGGCCGCCTCCTTTACACGCGGTGCATTGTGAGCAAGATCATTGAAGCGCTGCACGGCGACCTGGCCGCACTCGCCCGGGCCAGCGCGATCGACAAGGCGACGATGCGCGAGTTCGGCGCGATCTGCCCGCCGCCGGTGCGGGCGTTCGGCGCCGCTGACGTCAGGCGCCTGCGCGAAGGCCTGAAGTTCAGCCAGCCGGTCCTTGCGCTTCACCTGCATACGCCGGCATCCACCGTGCGCAAGTGGGAGCAAGGCGAAACCCATCCGTCCAGCCCGGCGCTCAAGCGGCTGAACATCATCGCCAACAAGGGCCTGCAGGCCATCATCTGAGGCCCTGCGGCGACGGCGGCCGCTCCAGGACCCCCGGGATCGCCCGGTACGCCACCGCCCGCCGAGCCGGCACGCGCCATCGCCTGCACCGCTCGCGACGCCATCCAGGCGCCCTTTGCCTTTTCCAAGCCCGTCGCCGGGCTTTTTTCTGCCGCATCGCGCCGTCCTTGACGTGCATCAACCTCGCCGCGCGCGCCCAGCCCTCACCCATCCCGCACCGACGCGCGGAGTTCGTGACACACCCGGAACCGGGGTGGAAGCCCCCACAGAGCAGGTTGAAACACGCAGCCTCGTCGGCAGCCGACCGGCCAACGCGCACCCCGGCCGCTGCGGGCCTTGGCGCGCCGGTAACGGGCTGTTGTCACGCCCAACCCCCGCCATGTCGCGCCCGCAAGGCGACAGCGGCGGCGCCCTGTCGCCCGCGGCACGCGACAACGCGCCGGCTTGCAGGGCCGGCCTGCCAGATATGTCACGAAAAGCCGGTTGTCCGCCCGCTGGCACGGCGGGTGCATTCCTTCAGGGCGTGCGGCGACGCACACAACGTGAGTCTCCAAAGGTTCTC
>DAORUD010000161.1:0-4219 GCA_035433005.1 Arenimonas sp. | reverse complement strand
CTCCAGCAGGTCGCGCTCGAAGCGGCGCAGCGTCCAGGCCAGCGGGTCGCTGCCGGCCAGGGCCTGGCGGACCTCGGCGTAGCGCTCGAACAGCGCGGGCGCCGGGTCCTGGCGCGGCAGCAGGCGCAGCAGCAGTTCGTTGACGTAGAAGGCCGCCATCAGGGTTTCGCCCTGCAGCATCGGGGCCGCGTCCAGCGCCTCGGCCTGCACCAGCCGGCCCAGCTCGCCGCGCGGCAGGAAGTCCACGCGCAGCCACTGCAGCGGCTGCAGCGCCGCGCGCAGCGGGTGCCGCTTGGCACCCTGCACGCCGCGCGCAATCACCGCCACGCGGCCGTGGTCGCGCGTGAGCATCTCCACGATCAGGCTGGTTTCCCGCCAGGGCCGCGTATGCAGCACGAACGCCGGCTGGGCCTCGATCCGCACGGCGGGTCAGCCGGCGCAGGCCGGGCGCGACGTGCCCATGTCAGTCCGAATAGCCGAAGCGGCGCAGTGCGGCCTCGTCGTCCGACCAGCCTTCGCGCACGCGGCACCAGGTCTCCAGGAATACCTTTCGGCCGAACAGCTTTTCCATGCCGATGCGCGCCCCGGTGCTGATGGCCTTCAGGCGCTCGCCGCCCTTGCCGATGACGATCGGCTTCTGGCCTTCGCGCTCCACCCATACCACGGCGGCGATGCGCAGCATCTCGCCGTCGAGCTCGAACTTCTCGATCTCCACCGTGGCCGAATACGGCAGCTCCTCGCCCAGGCGCGTCATCAGCTGCTCGCGCACCAGTTCGCCGGCCAGGAAGCGTTCGCTGCGGTCGGTGATCTCGTCGTCGGGGTACATCGCCTCCGCTTCGGGCACCAGCTGCAGCAGCGTCTTCACCAGGCCATCGAGGCCGCGCTTCTTGAGCGCCGACAGCGGGTACACCGAGCTGAACTCGCGGTCCTTGGTCACTTCGGCCATGAACGGCAGCAGGGCCGCCTTGTCGGGGAACTTGTCCACCTTGTTGATCACCAGCACGCAGGGCACGCCGGAGTCCTTCAGCGCCCGGTAGGCCAGTGCGTCGTCGTCGGTCCATCGCCCCGCCTCGATCACCAGCATGGCCGCGTCCACGCCTTCGATGGCGCCGCGCGCGGCGCGGTTCATCATGCGGTTCATGGCGCGCTTCTGCTGGCCGTGGATGCCGGGCGTGTCCACCAGCAGCAGCTGCCCTTCCGGGAAGCTGGCGATGCCCAGCAGGCGGTGGCGCGTGGTCTGCGGGCGCGGCGAAACGATGCTCACCTTGGCGCCCACCAGCGCGTTGATCAGGGTGGACTTGCCCACGTTCGGGCGGCCCAGCACGGCGATGGTGCCGGCGCGGAACGTGGGGTCGGTCGAGGCAGGGGTGTTCACTTCTTCTCCAGTTTCGCCAGCAGGCGTTCGGCCGCCATCTGTTCGGCGACGCGCAGCGAGGCGGCCTCGGCGAGTTCGGCGTGGGCGGGTTCGGTGGTTTCGCAGCTGACCAGGAAAATGCGGGCGTGGTCGTCGCCGCGGGTTTCCACCAGCCGGTAGTTCGGGCGCGGCAGCTGGCGGCCCTGCAGCCACTCCTGCAGCCGGGTCTTGGGGTCCTTGTCGGCCTTGCCCGTGGGCAGCTCGGCGATCATCGGTTCGAACCAGGGCAGCACCACGCGGCGGCACGCTTCGAATCCGGCGTCCAGGTGGATGGCGGCCACCACGGCTTCCAGCGCGTCGGCGAGGATGGAGTCGCGGCGGTGGCCGCCGCTCTTCATCTCGCCCGGGCCCAGTTCGATGCGGGGGCCCAGCTCGAGCTGGCGCGCCAGTTCGGCCAGGGCGGATTCGCGCACCAGGCTGGCGCGCGCGCGGGTCAGGGTGCCTTCGTCGGCCTTGGGCCAGCGGTCGTAAAGCGCCTCGGCGACGACGAGGTTCACCAGTGCGTCGCCGAGGAATTCCAGTCGCTCGTTGTTGGGCGTGCCGGCGCTGCGGTGCCTCAGGGCGATACGCAGCAGTTCAGGCGTCCCGAAACGGTGCGCGATCCTGTCAGCCACCCGATACCGCGCCGGTCAGGTCGACCGTGTAGTCGAACTTGCCCACGACGTCGAGGTTGGCGAGCAGCGGAGTGCGCACCTCGTAGGCGATGTTGAGCTGGCTGCCGCGGCCGGTGGAGCGGATCACCTTGACGTGCTCCTTCTTCACCGACGTCACGTAGGCGATGTTGAAGCGGCGCTCGAGGTCGGCCTGGATTTGCGCCGGCGTCATGCTGGCCGAATTGGGCTGCTCGGCCAGGCCGTGCATCACGCCCTTGAGGTTGTAGTACTCGCTGTACATCGGGAAGAGCTTCATGGCGACCAGGGCGAAGAACCCGACCACCACCAGCACCACCAGGAAGCTCATCAGCGTGATGCCTTTCTGCTTGCGTTCCATTGCCTTCCCCCAAGGTTGACCGTTCAGCGGATGGTATCGCCAATCCGGGTGTAGTCAAACGCCCCGCTGCAGAACCAACCCTCGCAGTTGAGCCAGACCAGGAAGGCCTTGCCCACCAGCGCATCCTCGGGCACGACGCCCCAGACGCGGCTGTCGGAGCTGTGGTCACGGTTGTCGCCCATGACGAAATAGCTGCCCGCCGGCACCGTCCAGTTGCCCTGCACCCGCATGTCGCCGTAGGGCGAGGCCTGCAGGATCTGGTGGGTCCTGCCCGGCAGCTGGTTTTCCAGCAGCGTGGCGCCGGTCATTTCCCTGCCCTTGCCGGTCCCGACGTAGGCACCCACCGGCCGCTTGGCCACGGCCTGGTCATTGATGTACAGCGTCTGGTTGGAGAACGAGATGCGGTCGCCCGGCAGGCCAACCACCCGCTTGATGTAGTCCATGCCCTTCTGTTCGTCGTCCTGGCCCAGGCCGGGGTAGCGGAACACCACCACGTCGCCGCGCTGGGGCGAACCCATCGGCACCACCCGGGTGTTGACCACCGGCAGGCGCAGGCCGTAGCTGAACTTGTTGACCAGGATGAAGTCGCCCACCAGCAGGGTCGGCATCATGGACGAGGACGGGATGCGGAACGGCTCGGCCACGAAGCTGCGCAGGCCCAGCACCAGGAAGATGATGGGGAAAAGCGACTTGGCGTATTCCACCGCCACCGGGTCGGCCACGTCGTCGCCCTCGCCCTGCATCAGCTTGCGCTTGCGTGCGAACAGCAGGCTGTCCACCAGCCAGATGAAACCGGTGAGCGCGGCCAGCGCGGTCAGGATGAGGGCAAGGTCGATTTTCACGCGTTCGTAGTCCTCGCGGCGGGGGCCGCTTACTTGTTGTCCACCTGGAGCACGGCGAGGAAGGCTTCCTGGGGGATATCCACCCGGCCGACCTGCTTCATGCGCTTCTTGCCTTCCTTCTGTTTCTCGAGCAGCTTCTTCTTGCGGGTGGCGTCGCCGCCGTAGCACTTGGCCAGCACGTTCTTGCGCATCGCCTTGACGGTGGAGCGCGAGATGATCTGCGAGCCAATGGCGGCCTGGATGGCGACGTCGAACATCTGCCGCGGAATCAGCTCGCGCATCTTCTCGCAGATGTCGCGGCCGCGGCGGTCGGCGTGGCTGCGGTGCACGATGCTGGAAAGCGCGTCCACCTTGTCGCCGTTGATCAGCGTGTCCACCAGCACGAACGGGCCGGCCTCGAAGCGCTCGAAGTGGTAGTCGAGCGAGGCATAGCCGCGCGACACCGACTTGAGGCGGTCGAAGAAGTCCAGCACCACTTCCGCCATGGGCAGCTCATAGCTGATCTGCACCTGCGAGGCCATGTAGGTGATCGAGACCTGGCGGCCGCGCTTTTCCTCGCACAGCTTGATCACGTTGCCGACGTAGTCGGGCGGCGTGAGGATGTTGGCGCGGATGATCGGTTCGCGGATCTCGCTCACCTTGGTCGGCGGCGGCAGCTTGGCCGGGTTGTCCAGCGCCATGGTGCTGCCGTCGTTCATCAGCACTTCGTACACCACGGTGGGCGCGGTGGTGATGAGGTTGAGGTCGTACTCGCGCTCCAGGCGCTCCTGCACGATCTCCATGTGCAGCATGCCCAGGAAGCCGCAGCGGAAGCCGAAGCCCATGGCTTCGGAGCTTTCGGGCTCGAAGCGCAGCGCGGCGTCGTTGAGCTTGAGCTTCTCCAGCGCCTCGCGCAGGGCCGGGTAGTCCTCGGCGTCCACCGGGAACAGGCCGGCGAACACGCGCGGCTGCATTTCCTGGAAGCCCGGCAGCG
>DAORUD010000160.1:0-4243 GCA_035433005.1 Arenimonas sp. | reverse complement strand
TCAGCGCTTCACCAGCTCCACGCGGCGGTTCTTGGCGCGGCCGGCCTCGGTGGCGTTGTCGGCGATGGGCTTGCCCATGCCTTCGCCGCGGGCGGCCAGGCGCGCTTCGGCGATGCCGTAGTCTTCCACCAGCGACGCCACCACCGCGTCGGCGCGGCGCTGCGACAGCTTCTGGTTGGCGGCGGCGTCGCCGACGTTGTCGGTGTGGCCCACCACGTCCAGCTTCAGCGTGGGCTGGGCCCGCATCAGCTTGGCGATCTGGGCGATGGTGTCCACCGACTCGGGCTTGAGCGAGGACTTGTTGGTGTCGAACTGGATGCCGTACAGCGCGATGTTGCCGGTGGCAGCCAGCGCCTTGGCCATCTCGTCCGAGCTCACCGTGACCATCTTGCGCTCGCGCGCCTTGGGCGACACGGCCACCACCAGCACCGCGGTGCGATTGGTGAGGGCGTCGCAGTAGGTCTTTTCGCCCACCTGGAAGGTGATGATGCCCAGGGTGCGTTCACCGCCCTGGCCGTCGGGCAGGGTGGCCAGCGAATAGTGCTGTTCGCGCGGGTTGGTGCCGCTGGTGCACTTGCCGTTGCTGAAGTCTGCGTCGCGGATGCGGGCCTGCGGATAAAGCTGCTCGATCAGGCCCTGGCGGCCGCCGCCGTGGTCGTTGCCCTCGAGTTCGCCGCCGCAGTCGGTGTCGGTGCAGCGGAAGAGGGTCTTGCCGCCGGCCTCTTCCACCAGGTCCAGGTAGTTGCGCATCACTTCCAGCGGTGCCCGGTCGGCCGGCGCGATGTAGAGCAGGCGGTGGTACTCGCCCTCCACCTCGCGCTGGGTCTTGGCCCGGTACAGGCGGTTGTTGTTGGCGTCGGTCTGGTCGGGCACCTCCACCAGGGGCGAGGCGGGGAACTTCACTGCGTCGAAGCTGCGCTGTTCGTGGCTGACGATGAAGCTGCCTTCGTAGCGCTTGAGCCAGGCCGGATCCTTGGAGCCGGGGATGTCGCGGGTGGGGATGGTGGCGTCGGCCCAGGCGTTGGAGGCCAACAGAAGGCAGAGCAGGGCGGGCAACAGGCGCATCGGGTGATCCTTGGGCGGGGTTGTCCAAGGCTTAACGGAAGGGCGAAAGCCGTTCGGACATCCCCCGGCCCGCGGGTGCCGGGCCCGGCCGGGCGGCGCAACGCATTCCGCGTTGGCCGCCCGGCGCGTCAGGCAATCCGCTGGTTGCCGGTCAGAAGCCCTTCGCGAAGCGGATGAAGAAGCTCGCGTCGGTGCCGCCGGTCTGGTCGAAGGTGGTGCTCAGGCCGATGTCGGCGTCCATGCCCCACAGCGGGGTGCGGGCGCCCACCACGGCGCTGCCGTAGCTGTCGTCGATGCTCAGGCCGGGCACGGCGTATTCGGGCGTGCCGGCGATGGACAGCGAACGGGCGAAGGCCTGGTCGGCGTAGTCCTCGAACTCGCGGTGGTAGCTCACCTTCGCGTAGGGCGCGAAGCCTTCGCCCGGGTTCACCGCGATCTGCCAGCCCACGCTGCCCACCAGCGAATTGAAGTCCTGGTCGGGATAGCCCAGCGCCGTGGACAGGGTGGGTTCGCTTTCGCTGTAGCCGTCAATGCTGATGCGCTGCGCCAGCAGGCCCAGCACCGGGCCATGGCTGAAGCCGCCCTGCTGGAAGTCCATGCCGGCCTGGAAGCCGTAGCTGAGGTTGGAGCCGTCCGGCGAACCCGAATGGGTGCGCGTCACCGGGCCCAGCACCACGTCGCGGTCCACGTCCAGGCGCACCTGGGTGTAGCTGAGCTGGCCGTTCACCCAGGTCCTTTCGCCGTACCACGCCGCGAAGCCGCCCAGGGTGGTTTCGCTCTGGCTGAAATCGCCGGCGTTGCGGCCGAAGTCGAAGCTGTCGCGACCCAGGGCGCCGAAGACGCCGAACACCACGTTGCCGCGGGTCCAGTCCACGCCGCCGGTCAGGGCCGGGCCGCTGCCGTCGTAGAGTTCGTCGTTGGTGTGGCGCTGGCTGTCGGCGCGGCCGTCCACCCACCAGCGCTGGCCGTCCTGGCCGGGCTTGCCGTCGAGGTGGGCCGACACGCGGTCGGCGCGGGCGTGGCCGCTGGCCGCGGTGGAGTGGGGCAGTGCGGCGATCTGCCGTGGCGCCTCGAGGATGGACACGGCGTAGTCGGCGACGATGGAGTGGGCGCGCGACGTGGGGTGCACGCCATCGGCGAACAGGTAGGTGTTGGGCGCGTCCGGCGTCACGTAGCTGGTGGGGTTGCAGGTGAGCGAATTGGCCGTGATCTGCGGCTGGCAGGCGGTGCCGGTGATGTTGCTGAAGCCGAAGGCACTGGCGTTGGCGGTGACTTCGCGCAGCAGGTTGAAGGTGTCCAGCGGGATCACCCGCAGGCCGCTGCTGGCGAGTGCGCCGAACAGCTGGTCGTTGTAGCTGATGGTGAGCGCGGTGCCGTTGGCCTGGGCGGCGGCGCCCTGGGCGCGGAACGCCGGCGTGATGCCGAGGTCGGGCACGGTGGCCACCAGGATGTAGCGCGCACCGGCGTTCTGCAGGGTGCCCACCATGCCCACCTGCGCGGCCACCGCGCTGGCGATGGTGGGCGCGGCCGGCGCGCCGCCGTTGGTGATGGCGAACAGGTCGTTGGCGCCGCCCCACACGCTGTAAAGCGCGTTGGCATCGGCGCGGCCGCCGTTGGCGGCCAGGTAGTTGTTCATCTGGGTGGTCATGGACGGGATCGGACCCAGGGCGCCGGTGGAATTCACGCCGACGCGGGCACCGCCCGCGGCGTAGTTGGTGCCGAGCTGGCCGTTGCCGTTGGGAATGGACTCGGTGCCGTAGTAGGTGGCCAGGTACTGCGCCCAGACCGAACCGGGATTGGTGGTGAACTGGCCGGTGACCGGGCGCACGCTGGCGGGCAGCAGCGGCCGGAAGAAGCCCGCGTCGGTCAGGCTGTCGCCGAAGAACACGGTCTGCGAATACGGGCCGTTGGCAAACGCGGGCGCGGTGGCCAGCAGGAGTGCGGCCGCAAGCAGGCGACGGGTGGGCAGCGGGTTGCGTGAAGACTGAGCCATATCCCCTCCAGGGGCGTGAGGTGGTGGTTGGAAATCCCGGGCAGCCCGTTCATTCCCTTGGTTTCGGCCGCTCCGGTCGGGAACGGCTGGTCGGCAGGTGCAACGCAGTCCGGGGTAGATACCGGTCAGCGTTCCTATGGGGACGCCGCCCGGGCCAGGCCCGACACGATGGCCAGCGACGGCTCGCCGTGCACCTGCTCGACGTCAGGATAGCGGGCGCGCACCGTGTCGGCCACGTAGGGCGCAGACGACCCGCCGCCGGTCAGCAGGATGCGGGTGGGCGGGGCCAGCGGCGCGTCCTGCACGGTGGCCAGCAGGCGGTCCAGGCGGGCAATGAAGAACGAAGCCGCCGCCGCCAGGTCCGGCTGTGCGGCGGTCACGCCCAGGCCCGGTTCGATGTAGTCCAGTGGCGCGGCCCCCTCGGGCTGCGACGACAGGCTGATTTTCAGGCGCTCGGCCGCACGCGCCATGCGCACGGTGTTGGCGTCGGCCTGCAGTGCCATCAGGCGGTCGCGGTAGGGCGCGGGGTGGTCGCGGAAGTCGTAGGCCTTGAAGGCCGCCTGGCGCACCACGTCCGACACCATGGCGGCTTCGGAATAGATGTGGTTCGGGAACGCGCCCACGTTGCGGCCGAAGTGGCCCATGAAGCGCAGCAGGTTCAGCCAGTAGTCCACGTCGCCGCCGCCGGTGGCGTCGCCCCAGCTTTGCAGTGGCACGAAAGGCTCGCTGCCGCCGGCGTGGGCCAGGCACAGGTCGCAGGTGCCGCCGCCCACGTCCACCACCAGCACGCCATGCCGCTGCGGCGAGCGCTGGTGGTAGTCGAGCGCGGCGGCCTCGGGTTCGTACATGAAATCGACGCGGTCGAAGCCGGCGTCGCGGGCGGCGTCGCGCAGGAGTGCCAGGGCCTGTTCGTCGCCGGCGGCACCCATAGAGCTTTTGAAATGGACGGGACGGCCAATGACCGCGCTGTCCACTTCCCGGCCGAAATGCTGTCGGGCGGCCAGGCGGATGTGCGTGAGCAGGCGGGCGAGCACGGCCTGCACCACGTCGCGCACGCCGGGCATGAGCCTGAAGCCGATCATGGACTTGGGCGACTGGAACAGGCGGCCGCGCGGGTCCTGGATGAAGGCGTCGATGGCCACTTCGCCGAACTGCGCCGAGGCCAGCGAATCGCGGGCCACGGTT
>DAORUD010000159.1:0-4247 GCA_035433005.1 Arenimonas sp. | reverse complement strand
GTAATTCCGCAGCGCCCAGGCGCTGCCGCTGCGAAGCCCCGCCCCGGCGGGGCTTCGTCGTTTCCGGGTCCCGCGCGGCGCGTCAGTCGCAGACGCGGCGGCCGGCCACCACCACCGAATGGACCAGGTCGCCGCCCAGCCAGTAGCAAAGCTCGGCCGGATGGCCGACGTTCCACTGCACGAAGTCCGCGCGCTGGCCGGGCAGCAGCCGGCCGCGGTCGTGCAGGCCCAGCGCGCGCGCCGCGTGCACCGTGGCGCCGCGAAGGGCCTCTTCGGGCGTCAGCCGGAAGTGGGTGCAGGCCAGCCCCATCGCCAGCCGCAGCGACTGCAGCGGCGACGTGCCGGGGTTGAGGTCGGTGGCCACCGCCATCGGCACGGCGTGCCGGCGCAGCAGGTCCAGCGGCGGCAGCTGCGTTTCGCGCAGCACGTGGAAGGCGCCGGGCAGCAGCACGGCCACCGTGCCCGCGCGCGCCATCGCCTGCACCGAGGCTTCGCTGGTGTACTCCACGTGGTCGGCCGACAGGCCGCCGAACTCCGCCGCCAGCGCCGCGCCGCCCAGGTCGCTGAGCTGGTCGGCGTGCAGCTTCACCGGCAGCCCCAGTGCGCGCGCGGCTTCGAACACGCGGCGGGTCTGCGCCGGCGAGAAACCGATGCCTTCGCAGAAAGCGTCCACGGCGTCCACCAGGCCTTCGCCGTGCAGCACCGCCAGCCACTCGCAGGCGGCGCTGATGTAGTCGTCGGGCCGGCCGACGAACTCCGGCGGCAGCGCATGCGCGGCCAGGAAGGTGGTGCGCACGGTGATGCCCAGGGTGCGGCCGACTTCGCGCGCGGTGCGCAGCATGCGCCGCTCGCTGTCGAGGTCCAGGCCGTAGCCGGATTTGATTTCCACCGTGGTGACGCCGTCGGCACGCAGGGCGCGGGCGCGCGGCAGCGACGCGGCCAGCAGCGCTTCCTCGCCGGCGGCGCGGGTGGCGCGCACGGTGGACAGGATGCCGCCGCCTTCGCGGGCGATCTGTTCGTAGCTGGCGCCCTGCAGGCGGCGCTCGAACTCCTGCGCACGGTCGCCGGCGAACACCAGGTGCGTGTGGCAGTCCACCAGGCCGGGCGTGATCCAGCGGCGGCTGGCGGAGTCCACGCGCGCGGCGAGTTCGGCCGGCTCGCCCGGCAGTTCGCTGCGCGGGCCGGCGTAGGCGATCAAGCCGTCTTTCCAGGCCAGCGCGCCGTCGTCAATGGTGCCGTAGGCGCCCAGGTCGTCGCGCAGCGTGGCCAGGCGCGCGTCCAGCAGCAGGCGGTCCCAGGGCGGGGCGAGGCGGCCGATCAACGCAGCGCTCCGGCCGCGCGCAGGGCGTCGGGATCGAGGCCGCATTCGCGCGCGATGGCGTCACTGTGCTGGCCCAGCGTCGGCGGTGCGTGCTGCAGGCAGTGCGGTGACGCCGACAGGTTCAGGGGGCTGCCGACCATCGGGATGCCGTCCATTTCAATGCGCATGCCGCGCGCCGCCGCCACCGGGTGCGCCAGCGCCTGGGTCACGGAGTTGATGGGGCCCGCCGGTACGCCGGCGGCGTCGAACAGCGCCAGCCAGTGCGCGGCGGGCGCAGTGGCAAACAGCGCGGCGAGTTCGGCGCACAGCGCCACGCGGTTCTGCACGCGCGCGGCGTTGCTGGCGTAGCGCGGGTCGTCGGCCAGGTCGGTGCGGTTGATCGCGGCGCAGGCCAGCGCCCAGAGTTTCTCGCTGGCCACCGCCAGCACGAAGGCCTGGTCGCTGGCGCGGAAGGCTTCGTAGGGAACGATGCTGGCGTGGGCGTTGCCGTGCCGCTTCGCCGCCTCGCCGCTGAACAGCGCGCTGCTGCCGATGTTGGCCAGCCAGGCCAGCTGGGTGTCGAACAGCGAAACGTCGATGCGCTGGCCCAGGCCCGTGCCCGCCCGCTGCAGCAGTGCCGCCAGGATGGCGGTGGCGGCGTTCTGGCCGGTGGCCAGGTCGGCCACGGCCACGCCCACCTTGCTGGGCTCGCCGTCGGCGGGGCCGGTGATGGCCATCAGCCCGGCCTCGGCCTGGATGACGAAGTCGTAGCCCGGGCGCGCGGCCTGCGGGCCGTCGCGGCCGTAGCCCGAGATCGAGCAGTACACCAGGCGCGGATTGATCGCGGCCATCGCTTCGTAGCCCACGCCCAACGCTTGCGCGCCGCCGGTGCGGTAGTTTTCCACCAGCACGTCGGCCCGGCGCACCAGCGCTTCCAGCAGCGGGCGGGCCGCGGGCGAGCGCAGGTCCATGGCGACCGAGCGCTTGTTGCGGTTGCAGCAGGCGAAATAGGCCGACATGCCGTGCAGGAAGGGCGGGCCAAGGCCGCGCGTGTCGTCGCCGTCGAAGGACTCGAGCTTGATGACGTCCGCGCCCAGGTCGCCCAGCATCATGGCGCACCATGGCCCGGCGAGCACGCGCGAGAGATCCAGTACGGTGATTCCGGTCAGGGCAGCCATGGCCCTAGTGTATGCGGGCCGCGCGACGGCATGCCAAACTCGCGCCCATGCCCAACCAGCGCGCCGAACATGCCTTCCTGCCCACCGGCTGGGCCACCGGCCACGACAGGGACGTGACGCCCGGCGCCGACGCGACCGTGCCGTGGCGCCTGGCCGGACTGCCCAACCTGCACTCGCACGCATTCCAGCGCGCCATGGCCGGCCTGGCCGAACGCCAGACCCACCCCGAGGACAGCTTCTGGACCTGGCGCGAGCTGATGTACCGCTTCGCCGGGCGCATCACGCCCGAGGCCATGCACGCCGTCGCCACCCAGCTCTACGTCGAGATGCTGGAATCGGGCTACACCAGCGTCTGCGAATTCCACTACCTGCACCACCAGCCCGACGGCCGGCCCTACGACGATCCGGCGGAGATGTCGCAGGCGCTGATCGCCGCGGCGCGCGATGCCGGCATCCGCCTCACGCTGCTGCCGGTGCTGTACATGAGCGGCGGCTTCGACGGCCGCGCGCTGTCGGACCGCCAGCGCCGCTTCGGCCATTCGCTCGACGCCTACCTCAAGCTGCTGCAGTCGCTGCGCGCGCGGCAGGACGACACGCTGGCCGTGGGCATCGCGCTGCACAGCCTGCGCGCGGTGCCGGAAACCGCGCTGCGCGAAGTGCTGGCCGCGGTCGGCGGCGAGCCGATGCCCATCCACATCCACATCGCCGAACAGATCGGCGAGGTGCAGGATTGCCTGGCCCTGCGCGGCGCGCGCCCGGTGGAATGGCTGCTGGCCAACGCCGACGTGGACGCGCGCTGGACCCTGGTGCACGCCACGCACCTGGAGCCGGCGGAAGTGCTGGGCATCGTGCGCAGCGGCGCCACGGTGGCCATCTGCCCCACCACCGAAGCCAACCTGGGCGATGGCCTGTTCCCGCTCGGCGACTACCTCAAGGCCGGCGGCCACTGGGGCATCGGTTCGGATTCGCACGTGTCGGTGTCGCCGGTGGAGGAGCTGCGCTGGCTGGAGTACGGCCAGCGCCTGGCCACGCGCCACCGCAACATCGCCGTCAGCGCCGACCAGCCCAGCACCGGCGAGCTGCTGTACTCGCAGGCATTGCGCGGCGGGCTGCGCGCCTGCGGCCAGGCGGATCGCGCCGCGGGCGACTTCATCGTGCTTGATGCACAGGCGCCCGCACTGGCCGCGGCCACCCGGGCCGACCTGCTGGACCGCTTCGTGTTCGCCGGCAACCGCCCGCTGGTGCGCGAAACCCATGTGGCCGGCCGCTGCGTCGTGGCCGATGGCCGGCATCCCGATCGTGGGGCCGTGGCGCGCCGCTACGGCCAGGTGCTGCAGGGCCTGCTGTCGGGCTGAGGCCGCCGTTTGGTTCCCGCCCCCGCGGCGTACCTATAATCGGCATCCGCCCCAGGAAACGCCCGATGCCCGCCAGCCGCCACGACCCGTCCCGCACCGTCCGCGCACCGCGCGGCACCCAGCTCAACTGCCGCAGCTGGCTGACCGAAGCGGCCTACCGCATGCTGCAGAACAACCTCGACCCGGACGTGGCGGAAAATCCCGCCGACCTGGTGGTGTACGGCGGCATCGGCCGCGCCGCGCGCGACTGGGACTGCTACGACGCCATCCTCAAGTCCCTGCGTGAACTGGGCGACGACGAAACCCTGCTGGTGCAAAGCGGCAAGCCTGTCGGCATCTTCCCCAGCCACCCCGACGCCCCGCGCGTGCTGATCGCCAATTCCAACCTGGTGCCGCACTGGGCCACGTGGGAAC
>DAORUD010000158.1:0-4367 GCA_035433005.1 Arenimonas sp. | reverse complement strand
GCGAGGTGGTGTTCAACACCGCCATGACCGGCTACCAGGAAATCCTCACCGACCCCTCCTATGCCCGGCAGCTGGTCACCCTGACCTACCCGCACGTGGGCAACACCGGCTGCACCGCCCAGGACGACGAGGCCGGGCAGGTCTGGGCCTCCGGCCTGATCGTGCGAGACGTGCCCCGGCGCCCCAGCAACTGGCGCAGCCAGGCGCCGCTGCCCGAGTGGCTGGCCGCGCGCGGCGTGGTCGCCATCGCCGGCATCGACACCCGCAAGCTGACCCGCCTGCTGCGCGACCGCGGCTCGCAGAACGGCTGCCTGGTGGCGGGCGAGGGCATCGACCGCGACAAGGCGATCGAAGCGGCCCGCAAGTTCCCCGGCCTCAAGGGCATGGACCTGGCCAAGGAAACCTGCACGCGCGAGCGCTACGCCTGGACCGAAGGCCAGCTTGACCTCGACCGGAACGAGTTCGTGCGCGCCGATGCCCGCTTCCACGTGGTGGCCTACGACTTCGGCGTCAAGCGCAACATCCTGCGCATGCTGGCCGAGCGCGGCTGCCGCGTCACCGTGGTGCCGGCGCAGACGCCGGCCGCCCAGGTGCTGGCTGAAAAGCCCGATGGCGTGTTCCTGTCCAACGGCCCCGGCGACCCGGCGCCCTGCGATTACGCCATCGCCGCCATCCGAGAGATCGTGGCCACGAAGGTGCCGGTGTTCGGCATCTGCCTGGGCCACCAGCTGCTGGCGCTGGCCTCCGGCGCGCAGACGATGAAGATGAAGCTGGGCCACCACGGCGCCAACCACCCGGTGATCGACCTCGATTCCCGGCGCGTGATGATCACCAGCCAGAACCACGGCTTCGCGGTGGACGAGTCCACGCTGCCCGCGAACGTGCGCGCCACGCACCGTTCGCTGTTCGACGGCACCAACCAGGGCATCGAGCTGACCGATGCGCCTGCCTTCAGCTTCCAGGGCCACCCGGAAGCCAGCCCGGGCCCGCGCGATGTCGCCGGCCTGTTCGATCGCTTCGTCGACATGATGTCGAACAACCACCGATGACTACCTTGGGGAAGGTGCACATGAAGATGGCCCGTCGTTTCGTCCTGGCGCTGCTGCTGGCCGCCGTGTTGCCGGCCCAGGCCGTCGAAGTCCCGGTGGGTGACTTCTTCAAGGATCCCGAATTCACCAGCGTTTCGCTGTCGCCCACCGGCGAGTACATCACCGTGTCGATGCCGCAGGCGGACCGCACGGTGCTCGCCGCCTTCCGCGTCTCCGACATGAAGCTGGTGGCCAAGTTCGACTACGGCGAAAAGAAGCACATTGACCGCGTCCGCTGGGTGAACGACGAGCGCTTCTTCCTGTACGTCACCGAGAAGCTGGGCCGATTCGACGCCCGCGTTGGCACGGCCGATGTCTACGCCAGCAACGTTGACGGCAGCAAGCGCGCCGATATCCCCAACGGTGGCTTCTACGGCATCGTCGACCTCACCTGGGACGATCCGCGCACCATCCTGGTCGCCCGCTCGATCGACTCGGCCTTCCTGTCCAAGCTCGACGTTTACACCGGCGAAGTGCGCACGGTGGCCTCGGCGCCGCTGCGTGCCGGCACGTTCCTGGTCGACCACGAGGGCAAGGTCCGCTACGCCATCGGCCAGGAGGAGGACCTCGACTCGGTCACCCTGCGCCGCAACGGTGATTCCTGGACCACCATCCACAGCTCCGAGATGGGTGGTGCCGTGCAGCGTCCGGTCGCCTTCGCCGCCGACAACAGGCGCGTGGTGTTCGAAGTCAGCGACAAGGGCGAACCCGCGCGCCTGGTGATGATCGACCCGGAAGCCAATACCGAGACGCCACTTGCGAGCAACGACAACGTCGAGAGCCTGGCCTACCTGTTCAGCAGCGACGAGCGCGACCTGCTTGCCGTGGCTTACATGGACGGCACGCCGGGCTACACGTTCGTCAACAAGGACCATGTCGAGTCCAAGACCTACGCCGGGCTGATCAATGCGTTCCCGGACCACGCGGTGGGCTTCAGCGGCATCAGCCGCGACGGCCGGTTCGTGCTCTTCCGCGCCTTCAGCGACGTGGATCCGGGCTCGTACTACATGTTCGACCGCCAGACCGGCCAGGCCAAGTTCCTGCTGGCCGCGATGGACTGGATCAAGCCCGAACAGATGTCGCCGATGGATCCCATTTCCTTCGTCGCCCGCGACGGCACGGAACTGCACGGATACCTGACGCTGCCGCGCAACAGCGCCGGCAAGAACCTGCCGCTGATCCTGCACCCGCACGGCGGCCCGCACGGTCCGCGCGACATGTGGGGCTTCAATGCGGAAGTGCAGTTCCTTGCCAACCGCGGCTACGCGGTGCTGCAGGTCAACTTCCGCGGCTCGGGCGGCTACGGCAACGCCTTCGAGCGACTGGGCTACCGGAACTGGGGCACCACCATGATCAACGACATGACCGATGCCGTTGACTACGTGGTGCGCAAGGGCATCGCCGACAAGAACCGCGTTTGCACCTATGGCGCTTCCTACGGCGGTTACGCCGCGCTGCAGTCGGTCGTGCGCGAGCCGGAGAAGTACCGGTGCACCATCGGCTACGTCGGCGTCTACAGCTTGCCGCTGATGTTCAAGGACGGCGACATCCCCGAGGACGAGACCGGCGTCAATTTCCTCAACCGGGTGATGCCCGAGACGCTCGCGGAGCAGCAGGCCCAGTCGCCGGCCTTCAACGTGGACAAGATCCGGGTTCCGGTGATGCTGGTGCAGGGCGCCAAGGACCGGCGCGTGCCGATCAGCCAGTACAACCTGCTGCGCGAGCGGCTGGAGCAGGCCGGCCGACCGCCCGAAGTCACCGTGGTCGAAGACAAGGAAGGCCACGGCTTCTACGACTACCAGAACCAGGTGGACCTCTACACGAAGATGGAGGCGTTCCTGGACAAGCACATCGGCGCCACTTCGCCGTCCACGTCGCCCTGAGGCCACGCCATGAAGCGATTCCTGTGTTCCCTGATGTTCGCCGCCAGCCTGGTGCTGGCTTCGCCGCTGGCCCTGGCTTCGGCTGGTGCGGGGCAGGGCGCCAAGATCGAGCGCCTGCTGGACGCGATGGTCGAGATGATGCCGTTCGGCCAGGTGTTCGACATGCTGGCTTCGCAGGATCCGACCTGGCCGCTCACCGGCGCCGCCGACCGGGTGGACGCCGGAGCCTTGGCCTGCTTGCGCGGCGAGCTGTCGTCGGCCGGCTACCGCCGCTACCAGTTGCCCCTGGTCACCGCCTATGCGGTCAACAACCCCGACCGCGTTGACAAAGACCTGGCCCTGCTCGAGGGCGGCGGCGCGGCGCTGTTCGGCAAGCTGGTGATCGCCGGCGCCGAAGGCGAGCGCACCGGCGTCGAGGTCAACCCCGAAGTCGTGCTGGCCGACGCCACGCCGGAACAGCTGACCGCCTTCATGGAAGTGTTCAGCGACCCGGGCGCTGCCGGCCTGCGCGAGCTGGCGGGCTTCGGCGAGGCGCTGGACCTGGACAAGTCCGAGGCCGAGAACGAGGCGGCCGGCGAGAAGGTGGGCGGTGACCTTGCGGGCATGCTGCTGCAGCGCGCCCTGCGCACCTGCCGCGTGGACCCCCAGCTGCTCAAGTGATCGCACCCCCGCCGCCGCGGCACTGCGGCTTTTCCCCCGCTATTCCCGAGTAATCCCATGCCCAAGCGTACCGACCTGAAGTCCATCCTCATCATTGGCGCCGGCCCGATCGTCATCGGCCAGGCCTGTGAGTTCGACTACTCCGGCGCGCAGGCCTGCAAGGCGCTGCGCGACGAGGGCTACCGGGTGGTGCTGGTGAACTCCAACCCCGCCACCATCATGACCGACCCGGACATGGCCGACGCGGTGTACATCGAGCCCATCAACCCGGCCACGGTGGAGCGCATCATCGCCAAGGAAAAGCCGGACGCGCTGCTGCCGACGATGGGCGGCCAGACCGCGCTCAACTGCGCCCTGGACCTGGCCGACGCGGGCGTGCTGGAAAAGTACGGCGTCGAGCTGATCGGCGCCTCGCGCGAAGCCATCCGCATGGCCGAGGACCGCGAGCTGTTCCGCGTGGCCATGCGCGAGATCGGCCTGGAGTGCCCGAAGGCCGAAGTGGCGCGCTCGCTGGACGAGGCCATCCGCATCCAGGCCACGGTGGGCTACCCGACCATCATCCGCCCGTCCTTCACCCTGGGCGGCAGCGGCGGCGGCATCGCCTACAACCGCGAAGAGCTGATCGAGATCTGCAAGCGCGGCCTCGAGCTCTCGCCCACCGGCGAAGTGCTGGTGGAAGAGTCGGTGCTGGGCTGGAAGGAATTCGAGATGGAGGTGGTGCGCGACACCGCCGACA
>DAORUD010000157.1:0-4432 GCA_035433005.1 Arenimonas sp. | reverse complement strand
CCCTGCCCCCTCCCCCTGTCCCGCCCCCTTGTAGGAGGCCCTTCAGGCCCGATGCTTTCTGGCCAAGGGCATCGGGCCTGAAGGCCCTCCTGCACAGTGCGCGTCAGAGCAGGCCCAGCGACAGCGCCGGCCACCACGTGATCAGGGCCACCGCCGCGGCCAGCACCAGGAAGAACGGCACGCAGGCGCGCACCAGCGTGGTCAGCGGTTGGCCGAACCGGTACGAGGCGATGAACAGGTTCATGCCCACCGGCGGCGTGAAGTACCCCAGCTGCAGGTTGGCCAGCATCACCACGCCCAGGTGCACGGGGTGGATGCCGAAGCCCGCCGCGACCGGCAACAGCAGCGGCGTGAGGATGACGATGGCCGAGAAGATGTCCAGCAGCATGCCCACCACCAGCAGGAACAGGTTGAGAAGCAGCAGGAAAACCCAGGGGCTGTGGACGTGCTGGCGCAGGCTTTCGAACAGCCGGGTGGGCACTTCCTGGTCCACCAGCCAGTTCGACAGCGCCAGCGCCGCGCCCAGGATCAGCAGGATGGCACCCACCAAACGCATCGAATCGGCCATCACTTCCGGCAGTTTCGAAAGGGAAATTTCCCTTTTGACAAAGACAGTTACGACAAGAACATAAAGTGCCGTCACAGCCGCCGCTTCGCTCGCGGCCAGCTCGCCCGAGTAGATGCCGCCGAGCACGATGAACGGCAGCGGCAGCTCCCAGGCGGTTTCCTTCAGCGCCAGCCACAGCTCGCGGCCTTCGAAGCGATGGCGCGCCCGGGTGATGCCCTGGCCCACCCACATCGCATAGGCCGACAGCATCGCCACCATCAGCAGGCCGGGCACCACGCCGGCCACGAACAGATCGGGAATGGTCACGGCCGGGTCAGTGCCCATCTGCCCGGCCACGAAGCCATACAGGATCAGCGGCAGCGAGGGCGCGAACAGCAGGCCCAGCGAGCCGCCGGCGGTGACCAGGCCCAGGCTGAAGCGCTCGTCGTAGCCGGCCTGGCGCAGCGCCGGGTACAGCAGCGCGCCCAGCGCCACGATGGTGACGCCAGATGCGCCGGTGAAGGCGGTGAAGAACGCGCAGGCGACGATGGCCACGATGGCCAGCCCGCCGGGCAGCCAGCCCAGCAGCGCGTTCGACAGCCGCACCAGGCGCTTGGGCGCGCGGCTTTCGCCCAGCAGGTAGCCCGCCAGCGTGAACAGGGGAATCGCGATCAGGCCGGGCATGTCGCCCAGCCGGTAGATTTCCACCGTGACCACGATCAGGTCGTAGTCGGCCAGGTGGAAACCCAGCAGGGCGATGGCCGCGATCACCGCGAACAGCGGCATGCCCAGCGCCGCCAGCAGCGCGATCAGCAGCAGACCCAGCGCCAGGGTCACGGTTCGACGCCCATCAGCGCAGCCTCGGGCGGCTCGATCCAGGCCGCCACCAGGAAACGCAGCCCCATCAGGCCGAAGCCCAGCGGCACCACCAGCATCGGCACCCAGCTCGGAACGCCCGCCACGAACGGCACCGGCGCTTCGCGCTCCATCGCCACCATGCCCCAGCCCAGCCACGCCAGCGCCAGGCAGAGGATGGCGGCCGCGACCTGCGAAACCGCCCACACCACCCGCCGCGGGCGGGGCGGCAGGAAGCGAGGCAGGGCGTCAATGGCGATGTGCTTGCCCGAACGCGTGGCGCCCAGCGCGCCCAGCAAAGCCAGGAACAGCACGCCGGCCCGGCTGACCGGCTCGGCCCACGGCATGCCGGCGTCGAACGCCACCCGCAGCACGATCTGCGCCACCGACAGCAACAGCAGCGAACCCAGCAGCGCCGCCAGCAGCCCGTCCTCGGCCCGGTGCAGGCGGCGGAGCCAGCGTGCGCGCATCAGGGCGCCTTGGGTTGGGCCAGCGCGCGGCGGATGGCCGCCAGGATGTCGGGCGAGATGGCTTTCTCGGCCTCCATCTCGGCCGTGACCCGGGCGCCAAGGGTGCGCCAGCGTTGGGCTTCGGCCGGGTCCATCGGAGCCAGCACGGTGCCCTGCTTCTTCATCGCCGCCAGTGCGGCGGCGTCGTCGCGGCGGATGCTGGCGTCCATGCGCTTGCCGGCGCCGGCGAAGGCCGCGGACAGCACGGCCTGGTCGGCGGGAGCAATCTTCTTCCAGGCCTTCTCGTCCAGCACCAGGTAACCGACCACGAAGGTGAGCGGCAGATCCACCATGTGCTTCACCTTGCCGTGCCACTGCAGCACGATGGCGCCGCTGGGGGTGTTCACCACGGTGTCCACCAGCCCGGTCTGCAGGCTGGTGAAGACGTCGCCCAAGGGCAGCGGGATGGTGCTGATGCCGCCCATCTTGAAGGTGCGCGCGGCGATGTTGTCGTTGGAGGGGATCCACAGCTTGATGCCATCCATGTCGGCGCGGGTGCGCAGCGGCCGGTCGCTCATCAAGTAGGCGAAGCCCAGGCCCGACACGCCCAGCATGCGGATGCCGCGCTGTTCGAAGCCCTTCGCCAGCAGCGGGTCGACGCTGGCGCGCACGCGCGCCACGTCGTCCCAGCTGCCCAGCAGGAACGGCAGGCTGTAGGCGGTGGCGTCGGGGTAGACCAGCGACAGCTCGCTGGAGGTCAGCACGCCGCCCTGCAGCTGGCCCAGCCGCATCTTGCGCAGCACCACCGCGTCGTTGCCCATCACGCCGCCGGGGTAGAACTTCACGTCCACGCGGCCAGCGGTGCCCTGCTTGACCTCGGCGGCCGCCGCGCGCAGTTCGCGCATCCAGGCCGAGCCGTCGGGCGCCAGCGTGGCGATCTTGATCACCTGCGCGGCGGCGGGCGTGGCCAGCAGCAGCGACAGCAGGGCGGAGAAAAGCAGCCTGGTCATGCGGGTTGTCCTTGGCGGAATGGCGCTCAGAAATAATCCTTGCCGGAATCCACGAGCGCCTTCGCGCGCTCCTGGGCCAGCACGTTGGTCAACGTAAAGCCGGGCTCGGCCGGGTCGGCGGCCAGCACTTCGGACAGCAGGCGGTCGTGCAGCGCCTGGTCGAACACCAGGCGCGCGTAATACTCCGCCATCAGCGTCTTGGCGTAGAGGTTGCGGCCCTGGCTCATGGCGATGGCCGCTTCGAAGTGGCTGCGGGCCACGTCGGGCTTGCCGCCGAGGGCCTCGGGACGCAGCGAGTTCAGCACGCCCAGATAGACGCGCGGCATGCCGCGGGCGTGGCCGGGATCGGTGGCGACCACGCGGGCCAGCAGCGCTTCGATCTTGGGCAGGTCGGCGATGGCGCCCCAGTCTTCGCTGTTGGCCTGCAGGAACCCGACCCAGGCGGCGGCCAGCGCGTAGTGGCCCGCGATGTTGCCGGCCGGGGCGGCCGCGACGGCGGCATGGAAGGTGTCCACGTCCTTGTCTATCGCCGCGCACAGGGTCTTGTCCTGGACGCAGGTGCCGCGGCGCGCGTAGTCCAGCGCCTTCGCCGCCAGCCGCTTGGCGCGCTCGCGGTCGCCGCCGGTGAAGTTGCCGGCGTAGGCGCCGTTGAGCTCCGCGGCGGCGAACAGCAGCGACGCGTTGCGCTTGTCGCCCGGCGACTGGCCTTCGACCAGGCCATCCATCAGCAGCAGGTAGGCCGGCAGGCCGTCGCGCACCGTGGCGGGGTCGTTGCTGTTGGTGACGGCGCTGCCCAGCTGCGCGGCCAGCCTGTCGCTGGCCTTGCCGACCAGGGAGGCGCAGCCCGCAGCGAACACCAGGGCCGAAAGCGCGGCCAGGCAGGCCAGCCGGCGGACAGGGGGAAGGGTCATTGGCATGAGTCTCGAGAGTGCCGCGTCATTGTTTCGCGACGGCGACGGCGTCGAAGGCCTCGGCGGCCTCCAGCGTGTTCTGCATCAGCGTGGCCACCGTCATGGGGCCGACGCCGCCGGGCACCGGGGTGATCCACGAGGCGCGCCCGGCAGCAGCGTCGAAGCCCACGTCGCCCACCAGGCGGCCGTCGTCCAGCCGGTTGATGCCCACGTCGATCACCACCGCGCCGGGCTTCACCCACTCGCCGGGCACCAGGCCCGGGCGGCCCACGGCCACCACCAGGATGTCGGCTTCGCGCACGTGGCGCTCCAGCACGTCGCGCGGGGTGAACTTGTGGCAGCTGGTGGTGGTGCAGCCGGCGATCAGCAGTTCGAGCACCATCGGCCGGCCGACGTGGTTGCTCACGCCCACCACGGTGGCGCTCTGGCCGCGCACGGGGCGGTCGGTGTAGGCCAGCAGCGTGGTGACGCCGCGCGGCGTGCAGGGCCGCAGGCCGAACTGGCGCAGCGCCAGGTGGCCAACGTTCTCCGGATGGAAACCGTCCACGTCCTTGCGCGGGTCAATGCGATGGATCAGCCAGTTGGCGTCGCGGTTGCCCGGCAGCGGCAGCTGCACCAGGATGCCGTGGATGGCCGGGTCGGCGTTGAGGCGGTCGATCA
>DAORUD010000156.1:0-4445 GCA_035433005.1 Arenimonas sp. | reverse complement strand
TCGGCGATGACGCCGCCGTCGCGCAGCAGCACCGGCGGCTGCGGGATGATCGCGGCCGCCAGCATGGCCGCGTCGCCGGCGTGTTCGCCCAGCTCGGCCGACAGCGCGGCCAGGCGCGGGGAATCGAGTGGCGCCAGCAGCGCGCGCAGGTCGGGCAGCATGCCCAGGCCGTCGCGCAGCGTGGACAGGTCGCGCGGCCGCGCCGAGCGCAGGGCCACGCGCGAAAGGATGCGCTCGATGTCGCCCAGGCCGCGGAAGCGCTCGCGCAGGCTTTCGTGCGCGCTGCCGTCCATCAGCGTGGCCACGGCGTGGTGGCGCTGGCCCAGCACCGCGCGGTCGCGCAGCGGGCGGTTCAGCCAGCGGCGCAGCAGGCGCCCGCCCATCGGGCTGACGCTGGCATCCAATACGCCCAGCAGGGTGTGTTCGGTGCGGCCGTCGGTGCGGCTGTCGAGCTCGAGGTGGCGGCGTGTGGCGGCGTTGAGCGCGATGCCGTCGTCGGCCGATTCAAAGGCGATGGAGGTCAGGTGCGGCAGGCGCTGCTTCTGCGTTTCCTCGACGTAGGCCAGCAGGGCGCCGGCGGCGGAGATCGCCAGTGGGCGGTCCTCGAGGCCGAAGCCGGTGAGGTCGTGCAGCTGGAAAAAGCGCAGCAGCTGGCGCCGGCAGGCATCGGCGTCGAAGCCCCACGGCGGGCGGCGGCGCAGGCCGGGCAGGGTGGTGACGGCGGTCGGCCAGCCGTCTTCGTCGGGGAGCAGCAGTTCGGCCGGGTCCAGGCGCGCGAGCTCCGCGGCGAGCTGGTCTTCGTTGGCGACTTCCGACACCAGGAAGCGGCCGCCGGCCAGGTCGGCCCAGGCGATGCCGTAGTGCGATTTGCCTCGCGACACCGCCACCAGCAGCGTGTCGCGGCGCTCCTGCAGCAGCGCCTCGTCGGTGACGGTGCCCGGCGTGACGATGCGCACCACCTTGCGCTCCACCAGGCCCTTGGCCAGCGCCGGGTCGCCGATCTGTTCGCAGATGGCCACCGATTCGCCCAGCGCCACCAGCCGCGCCAGGTAGCCTTCCATTGCGTGCACCGGCACGCCTGCCATCGGGATCGGCGCACCGGCCGACGCCCCGCGCTGGGTCAGCGTGATGTCGAGCAGGCGTGCGGCCTTGCGGGCGTCGTCGTAGAAAAGTTCGTAGAAATCGCCCATCCGGAAGAACAGCAGGATGTCCGGATGCTCCGCCTTGGCGGCGAAGAACTGTTTCATCAGCGGGGTGTGGGCGGGGGTTTCCGAGACGGACATCCGGATGGCAAAGGCGGGGGTGGCCCTATAGTCTAGCGGCCATGGATGCCCAAACCCTGCCCGACGACAGCGCGCTGCATGCCTTGGCCGAACAGGTGGCCGTGGCGCTGCAGGCCCGCCACCTCATGCTGGCCACCGCGGAAAGCTGCACCGGCGGCTGGATTGCCAAGACCATCACCGACATCCCGGGCTGTTCGGCCTGGTTCGACTGCGGCATGGCGGCCTACAGCTACGAGGCCAAGCAGGCACTGCTGGGCGTGCGCCCCGAGACGCTCACCGAACACGGCGCGGTCAGCCGCGAAACCGTGATGGAAATGGTGTCGGGTGCCCTGGTGACGTCCGGCGCCAGCATCGCCGTGGCGGTCACCGGCATCGCCGGCCCGGGCGGCGGCACGGCCGACAAGCCCGTGGGCACGGTGTGGATCGGCTGGAAGCGCCGCGGCGGCTATCCCAAGGCCGAACTGTTCCACTTCGACGGCGACCGCGAGGCGGTGCGCCGGCAGACCGTCGAGGCCTCCCTGCAGGGATTGCTCAAGCTCGCCGCGTAGGGGCTTGACAGGCGGGGTGGGGTCGTTAGTAGTATTACTACTAATGAACATCACCGACACCCAGCAAGCCATCCTGGCCATGATCGCCGAGCGCATCGACGCCGACGGCGTGCCGCCCTCCCAGGTCGAAATCGCCCACGCCTTCGGGTTCAAGGGCGTGCGCGCGGCCCAGTACCACCTCGAAGCCCTGGAGCAGGCCGGCGCCATCCGCCGCGTGCCTGGCCAGGCGCGCGGCATCCGTCTTGTATCGTCCCCGGCCGCCGACCTCGTCCCGGCGACCGGGGACGATCTCCTCCGCCTGCCGGTCCTGGGCCAGGTCGCCGCGGGCCTGCCCATCGGCGCCGACGCCGGCCTGCACGACATGGTCCTGCTCGACCGGGTGTTCTTCCAGCCGGCGCCCGACTACCTGCTCAAGGTGAAGGGCGACTCGATGCGCGACGAAGGCATCCTGCACGGCGACCTCATCGGCGTGCACCGCACCAGCGACGCACGCAGCGGCCAGATCGTGGTGGCTCGCATTGACGACGAAATCACCGTCAAGCTGCTGAAAATCGGCAGAGACGCCATCCGCCTGCTGCCGCGCAATCCCGATTTCGCGCCCATCGTGGTCAAGCCCGACCAGGATTTCGCCATCGAGGGCCTGTACTGCGGCCTGGTCCGGCCGAACCGTTGAGTCCGGCTGGGGAAAATCGCCCGCCTGCCGGTCGTTTTCCCTACAGCGCAACGAGACGGCTCCGGCTGTCGCGGCGCCGCCGGAGCAGGCAGATTCAATGTCCCGTGCCGCTTCTCAGCCCGTGAGACACGCACCCACTAACCTAGCGGCAACCCAACACGAACCCCGAGGAACAAGACCATGGATGACAACAAGAAGCGCGCCCTCGCCGCGGCCCTGAGCCAGATCGAGAAGCAGTTCGGCAAGGGCACGGTCATGCGCATGGGCGACAAGAGCACCGAGCCGGCCGAGGTCATCGGCACCGGTTCGCTGATGCTCGACATCGCGCTGGGCATCGGCGGCCTGCCCAAGGGCCGGGTCATCGAAATCTACGGTCCGGAGTCCTCGGGCAAGACCACGCTTACCCTGCAGGCCATCGCCGAGTGCCAGAAGGCCGGCGGCACGGCGGCCTTCATCGACGCCGAACACGCCCTCGACCCCACCTACGCGGTCAAGCTGGGCGTGAACATCGACGACCTGCTGGTCAGCCAGCCCGACACCGGCGAGCAGGCGCTGGAAATCGCCGACATGCTGGTGCGCTCGAACTCGGTGGACATGGTGGTGGTCGACTCCGTGGCCGCGCTCACCCCGCGCGCCGAAATCGAGGGCGAGATGGGCGACCAGCTGCCGGGCCTGCAGGCCCGCCTGATGAGCCAGGCCCTGCGCAAGCTCACCGGCAACATCAAGCGCAGCAACTGCATGGTCATCTTCATCAACCAGCTGCGCATGAAGATCGGCATGATGATGCCGGGCCAGAGCCCGGAAGTGACCACCGGCGGCAACGCGCTCAAGTTCTACGCCTCGGTGCGCCTGGACATCCGCCGCATCGGCGCGGTGAAGAAGGGCGAGGAAATCATCGGCAACCAGACCAAGATCAAGGTGGTCAAGAACAAGATGGCGCCGCCGTTCAAGGTCATCGTCACCGAGATCCTGTACGGCTTCGGCATCAGCCGCGAGGGCGAGATCATCGAGATGGGCGTGGACGCCAAGCTGATCGAGAAGGCCGGCGCCTGGTACAGCTACAACGGCGAGCGCATCGGCCAGGGCAAGGAGAACGTGCGCCAGTGGCTGAAGGAGAACCCGGCCATCGCCCAGGACCTGGAGTCCAAGCTGCGCGACAAGTTCGTTCCCGGCCTGGTGATCGGTGAAGAGAACTCCGACGCCGCCGTCGAGGCCTGAGCATGCGCCGGCTGGGCGGGGCGGGTTCATGAGCCACGGCGGGCGATCCCCGCGGGCTGTGCCCGACCCCACCCAGAAGGCCATGGAACTGCTGGTCCGGCGGGAGCACTCCCGCCGGGACCTCAAGCGAAAGCTCGCACTCCGGGGTGCCGACCCGGCCGAGGCCGAGGCCGCCGTCGAGAAGCTGGCGGGCCTGGGCTACCAGAACGACGACCGGTTCGCGGCCTCGTTCGCCCGCGACCGCGCCGCTTCGGGCTATGGCCCGGTCCGCATCCGCCAGGAGCTGGCCGGGCACGGGCTCAGCCGCGACCAGGTGGAGGCCGCGCTGGAGCAGTGTGAGACCGACTGGGCCCAGTCCGCCCGCTCGCTGGTGGACAAGCGCTTCCGGCCCGAACAGTTGGCCGACCCGGCCCGGCGCCGCAAGGCCGTCGATTTCCTGCTGCGCCGGGGCTTCGACCAAGGCTGCACCTACGCGGCTGTTCGGGCCCGCCCGGACGATGGATTCGACGCGGACGACTGAGCCCGGGCGCGCCGTCGGCGGCCTGCGGGCTGGTAATCTTGCACCCTGAGATTCCAGAGCCCCTCGCCGTCCATGACCAAGACCAGCAACGCCATCCGCCGCGATTTCCTCGAGTTCTTCCGCTCCAAGGGCCATGAGGTCGTCCCCTCCAGCCCGCTCGTTCCGGGCAACGACCCGACCCTGCTGTTCACCAATGCCGGCAT
>DAORUD010000155.1:0-4539 GCA_035433005.1 Arenimonas sp. | reverse complement strand
CCTGGCACTTTCTTGCCCCGCGTCAATCGCGCGCGTCCCTCCGGACGCGATACGGCGCGCCCTGGCCAGAGTGGAAGGTGGCCAGATTGCGAGAGCGATCCGCCCGGCGGCGGGTGTGGGTTCGAGGCAGGCACAACGGAGCAACAGGCCAAGGGAGTGGCGTTGCGGTCAGCCGCAGCTCCATCTCCGCTGGCCACGCTGACGAGCGAGTGCCCGACGCCGGTAAGTCGACTAAGGGAATCAAATGCGCATTGGCTAGTGCGCTGAGCGTTGGATGGTGCCCGAGCATTGGAGGCCGGCCTGGCCTTTTGGATGGTGCCCCGGGCTACGGAAACTGCCCTGGGCTGTGGAGGGGGGGCAAGCGTTGGGCTCGGGTTGATACCTGATGTGTCGATGTGCGCGCCAGGAACCCACACCCGCCGCCGGGCGGATCGCTCTCTCACTCTGGCCACCTTCCACGCTGGCCAGGCGGCCCCGTATCGCGTCCGAAGGGACGCGCGCGGGAAGCGCGCATGCGAGAAGTGCCAGGACCAGGTTAGCCCAGCGAGGTCGGCGAGAACAATGCCGGGCCTTGGTCCGGATCGATACGCGCAAGGACCAGGCAGTGGCGCCGGCTCAGAGGTCTTCGGCCACCGGGGCGGTGCGCGCCTTGGCTTGCGTGCGCAGCGCGATCACCAGGATGCCGCCCAGCACCATCGCCCCGCCCAGCCACAGCTTCGGGCCCGGGCGGTCGCCGAAGAACGCGATGCCCAGGCCCATCGCCAGCAGCGGCGTCAGCAGCAGCCAGGGCATCACCTTCGCCACCGGGTGGCGCTGGATGAGCGAGTAGTAGATGCCGTGCCCGACCAGCGACGCCGCCACCGCCGCGTACAGGATGCCGAACCACGGCACCCAGCCCAGCGTGCCCAGCGAAGCGAACCCACCCGGCTCCAGCCACAGGCTCAGCCCCAGCAGCGGGCCCACGCCGATCACCGCCGTCCACGCCTGCATGCCGTAGCGGCTGACGCCGCCCAGCCCGCGCATCAGCACCGTGCCCAGCGCCAGGAAGAACGCCGACACCAGCATCATCAGCAGCGACGCCGGGTTGGCCAGCACCAGCGGGTCGAAGCCCAGCACCAGCACGCCGCCGAAGCTCAGCGCCACCGCCGCCCCGGTGCGCCAGCCGAAGCGCTCGCCCAGCAGGCCCCAGGCCAGCAGCACCGACATGGGCACGTAGCTCTGCATCACGATGGCCGGCGACGACAGGTTGCCGGCCAGCTTCAGCGCCCAGAAACTCAGGCCGAAGTGCAGCACGCCCACGCACAGCGAAATCACCAGCAGGCGCGGCCACTGGCCCTTGGCCGGGCGCCGCAGGAAGGCGGCCAGCAGCAGGGCCAGCACCGCCAGCCGCAGGCCGGTGAACAGCAGCGGCGGCATGTCGCGCAGCGCCAGCGCCGACGTCAGGAAGTTGCCGGCCCACACCAGGCACACCAGCAGGGCCAGCAGGAGGTCACGCAGGGGCATGGCGGGGGCCGTGGGAACGTCGGGCGATTATCGGCCATATCGCGCCGGCCGCGGTCAATGGCTTGCCGCTGGCGGCGGGCTCGGGCAGAGTCGGCGGGCGCCAGACGCATACAAATCAATAGGGGAAAGACAATGGAACAGATGGCAGCCTTCGGAGGAATGATCCTCGTGGCAATGCTGGTGATGGGCGTGGCGGGCCTGCTGATCGGCGGGCTCGTGCTCAAGTTCACGGTGCGACTGCTGCAGGGCTTCTCGCCCGGCTACGGCAAGTCGGTGCTGGTGGTGTTCCTGGCGATGGTGGCCGGCTTCGTGGTCAACATCGTGCTGACCATGGTGATGGGCGTGGGCAGCAATGCCGCCGCGATGGCGGGCGGCGACGAGGCCGCGATGGCCGGCGCGATGATGGCCTCGCTGGGCCTGATGGGCATCAGCCTGCTGGCCAGCCTGTTCATCACGGCGCTGTTCGTGAACCTGCTGATCAAGCAGCCCGACGGCCAGGCCATCGGCTACGGCCGCTCCTGCCTGGTGTCGCTGCTGTACCTGGTGGTGATGGTGGTGCTGGCCATCATCGCCAGCGTGGTGCTGGGCCTGGTGATCGGCCTGGGCGCGGCCGGCCTGGCCGGCGCGGCGGGTTGATGCCTTGAAACCGGCCGCGGGCGCTCCGGCGCCCGCGGCTTTTTCTTGATCAGTACGACCAGCCCAACTTGCGGTACAGCTTGCCCAGCGTCCAAAGCGGCCCGACCAGCAGGTAGCTCAGGTCGGTGAAGAAGCTGGGCTTGCGGCCTTCGATCTTGTGGCCGATGAACTGGCCTATCCAGGCCACCACGAACACGCCGATGGCCAGCCACAGCAGGCCCTGCATGCCCAGCGCCAGCGACAGCGCGTGGTTGGCGAACCCGAAGCCGGTGAAGAACACCAGTACGCCGGCCGCCAGCGGCCGCGACAGGCGCCAGTACCAGGCCATGGCCAGGAACATCGCCAGGCCCATCCAGAAGCCGGTTTGCACCAGCCCGGTGGGCACCGGCACCACCCACAGCGCCGCGGTGACCGACCAGACGATGGCCGGCACGCACACCAGGTGGATGCGCTGGTTGGTGGGGTTGACGTGGTCGCCCGCGTAGCTGAAAAGCCAGCGGTCGATCGGCCGGCGCGGGTCGGGCGTGGTCAGTGCATCGGGGGTCGTGGCCATGGCCGTTCTCCGCTGGGGCGTGGGTGACGCCCCATCATAATCCCGCACCCGCGGCCCGGCATCAGTCCAGGCGCAGGTCCGCCAGGCGGTCCAGCGCCTCGGCGTATTTCAGGCGCGTGCCCTCGATCACGTCGGCCGGCACGCGGGGGCCGGGCGCGGTCTTGTTCCAGTCCAGCGTCTCCAGGTAGTCGCGCACGAACTGCTTGTCGTAGCTGGGCGGGCTGATGCCCACGCGGTACTGGTCGGCCGGCCAGAAGCGCGACGAGTCGGGCGTCAGCATCTCGTCCATCACGTGCAGCACGCCGTGCTCGTCCAGGCCGAACTCGAGCTTGGTGTCGGCGATGATGATGCCGCGTTCGGCCGCGTAGGCCGCCGCGAACCGGTAGATGGCCAGCGTGGCGTCGCGCACCTGCATGGCCAGCTCGGCACCGACCAGGTCCACCACGGCGGCGAAGCTGACGTTCTCGTCGTGGTCGCCCACGGCGGCCTTGGTGGACGGCGTGAAAATGGGCTCGGGCAGCTGCTGCGCCTGCTGCAGGCCGGCGGGCAGGGCGATGCCGCAGACGCCGCCGGTGCGCAGGTAGTCCTTCCAGCCGCTGCCGATCAGGTAGCCGCGCGCGATGCATTCCACCGGCACCGGCTTGAGCTTCCTGGTCACCACCGAGCGGCGCGCGTACAGCGCCAGGTCCACGCCCGCCGGCAGCACGCCGGCCACGTCTTCGTGGGTGAGGTGGTTGGGGATGAGGTGGGCGGTCTTGTCGAACCAGAAATTGCTGATCTGGCACAGCATCTCGCCCTTGCCCGGGATCGGGTCGGGCAGCACCACGTCGAAGGCCGACAGCCGGTCGGTGGCCACCATCAGCAGGCGGTTGCCGGGCAGTTCGTAGACGTCGCGGACCTTGCCGCGGTGGATCAGCGGCAGGCCGGGCAGGTCGGAGGTGTGCAGGGTCGTGGGCACGTCGGGGCTCGCGGGCGCGGGGGCCGCCATTGTAAGTCGGGCGCCCGCGGCGCGGGGCGGGCCATGACGCCGTCGGCACCGGGCGGGCTGGTAAACTCGCGCCATGCACACGCCCGCCCTGACTTTCCCGGCCAGCCTGGTCCTGTTCGCCAGCCTGGTGGCCGCCCCTTCGCATGCCGCACCGGCCCGGCCGGCCAAGCTGGGGCTGTGTTCGGCCTGCCACGGCGTGGACGGCACCAGCCGCACCCCCGGCACGCCGCACCTGGGCGGCCAGGACCGCCAGTACCTCGAGCGCGCGCTGTCCGACTACCGCAGCGGCAAGCGCCAGCACGTGCCCATGACCAGCCTGGCCAACACCCTGCAGCCCCGGGACATCCAGGCCCTGGCCGCGTGGTACGCCGCCCAGCCCGGCTTCGTGAGGGGAGAGTCGCGATGAGGTGGTACGGAAAGCTGCTGGGCTTCGTGGCCGGCTATCTGCTGATGCGCCACCCGGCCGGCGCCCTGATCGGCCTGCTGATCGGCCATGCCTTCGACGCCGACTGGCTCCGGCCGAAGAAGTACGACCCCTACGCGGTGCTGGGCCTGCGCGACGACGCCAGCGACGGCGAGGTCGAGCGCGCCTACCGCCGCCTGATCGCCCAGTACCATCCCGACCGCCTGGTGGGCGCCGCCGACGACCTGCGCCTGCAGGCCGAGGACAAGGCCCGCGAAATCAACGCCGCGTACGAGCGCATCCAGAAACTGCGCAAATCCTCCTGAGGTCCGCCATGACGCCCTGCCTGATCGCTCCGTCCATCCTTTCCGCCAACTTCGCCAGGCTGGGCGAGGAAGTGGACAACGTGCTCAAGGCCGGCGCCGACTGGGTGCACTTCGACGTGATGGACAACCA
>DAORUD010000154.1:0-4555 GCA_035433005.1 Arenimonas sp. | reverse complement strand
TCCACGAGCCAGTGGCCCGGCCGGGTGGCGACGAACGCGTGGGCCGCGCCGGCGTCGTGCTGCAGGAAGGCGTCGCGCACTTCTTCGCCGATTTCATAGGCGGCCGGCCCCGCGGCCGGCCCCAGCCACGCCACCAGGTCCGCCGCCGGGGTCTGCATGGCGGCCACCGTGGCCTCCAGCGTGCCCGCGGCCAGGCCGCGCCAGCCGGCGTGGGCGGCGGCGATTTCGCGGCCGTCGCGCGCGGCCAGCAGCACCGGCAGGCAGTCGGCGGTGAGGATGGCCAGCACCACGCCGGGCACCGACGTGACGGCGGCATCGGCCACCGGTTCGTCGCCCGCCTCCGGCGGGGCCTGGAAACGCAGCACGCCGGTGCCGTGCACCTGCTGCAGCCAGTGCGGCGGCGACGGCAGCGCCAGCCACTGCGCCAGCAGCGCGCGGTTGCGCAGGGCATTCGCCGGGTCGTCGCCGCAGCGCAGCCCCAGGTTCAGGCGGTCGAACGGCGGCGGCGACACGCCCGGGCCACCGCGCAGCGTGGTGAGCCCGCGCACGCCGGGCGGCGCGGGCCAGTCGGCGTCGATCCAGGCCGGCGCCGTCACGGGCGGCCTACTTCTTGGCCGCGGCCGTGTCCACGCGGAGGTCCAGCACCAGGCCCTGCATGTCGTCGGGCATGGGCGCCTCGGTGGTGACCGGTTCGCCGCTGACCGGATGCCGGAACGTCAGCTTCTCGGCGTGCAGGGCCTGGCGCTTGAAGCCCTGCAGGCGCGCGGCCAGTTCGGGCGTGCAGGCCTTGGGCTGGCGGTAGGCGCCGCCGTAAAGCGGGTCGCCCACGATGGGATGGCGCACGTGGGCCATGTGCACGCGGATCTGGTGCGTGCGGCCGGTTTCCAGGCGGCACTCCACCAGCGTGTGGGCGCGGAACTTTTCCCGCACGCGGTAGTGGGTGACGGCGTCGCGGCCCGTGCCTTCCTTCGCCACCGCCATGCGGACGCGGTCGGTCGGGTGGCGGCCGATGGGCGCGCGGATGGTGGTGCCGGCCACCATCGTGCCCTGCACCACGGCCAGGTACTGGCGATGCACCTCGCGGCCCGACAGCTGTTCCACCAGCGACGTGTGGGCGCGCAGGGTGCGGGCCACCACCATCAGGCCCGATGTGTCCTTGTCCAGCCGGTGCACGATGCCCGCGCGCGGCAGGCCAGCCAGGCGGGCGTCGAAGTGCAGCAGTGCATTGACCAGGGTGCCGCGCGGGTTGCCGGCGCCGGGGTGCACCACCAGGCCGGCGGGCTTGTTGACCACCAGCACGTCTTCGTCCTGGTAGAGGATGTCGAGCGGGATGTCCTCGGGCAGGGCCTCGCCGGTTTCCACTTCGATGCGCACCGACAGGGTGACGGGCTCGCCGCCGCGCACGGCTTCCTTGGGCTTGACCAGCCGGCCGTCGAGCAGGGCGTCGCCGGCCTTCACCCATTCGGTGAGGCGGGACCGGGAAAAGTCGGGGAACAGCTCGGCCAGCACCTGGTCGAAGCGGCGGCCGGCCGAGGCCAGGGGGATGGTGGCTTCGAGCAGCTCGCGCTCGCTGTCGTCGTGCTCGGTTTCGGTCTGGGAATGCGGGGTCATGGGCGTCTCGTCGGGCCAGGGGTGGCCCCCGCCCCCATTCATGGAGGCGACAGCGGGCTTTCCGGTATTATCCCCGAACTCGCTGCCCGCAGCGCCCTGACCCGCCATCCTGATGACCCGACTGACCGGCAAGACGCGTTTTCTCCTGATCCTGATGCTCGCGGTGGCCCTCGGCGGCTGCCAGAGCCTGGGCAAGCTGTTCGGCGACCGCGAGGCGGAAACCGAAACCCTGCCGGTGGAGGCCATGTACAGCTCGGCCAAGGCGTCCATGGACAGCCAGAACTTTGACCGCGCCGGCCGCTACTACCAGCGCCTGGTGTCGCGCTTCCCGTACGGCGCCTACAGCGAACAGGCGCAGCTTGAACTGGCCTACGTGCAGTACCGCCAGTCCAAGACCGAAGAAGCCACGTCCACCATCGACCGCTTCATCCGCACCTACCCGACGCACCGCCACATTGACTACGCCTACTACCTCAAGGCGCTGGTCAACTTCGACCGCAGCTCGGGCCTGCTGCTGCGCCTGGCCCGGCAGGACATGTCGGCCCGCGACCTGGGTGCCCCCACCCAGAGCCTGAACGACTTCGCCGACGTGGTGCGCCGCTACCCGAACAGCCGCTACGCGCCCGACGCCCGCCAGCGCATGGTGTACCTGCGCAACCTGCTGGCCAGGCACGAGTTCAACGTCGGCCTGTACTACCTGCGCAAGGAAGCCTTCGTGGCGGCCGCCAACCGCGGCAAGTACCTGCTGCAGACCTACCCGCAGAGCGAGTACGACGGCGACGCGCTGGCCCTGATGGCCACCGCCTACACCGGCCTGGGCCAGGAAGACCTGGCCGCCGATGCCCGCAAGGTGCTCGAGGCCAACTACCCCGACCACGCCTACCTGCGCGGCAGCCGCTGGCCCGAGGGCGAAGGCTTCTTCAGCCGCATCAACCCGTTCGACGGCAAGTAAGCCCGCCGCGAATCCTGTGGGAGGGCCTTCAGGCCCGATGCTGCGAAAGCATCGGGCCTGAAGGCCCTCCCACATTCATTTCAGTCCCGCCAGCCCGACGTGATGGGATAGCGACGCTCGCGCCCGAAGGCGCGGCGCGACAGCTTCGGGCCGGGCGCGGACTGGCGCCGCTTCCACTCGCTGGTGCGCACCAGCCTCAGGATGCGCTCCACGGTTTCCGGAGCGTGGCCGTCGGCGGCGATCTCGGCCGCCGAGCGCTCCTGGTCCACGTAGCGCACCAGGATGGCGTCCAGCACGTCGTAGGGCGGCAGCGAGTCCTGGTCGGTCTGGTTCTCGCGCAGCTCGGCCGAGGGCGGCCGGGTGATCACCACCTCGGGGATGGCCGGCGACTGCGCGTTGCGCCAGCGGCACAGCGCCACCACGTCGGTCTTGTAGAGGTCCTTGATGGGCGCGAAGCCGCCGCACATGTCGCCGTAGATGGTGGCGTAGCCCACGGCGTATTCGCTCTTGTTGCCGGTGGTGAGCAGCAGGCCGCCGAAGCGGTTGCTCAGCGCCATCATCAGCGCACCGCGGCTGCGCGACTGCAGGTTTTCCTCGGCGATGCCCGGCGGCAGGTTGTCGAACAGCGGCGCCAGCGCATCCAGGTAGCCCTGGAACGGCGCTTCGATGGCGATGGTTTCCAGCCGCACGCCCAGCAGGCGCGCCTGTTCCTCGGCCAGGTCGTTGCTCAGGTCGCTGGTGTAGCGCGACGGAAGCCGGACGGCCGCGACGTTGCGGGCGCCCAGCGCGTCCACCGCCAGCGCCAGCACCAGGCCCGAATCAATGCCGCCCGACAGGCCCAGCCAGGCGCGGTCGAAGCCGTTCTTGCCGCAGTAGTCGCGGATGCCGCGGACGATGGCGCGGTAGGCCAGCGATTCACGGCCTTCGTCGGTTTCCTCGGGCCACTGCAGGCGCGTGAAGCGGCGCGCGCCGGCGTCGAAATCCGCCACCAGCCACTGGTCCTCGAAGGCGCGCGCGGCGGGGTGTACGCCGCCGTCGCCGTCGGCCAGCACCGAGGCCCCGTCGAACACCAGTTCGTCCTGGCCGCCGACGGCGTTGAGGTAGGCCAGCGCCACGCCGGTTTCCTGCACGCGCTGGGCCAGCAGGGAGTCGCGCTGGGCGGTCTTGTCGCTCTCGAACGGCGACGCGTTGGGCACCACCACCAGCTCGGCGCCCAGCGCCGCGGTTTCGGCCAGGGGTTCGGCGAACCACAGGTCCTCACAGACCACCAGGCCCACCCGCACGCCGGCCACGTCGAAGGTGCAGGCGCCGCCGTCGGGGTCGACCGAGAAATAGCGCCGCTCGTCGAAGACGGCGTAGTTGGGCAGTTCACGCTTGCGGTACGTCAGCTCGATACCGCCGTCGCGCAGCACGCTGGCGGCGTTGTACACCACCGGCCCCGCCGCCTGCGGCCAGCCGACCACGGCGGTGATGCCGGTGCAGGCGCTGGCGATGTCGTGCAGGGCGCGCTCGCAGGCGGCCAGGAAGGCCGGGCGCAGCAGCAGGTCTTCGGGCGGGTAACCCGACACGGCCAGCTCGGGGAACAGCACCAGGTCCGCGCCGTGCTCGTCGCGGGCCTGGGCGACCAGCGCGGCGATGCGCCGGGCGTTGGCCTGCACGGCGCCGACCGGGAAATCGAACTGGGCCAGGGCGATTCGCAGCTTTCGACTCACACGTCACTCCAATGTCGGCAAGGGCCCGAAACGAAGAAGGGCCGCGCGAGGCGGCCCTTCGGGACGGCGCGTTGGCGCAATCTTACTTCTTCGCCGCCAGCCGGGCCGCGATGGCCGCGCCCAGGTCGCCCGGCGACTTCACCGTGGTGACGCCGGCCTTTTCCAGCGCGGCGAACTTGCCGGCCGCCGTGCCCTGCCCGCCCGAGGCGATGGCGCCCGCGTGGCCCATGCGCTTGCCGGCCGGGGCCGAGGCGCCGGCGATGAAGCCGACCACCGGCTT
>DAORUD010000153.1:0-4587 GCA_035433005.1 Arenimonas sp. | reverse complement strand
GTGCCACAGCAGGTGGTCCGTCCAGCTGCGCGCCTGGCCCAGCGCGTTCATGTTGCTGCGGCGGAAGAAGTAGGTCTGCACATCCATCTGCTGGATGTTGAATTCGCCGGCAGCGATCTTGTTGTTCACCCACTGGTGGCTGGGATTGAAGCGGCGGGTGTGGCCGACCATGGCCACCTTGCCAGTCTGCGCGGCCAGCCCGGCCACTTCCTGACCTTCGCGGTAGACGTCGCACAGGGGAATTTCCACCTGCACGTGCTTGCCGGCCTTCAGGCAGGCCAGCGTCTGGCTGGCGTGCATCTGAGTGGGGGTGCAGAGGATGACCGCGTCCAGCCCCGGCAGCGCCAGGCTGTCGGCCAGGTCGGTGGTGACGTGGCCGATGCCGTACTTGTCGGCCGTTTCCCGGGTCTTGTCCAGGTCGCGGCTGATGAGGGAGATGACCTCGACGTCGGCAATGTTCCTGATGCCGTCCAGGTGCTTGATGCCGAAGGCGCCGGCGCCAGCCAGGGCGACCTTGATCTTGCTGCTCATGGGGTGTTTTCCTTCTGTGTCGCCCGGGTCAGGCGGCGGGGTTCTCGAGGATCAGGTGGCCCACCGCGGTGTTGGAGGCGGGCACATGGTAGAAGCGGCGCTTGACCACCGGCTTCGGGCCGCCGGCCACGTCGGCCATCGCGCCACGGGCGATCAGCCACATCACCAGCTCGATGCCTTCGCTGCCGGCCTCGCGCACGTAGTCGATGTGCGGCGTCTCGCTGCAGCCCTTCGGATCGTCGATCAGCTTGTCCAGCCAGGCGTTGTCCCACTCCCGGTTGATCAGGCCGGCACGCGGCCCCTGCAGCTGGTGGCTCATGCCGCCGGTGCCCCAGATCTGCACGTTCAGGTCCTCGTCGAACGATTCCACCGCGCGGCGGATGGCCTGGCCGATCTGGAAGCAGCGCCGGCCGGAGGGCACCGGGTACTGCACCACGTTGACCGCGAAGGGAATGACCTTGAAAGGCCAGGCCTCGGGCTGGCCGCACATCAGCGACAGCGGGACGGTCAGGCCGTGGTCCACGTCCATCTTGTTGACGATGGTGAGGTCGAAGTCGTCCTGGATCACCGACTGGGTGATGTGCGCGGCCAGGTCCGGGTGGCCGATGACCTGAGGCACCGGGCGCGGGCCCCAGCCCTCGTCAGCGGGGTTGAACTCCGCTGCGCAGCCGATGGCGAAGGTGGGGATCAGCTCCAGGCTGAAGGCGGTGGCGTGGTCGTTGTAGACCAGGAAGACCACGTCGGGCGTGTTCTCCTTCATCCACGCCTTGCTGGGCTCGTACCCGGCGAACAGCGGCTGCCAGTAGGGCTCCTGGGTCTTGCCCAGGTCCAGCGCCGCGCCGATGGCCGGCACGTGCGAGGTGAAGACGGAGGCGGTGATGCGGGCCATTCAGGATTCCTCTTTCTGTGCCGATGCGGCGCGGGCGGCGCGGCCTGCCGCGCCCTGGGGCTGGTTCTGGGGTTGGGCGTCGCCGTCCTCGCCGGGCCGGCGGTTGCCCTCGGCAGAGCGGCCGCCGGCCAGCATCATGGCCATGTACTCTTCCTGAGTCATGCCGGTCATGGTGGCGGCCATGTACTGGAAGCTCTTGCCGTCGGTGGCGCCAATCTTGGCCAGGAAGTAGATGTTGCCGCCGGTGCGCATGCACCAGTTCAGATCGCGTGCCATCACGGCCTGCTTCTGCTCCTCGGTCATCGGCCACTCGTCGAGGTAGGCCCGCTCGTCGGCCTTGAAGCGCTCGCGGTTGGCGGCCTTCATCAGGCTCATGCAGAACTGGTTGATCCAGTAGCCCTTGCGGCTCTGCTCGGCATCAAAGATGAGGGTGCCGGGAATGTCTTTGTAAGGCTTGTCGAGTGCCATGGTTTCTCTCCGGCCGCCGTCAGGGGGCCTTGCAAATGAAGCTGTCCGCGGCATCCAGGCTGCCGCTGCCCTTGTAGGTGGACACGCTGGGCCAGGGGCACAGGGTGCGACCACGGTTCGGCGCCCAGTCGGCGGGCACTTCCGCATTCACGCCTCCTGCGTTGCCGGCACCGCGGGCGCTGGCATTCAGACCGGCGGGCGCCTCGCCCTGTTCGACCCAGCGCACCAGCGGCGCCAGCGCATCGAACTGGTCGGTGGCGGGGCCGCCACTGCAGTGCGCCATGCCGGGCACCGGGAAGTAGCGTGCGAAGTCGGCCGAGCGGCCGCCCAGCGCGCGGTCGAGCCGCTGCATGTAGGCCACCGTGTCGTCGTGCGAGAAGATCGCATCGCTCACGCCGTGGAAGACCAGCATCTTGGCGCCCCGGCTGCGCAGCGATGCCAGGTTGGCCGGGTTGTCCTTGCCCGGCGGGGTGATGACGGTGTCGGCCGATTCACCAAAGGCCGGATCCACCGCGTAGATCGCCTTGTAGCCGTCTTCGACATCCAGGTTGAAGGGGTTCACCGAGCGCGGCGGGGACATGAAGATGTAGCCCGCGCCGGGGTCCAGGATCTGCGAGTTGACGAACTTCCACTGCGCCCAGTTGGCTCCGGAGATGCCGCTGTCCCAGGGGAAGCTGCTGTAGATCGGCTGGCCGCCGGGCGTCTTGCCGCCGGCCTGCACACGGGTGAGCAGGCGCTTCTGCGCCTCGCTCAGGCACTGCCCGTTGCGTTCACTGCTGCAGGTGGGCACGTCGCGTGCCAGGTCGAAGGCCGACTGGCAGGCCGCGGTGGCGGAAACGATGCCATCGCGCGCGCCATCCAGCACGTCGCAGCGCTGGACGATGGCGCGCGAGACGGTGGCCCGCTCGGCCGCGGTGAGCGCGCTGCCGAGGTCGGGGATGCGCACGTTGGGCGCAAAGGGATGCGCGACAGCGGCCTCCGGCGTCGCAAGGGCCTTCCACTGCGGCGCCGCCCAGAGTTGCGCCAGGGCCGCATTCGGCAGCCGATAGCCGGGCGCCCCGGCCAGGTAGCCGTCGTACTGGTCGCCGTAGCGGGCCGCGGCCACCAGGGTGTGGCGCCCGCCGTTGGAGCAGCCGCCGATGTAGGAGCGCTCCGGCCCCTTGCCGTAGGCCGCCGCGATCAGGGCCTTGGCCATCGGGGTGAGTGCCCCGACCGCCTGGTAGCCATAGTCGGCGCGGGCCTGGGGCTCGGCGCCGAAGCGCGGGTTCTGGCGCCCGGTGTGTCCGGCGTCCGAACTGATGACGGCAAAGCCCTGCGCCAGCGCACCGGTGAGCGGCCCGCCACCCAGGGCGCCCAGCGCCGGGTGCACCACACCGTCGATGCCGCCGTTGGCCTGGTGATAGAAGCGGCCGTTCCAGGCCTGCGGCAGGCGCATCTCGAAGCCGATGGCGTAGTCCTGCCCATCGCTGCCCTTGCGCGGCTTCATCCTGCCCTTGACCAGGCAGTGCGCTGCGACCGCATGGCCGTTGGGCGTGACGGGACCGGCCGCCACCGCGGCGGCGCTGTCCAGCAGGGTGTCAGCGAAGCGGAACTGGCTGACCAGCGCCTCGCAGCGGCTCAGTGCGGCACCCGTGGCAGCCGCCAGGCGTGCCACCGACTTGCCGGAATCCGGGCGGTTGTCCGGGCCGGTGGCGGCGCAGCCTGCCAGCAGAGCCACCGCGGCCAGGGCGGCCGAGGTGGACACGGGGAAAGTGGCTTGCATGGTGAAGTCTCCTCTTTTTGTTCCATCCGGGCAGCGCTGCCTGCTGGCGCGGCCCGTCGTCAGGCGACCTCGTCCGGCCAGTACAGCTTCATCGGGTTGTCCACCAGCAGCTTCTTCTGCAGCTCGGCGGTCGGAGCGATCTGCGGGATGAAGTCCACCAGCAGGCCATCATCGGGCATGTGGTCCTTCAGGTTGGGGTGCGGCCAGTCGGTGCCCCAGAGTACGCGGTCGGGGAACTCCTCGACCACCTTGCGGGCGAAGGGCACCACGTCCTGGTAGGCCGCCTGCTCCCCATTGAGGGCCTTGGGGCCGGTGAGGGACAGGCGCTCCGGGCAGCTCACCTTGCTCCAGACGTTCGGGTGCTGGCGCATGAACTTCAGGAACAGCTCGAACTCCGGGCCGAAATCGTTTCCATTCATGGGCTTGCTCACGTCCGGGCGGCCCATGTGGTCCACCACCACCGTGGTCGGCAGCGCGGTGAAGAAGTCCCACAACTCGGGCAGGTCCACCGCCTCGAAGTAGATGACCACGTGCCAGCCCAGCTGGCCGATGCGGCCGGCGATCTCCATCAGCTCGTCCTTGGGCGTGAAGTCCACCAGCCGCTTGACGAAGTTGAAGCGCACGCCGCGCACACCGGCGTTGTGCAGGGCCTGCAGCTCTTCGTCCGTCACCGAGCGTTTGACCGTGGCCACGCCGCGCGCCTTGCCGCCGCTGCTCAGGCAGGCATCGACCATCGCGCGGTTGTCGGCGCCGTGGCAGGTGGCCTGCACGACCACGTTGCGGGCGAAGCCCAGGTGGTCGCGCAGCGCATAGAGCTCGGCCTTGCCGGCGTCGCAGGGCGTGTACTTGCGCTCCGGCGCGTAGGGAAACTCGGCGCCGGGCCCGAAGACATGGCAGTGCGCGTCCACCGCACCCGCGGGCAGCTGGAACCGGGGCT
>DAORUD010000152.1:0-4695 GCA_035433005.1 Arenimonas sp. | reverse complement strand
CGAGGTTGATCCAGGTGGCCTTCACTTCGGTGTACTTCTCGAAGGCGTGCAGCGATTTGTCGCGGCCGTTGCCGCTCTGCTTGTAGCCGCCGAACGGCGCGGTCATGTCGCCGCCGTCCCAGTAGTTCACCCACACGCTGCCGGCGCGCAGCTTGCGCGCCACGCGGTGCGCGCGGCTCAGGTCGCTGGTGAACACGCCCGCAGCCAGGCCGTAGTCGCTGTCGTTGGCCATGCGCAGGGCGTCTTCCTCGGTGTCGAAGGCGATCACGCTCAGCACCGGCCCGAAGATTTCCTCGCGGGCGATGGTGTGGCCGTGCTCGACGCCGTCGAAGATGGTGGGCGCGATGTAGCAGCCGCCGTCCACCGTCTGCAGGCGCTCGCCGCCGATCACCACGCGGCCGCCTTCGGCGCGGCCCTGGGCGATGTAGTCCAGCACGCGCCGGGTCTGCCCTTCGTCCACCATCGCGCCCATCGGCGCACCGGGGTCCAGCGGGTGCCGCGGCTGCATGCGCTGGCCGTACTCGGCCACCTTGGCCACGAAGGCGTCCTTGATGTCGCGCTGCACGAACAGGCGCGACGCCGCCGTGCACACTTCGCCCTGGTTGTAGAAGATGCCGCCGGCCGCGGCCTTGGCGGCGCGGTCCAGGCTGGGCGCGTCGGCGAACACGATGTTGGGGCTCTTGCCGCCGCACTCCATGTAGGCGCGCTTCATGTTCGAGCGGCCCGCGCAGGTCAGCAGGTGCTTGCCCACGGCGGTGGAGCCGGTGAACACCAGGCCGTCCACGTCCATGTGCATGGCCAGCGGCTCGCCCGCCTCCTTGCCGAAGCCCGGCACCACGTTGAACACGCCCGGCGGGATGCCGGCTTCGATGGCGAGTTCGGCGATGCGCAGCGCGCTCAGCGGCGATTTCTCCGAAGGCTTGAGCACCACCGAGTTGCCCGTGGCCAGGGCCGGGGCGAGTTTCCAGGTGGCCATCAGCAGCGGGAAGTTCCAGGGCACGATGGCGCCCACCACGCCCAGCGGCTCGCGCGTCACCAGGCCCAGTTCGTCGCGGCCGGTGGCGGCCACTTCGCCGTACACCTTGTCGATGGCTTCGCCGGTCCAGGCCATGCAGCGCACCGAGGCGGCCACGTCCACGTTCAGCGCATCGCCCACCGGCTTGCCCATGTCCAGCGATTCCAGCAGCGCCAGCTCGTGCGCGTGCTGGTCCAGCAGCTGGGCGAACTTCAGGATCACCTTCTTGCGGTGCCGCGGCGCGGCGTCCGACCACTGGCCGGCGTTGAACGCGCGGCGGGCGGCGGCCACGGCGCGGTCGATGTCCTCGGCGCCGCACTCGGCCACCTTCGCCAGCACCCGGCCGTCGATGGGGCTCAGGCAGTCGAAGGTCTTGCCGCTGGCGGCGTCCACGTAGCGGCCGTCAATGAAGGCCTGGTGGCGGAAGTTCAGCGCATCGGCAAGCGTCTGCCAGTCGTCGCGGGTCTTGGGCGTGGTCATGGGCGGGGGTCTCAGAAGCTGGGCGGAGTGTTGGCGCTGACCAGGATGGCCTCGTCGCGGCCGACGTTGCGGAAGCGGTGCGGCTGGCGGCTTTCGAAGTAGTAGGCCTCGCCCGGGCCCAGCACGCGGACCTGGTCGCCGACGGTGATTTCCACCTGGCCCTGCACGATCACCCCGCCCTCTTCGCCGTCGTGGCTGAGCATGGTCTCGCCGGTGTCGCTGCCCGGCGGCATCACTTCGCGCAGGATGCACATCTGGCGGTTGGCGCGGTGCTGGCCCACCAGGAAATAGTGGATGTCGTTGTTGCCCACGTCGGGCTGTTCGCCGGCGGCGTAGAACGGGCTGTCGCCGGTGTCCTCCAGGTCCAGGGTGAAGAAGTCGGCCAGCGAGATCGGGATGCCGTCCAGCACCTTCTTGAGCGAACTGATGGACGGGCTGACCTTGTTCTGCTCGATCAGGGAGATGGTGGAATTGGTGACGCCCACGCGCTTGGCCAGCTCGCGCTGGCTCAGGCCCTTGCTCTTGCGCACCGCCTGCAGCCGAACCCCGATATCCAAATGTCGCGCCTCCCGATGATGCTGAATATTTAACACCCGACCCCCGCCGGGTCAATGAAACGGCGGGTTTCGGGGTGATTGTAAAATTTATTCAACGCGGTAAGCTGGCGCTCATCCTGACCGCGAGCCCCGCCATGAGCCCGTCCGACGACCTTTCCGACAGCCTCGCCACCCGCGCCCCGGAGCAGACGGACGCCTTCTGGATGCCGTTCACCGCCAACCGGCAGTTCAAGAAGACCCCGCGCCTGCTGGCCAGCGCCGAGGGCATGTACTACCGCAGCACCGACGGCCGCGAAATCCTCGACGGCACCGGCGGCCTGTGGTGCTGCAACGCCGGCCATGCGCGCCCGCGCATCGTCAAGGCCATCCAGGAGCAGGCCGCCACGCTCGACTTCGCGCCCACCTTCCAGATGGGCCATCCCCTGCCCTTCGTGCTGGCCGAGCGGCTGGCGGAAATCGCGCCCGCGGGCCTGGACCACGTCTTCTTCACCAACTCGGGCTCCGAGTCGGTGGACACCGCGCTCAAGATCGCCCTGGCCTACCACCGCGTCCGCGGCGAGGGCCAGCGCACGCGCCTGATCGGCCGCGAGAAGGGCTACCACGGCGTCGGCTTCGGCGGCATTTCGGTCGGCGGCATGGTCAACAACCGCAAGTTCTTCGGCCCCATGCTGGCCGGCGTGGACCACCTGCGGCACACGCTGGACATCGGCCGCAACGGCTTCAACCGCGGCCTGCCCCAGCACGGCATCGAACTGGCCGAGGACCTCGAGCGCCTGGTGGCCCTGCACGACGCCAGCACCATCGCCGCGGTCATCGTCGAACCCATCTCCGGCAGCGCCGGCGTGGTGCTGCCGCCCGACGGCTACCTCAAGCGCCTGCGCGAGATCTGCGACAAGCACGGCATCCTGCTGATCTTCGACGAAGTGATCACGGGCTTCGGCCGGGTCGGCAAGGCCTTCGCCGCGCAGCGCTTCGGCGTCACGCCCGACCTGATCACCACCGCCAAGGGCCTCACCAACGGCACCGTGCCGATGGGCGCGGTGTTCGCCTCGGGCAAGATCCACGACGCCTTCATGCACGGGCCCGACGGCGCCATCGAACTCTTCCACGGCTACACCTATTCGGGCCACCCGCTGGCCTGCGCGGCGGCCCTGGCCACGCTGGACACCTACGCCGAGGAAAACCTGTTCGAGAAGGCCATCGAGCTGGGCGGCTACTGGGAAGACGCCATCCACGCGCTCAAGGGCCTGCCCAACGTGGTGGACATCCGCAACTTCGGCCTGATCGGCGCGGTGGAGCTGGCGCCGCGCGAGGGCGCGCCCGGCGCACGCGGCTACGACGCCTTCAACCGCGCCTTCCACGACCAGAACCTGATGGTGCGCTGCACCGGCGACGTGCTCGCCCTGTCGCCGCCGCTGATCCTGCAGAAAGAGCACATTGACCGGATTTTCGACCGCTTGGCCGCTACCATACGCGCCACCGCCTGACCGGGCGGACGACCCCAACAAGAACAGTTCCGCCCCGGGAGGGCAGCTCCATGCTTATCGGCGTCCCCAAAGAGATCAAGAACCACGAGTACCGCATCGGCCTCACCCCGGCCGGCGCCCGCGAACTCACCGCGCACGGCCACCAGGTGATGGTGCAGCGCGACGGCGGCAAGTCCATCGGGCTGACCAACGAAATGTACGAGAAGGCCGGCGCCACGATCGTGGACACGGCGGCGGAGATCTTCGCCCGTGCCGACATGATCATCAAGGTGAAGGAACCGCAGCCGGTGGAGTGCGCGATGCTGCGCCCCGGCCAGATCCTCTACACCTACCTGCACCTGGCGCCCGATCCCGAACAGACCAAGGCCCTGGTGAAGTCCGGCGCCACCTGCATCGCCTATGAAACCGTCACCGACCGCAAGGGCGGCCTGCCGCTGCTGGCGCCGATGAGCGAAGTGGCCGGCCGCATGTCCATCCAGGCCGGTGCGCATGCGCTGGAGAAGGCCCAGGGCGGCTCGGGCGTGCTGCTGGGCGGCGTGCCGGGCGTGAAGCCGGCGGAAGTGCTGGTGATCGGCGGCGGCGTGGTGGGCATCAACGCCGCGCGCATGGCCATGGGCATGAACGCCCGCGTCACCATCCTGGACCGCTCGCTGGACCGCCTGAAGTACCTCGACGAACTCTACGGCGACAAGATCACCACGCTGTATTCCACCATCGACGCCATCGAGGAACTGCTGCCGCAGTCCGACCTGGTGATCGGCGCTGTCCTGATTCCCGGCGCCGCCGCTCCGAAGCTGGTCTCGCGCAAGCAGCTGGGCCTGATGAAGCCCGGCTCGGTGCTGGTGGACGTGGCCATCGACCAGGGCGGCTGCTTCGAAACCTCCAAGGCCACCACGCACCAGGAACCCACGTACGAAGTGGACGGCATCATCCACTACTGCGTGGCCAACATGCCCGGCGGCGTGGCCCGCACGTCCACCTTCGCGCTCACCAACGCCACCCTGCCCTACGCGGTGAAGCTGGCCAACAGCGGCGTCAAGGCCATGCTGGACGACGAGCACCTGCTCAACGGCCTGAACGTGCACGCCGGCAAGATCACCTACGAAGCGGTGGCCCGCGACCTGGGCTACGACTACGTGCCCGCCGCCAAGGCCCT
>DAORUD010000151.1:0-4709 GCA_035433005.1 Arenimonas sp. | reverse complement strand
ACGCGATCGGCGACGTGCAGGGCTGCTACGACGCGCTGCAGCGGCTGCTGGAGAAAATCCGCTTCGACCCGGCCGTCGACCGCCTGTGGTTCTGCGGCGACCTGGTGAACCGCGGCGGCCAGTCGCTGGAAACCCTGCGCCTGATCCACTCGCTGGCCATCCACAGCACCATCGTGCTGGGCAACCACGACCTGTCCCTGCTGGCCATTTCCACCCGGCGCGAAGCCGACCAGCGCAAGGTCAACGCCGACCTGCAGCGCGTGCTGTTCGCCGACGACAGCGAAGTGCTCATCGGCTGGCTGCGCCGGCAGAAGCTGGTGCACGTGGACCGCACCCTGGGCTTCGCCATGGTGCACGCCGGGCTGGCGCCGAAATGGACCCTGACCCTGGCCGAGGCGCGCGCCCGCGAGGTCGAGGAGAAACTGCGGGGCGACGGCTTCTTCAAGCTGGTCAAGAACATGTTCGGCGACAAGCCGGCCTGGTCGCCCAAGCTCACCGGCGTGGACCGCCACCGCGCGATCATCAACATCTTCACCCGCATGCGGTACTGCACGCCCACCGGCCGCATCGGCTTCGACGACAAGGGCAGGCCGGGCACGCAGAAGCCGGGCATGTACCCCTGGTTCGAAGTGCCCGGGCACGCGCCGCGGGAAATGCCGGTGGTGTTCGGGCACTGGTCCACGCTGGGCCTGTTCATGGGGCTGGGCGTGTACGGCATCGACACCGGCGCGGTCTGGGGCGGCAAGCTCACCGCGATGGAGCTGGGGCCGGAGCTGCGGCTGCACCAGGTGGCCGGTCGCGACCTGCCCGATGGCGCCGCCAACGGCGACGAATGACCCGCCGCCGGATTAGTGCCGGCCCTCGGTTCGCAAACGGTAAGGTGGGCGACAGCCTGCAAGGAGTCTGGATCATGATGCGACGTATTTTCGTACTGCTGCTTTCACTGGGCCTGTCCGGCCCCGCCCTGGCCCAGGCCTCCGGCGACGGCGGCGTAGCCCGCATGACCGAGCTGCGCGCAGCGCTGGCATCGGGCAAGCAGGTCTTCATCGCCCGCCAGCTGGCCCTGAGCCCGGCGGAAGAGGCCGAGTTCTGGCCGATCTACGACGACCACCAGAAGGGCCTGGCCGAACTGGCCGATCGCCGCCGCAGCAACATCGCGGGCCTGGCCCGGGCCGCGGGCGGCGCCGTGGACGAGGACGAGGCCGAAGACCTGGCCCGCGAAGCCGCATCCATCGAAGCCGACGAGGCCCGGCTGCTCGACCGCACCCAGGGCCGCATCAGCCGCGCCCTCACGCCCGCCAAGGCGCTCAAGTACCTGGCGCTGGAGATCAAGCTGGCCGCGCTGGCCCGCTACGAAGCGGCGTCCGCCCTGCCCTGAGGCTCAGCGGACCGCCGGCGTGGCCCGCCGGTAGTCCACGAACTCGAAGGCGTGCGCGTGGCGGGCGTCGGCCACGCGCGCGTCGCGGCTTTCCACCACCCACTCCCGGGCGTCGAAAGCCGGGAAGAACGCGTCCGCGCCCTCCACCCGCGTGTCCACGTGGGTCAGGTGCAGTCGCTCGGCACGCGGCAGCGCCAGTGCGTACACCTCGCCGCCGCCAATCACCATCAGCGGCCCGCCCTCGCCCTGCGCGAGCGCCTCGTCCAGCGAAGCCACCGCCTGCATGCCCTCGAACGGCACCCGGCCCGAGCGCGTCAGCACCAGGTTGGCACGCCCGGGCAAGGCGCGGCCCAGCGATTCGGCGGTCTTGCGGCCCATCAGCACCGGATGCCCCAGCGTGATGGCCTTGAAGCGCTTGAGGTCGTCGGGCAGCCGCCAGGGCAGCTGGTTGCCGCGGCCGATGGCTGAGGCCCGGTCCAGCGCCGCCACCAGCACCAGGCTCACACCGCCACCGGGGCCTTGATGGCCGGGTGCGGGTCGTAGCCGTGGATGCCGATGTCCTCATAGCGCATCGCGAACAGGTCGGTGGCTTCGGGCGCCAACTCCAGCGTGGGCAGCGGCCGCGGCGTGCGCGACAGCTGTTCGCGCGCCTGTTCGAAGTGGTTGCTGTACAGGTGCGCGTCGCCCAGGGTGTGGACGAAGTCGCCCACCTGCAGTCCGCAGTGGCGCGCCACCATGTGGGTGAGCAGCGCATAGCTGGCGATGTTGAACGGCACGCCCAGGAAGATGTCGGCCGAGCGCTGGTAGAGCTGGCAGCTCAGGCGGCCGTTGGCCACGTAGAACTGGAACATCGTGTGGCAGGGCATCAGCGCCATCTTCGGCAGGTCGGCCACGTTCCAGGCGTTGACGATCAGGCGGCGCGAATCGGGGTTGCGCTGGATTTCATCCACCACCCAGCGCAGCTGGTCGATTTCCTGGCCGTCGGCGCCGCTCCAGCGCCGCCACTGCTTGCCGTACACCGGGCCGAGGTCGCCGTTGTCGTCGGCCCATTCGTCCCAGATGCTGACCTTGTTGTCCCGGAGGTAGGCGATGTTGGTTTCGCCGCGGATGAACCACAGCAGCTCATGCACGATCGAGCGCAGGTGCAGCTTCTTGGTGGTGACCAGCGGGAAGCCGTCGTCGAGCCGGTAGCGCAGCTGCCAGCCGAACACCGAACGGGTGCCGGTGCCGGTGCGGTCGGCCTTCTCGGCCCCTTCTTCAAGGACGTGGCGCAGCAGCTCGAGGTAGTTCTGCATCAGCCGGCGTCCTTGGCCACCGCCGGCTGCAGCGTCGGCGAACGGTGCGACAGCCACAGCAGCAGCAGGCCCACCGCCACCAGCGGCAGCGACAGCACCTGGCCCATGGTCAGCCAGCCGAACGCGAGATAGCCGATGTGCGCATCGGGCTCGCGCACGAACTCCACCAGGAAGCGGAAGCTGCCGTACAGCAGCGCGAACAGCCCCGACACCGCGTAGCGCGGCCGCGGCTTGCGCGAATAAAGCAGCAGCACGGCCATCATGACCACGCCCTCGAGCGCCATCTGGTAAAGCTGCGAGGGGTGCCGCGCGAAGCGGTCGAGCGCGCCCGTTTCATGCAGGGCGCGCAGCTGCTCCATCGGCAGCCGGGCGTACTCCGCCGGCAGGCTGTCGGGGAACACCACGCCCCAGCTGCCGCCGGTGGGCTTGCCCCAGAGTTCGCCGCCGATGTAGTTGCCCAGCCGGCCAAAGCCCAGGCCCGAGGGAATGATGGGCGCCACGAAATCCATCACGTCGAAGTAGTGCAGCTTCTGCCGGCGCGTCCACCAGGCCGCCGCCAGCATCACGCCGATCAGGCCGCCGTGGAAGCTCATGCCGCCTTCGTTGATCTTCAGCAGCACCAGGGGGTTGGCCAGGAAGGCGTCGAAGCCATAAAACAGCACGTACCCGATGCGGCCACCCAGCACCACGCCCAGCATGCCGTAGAAAAGCAGGTCGCCGAAGGCCTCTTCGTTCACGCCCGGCAGCCGCCCCGCGCGCACGCGCTGGCGGCCAATGAACCACGCGGCGCCGAAGGCCAGCAGGTACATCACGCCGTACCAGTGGATGCCGTGCGGCCAGAAGGGCAGCGGCAGGGCGATCGGGTCGATGTCGTGCAGCAGGGTCATGCTCTCTCCGGCGGGCTGGACGGTCTGGGCGAACGGGGCATCCCGGCCGCCGGTCAGGTGGGCCGTCGGTGTTTTCGGTTCGCCAGGATGTTCAGGGTCTCCACGCCGGCCGAGAACGCCATGGCGAAGTAGAGGAACTTGCGATCAATGTGGAAATCAAAGCCGTCGGCCACCAGCGCCGCGCCCACCAGGATGATGAAGGTGAGCGCCAGCATCTTCACGGTCGGGTGGCGGTCGATGAAGTTGCCGATCGGGTTGGCGGCGAACAGCATCACCGCCACCGCCACCAGGATGGCGGCCACCATCACCCACTTGTTGTCCACCATGCCCACCGCGGTGATGACCGAGTCGAGCGAGAACACGATGTCGATCACGGCGATCTGGGCGATGACGTAGCCGAACACCGCCGAGGGCTTGGTGTCGATGTCTTCCTCTTCGCTGCGGCCTTCCACCGAGTCGTGGATTTCCATCGTGCCCTTGACCAGCAGGAACAGGCCGCCGGCGATCAGCACCAGGTCGCGCACCGAGAAATCCTGCCCGAACAGGCTGAACAGGTTGTGCTGCATGCTGGCCAGGAAGGCCAGCGACAGCAGCAGCATGATGCGGGTGATGCAGGCCAGGGCCAGGCCGACCTTGCGGGCCCGTGGGCGCTGCTCCGGCGGCAGCTTGCTGACCGCGATGGAAATGAAGACCAGGTTGTCGATGCCCAGCACGATCTCGAGCGTGGCCAGGGTCAGCAGCGCGACCCAGATTTCAGTGCTGAACAACCATTCCATCGCGTCGCCTCAGTGCAGGACCCGGGGCAGCAGGATGAGGCCCCAGCAAATCAGTACGTTCATGTCGGAAAGGAACACCGCCGCGGACCCCATGTCCTTGGCGCGCCCCGCGAGTTCATGGTGCTCGGGGCCCCAGCGGTCCACCACGGCCTCGACGGCGGAGTTGAGCACCTCCACCACCAGCACCAGCACCAGCGAGCCGATGAGGATGGCGCGCTCGACGCCGTCGGCCCCCAGCCACAGGCCCAGCGGCGCCAGCACCAGGAACAGGTAGACCTCGAGCCGGAACGACGACTCGACGTCCCAGGTCGCGCGCAGCCCCTTCATGGACCACAGGCAAGCCTGCCAGGCGCGGAACGGGCTGCGCGGGGCG
>DAORUD010000150.1:0-4770 GCA_035433005.1 Arenimonas sp. | reverse complement strand
CGACGCTGCGCAGGCGGTTGCCGTAGTCGAAGTCGTGCGGCACGGTGTTGCGGGCGCTGACGTTGCCCTGCGGGTCATACCCGAACGCGTGGACGATGCCACCGCCGGTGTTCTTGACCTGCGCCAAGCGGTTGTCGGTACCGTAGACGTAGTTGGACTGGTCCTTCACACCGCCCAGGGTCCAGGACCGAAGGTTATCGAGAGGATCGTAGGCAAACTGGTGCGTGCCGCTGCCGCCAAACGAGGGCGAGGTCGCGCTGATCAGCCGGTCCAGGCTGTCGTACGCCATCGTTTTGCTGCGGGCGCTGTCCAGGGCGTCGGTGACGCCGGTAACGTTGCCATTGCGGTCATACGTGAACTGCTGGCTCAGCGCGCCGCCCGTGTCGGTGCTCGAAGCCGGCAGCTGGCGCGCGTTCTGCACCATCGTATGGACGATGCCGTTGCCATAAGTGAACTGCTTGAGCGCCCCATTCGGGAAGTACTGCGCCCCGGTGGCATAGGCTCCCGCCTGCGTGGCCTGGCCCAGGCGGATGCGCCTTTGCGCACCAAAAGCGACGGGACCTGGCGCCCCCCGCAGATCCACTGGCGGCGCGATCGAGCGCCTTCGGCGAGGCGGACGCGTTCCTCTCGTGGCTGACGAATCGCTTGGATGCACTACGGCGTGCAGTGCGCTGGCGCCTCTTGGGCCGCTGCGAGCGCGGGGCTGATCTCAAATGCCACCAGCCCGAGGGCCAGCATGGACAGGGCGCTGCGTCTGGTCACTCTTGGCTCCGTGGATGACCCTGGGCTTGGGGCACAGTTCGCCCGAAACCGACGCCAAAAGCAAACCGGCGTTGCTGGCATCACCGCCACCGCCGGCTTCACATTCGTCTTTGGCGTGCCGCGAATGAATTGCGCCTGCCTTGAATCTTCTCCGTAAACCAACGGCTGCCGTGAGGCGTGCACGTGATTGCGACGGCCGTGACCTTGGCGCTATCCGTCACGTGCGCCCGGCGCAACGGCTGCCGGCTGGAACCACGCTGCCTCCATGCGAACGCTGCGCAGGTGCGCAGTCTTGAGGTGCTGCGAATACAGGGGCTCGGCGAAGAACGTCAGCAGCAGGCTGCGGCGCCGCGCGCCAGTGGCGTTGAGGCTGCCGGCGTGCACCAGATCGGCGTCGAACACCAGAATGTCGCCCGCCTGGCCCGACAGCTGAACGGCCTGGGTGGCGTCGTCGTAATCGGCCAGCGTGCCATGCCGGTGGCTGCCGGGCACGAGGCGTGTAGCGCCGTTGGCCGGGCCATAGTTGTCCAGGAACACGATGGCCAGCGCCGTATCACCCGGGCGCTGCGAGGACAGGTCGCGGTGCAGGCCCTGGTGGCCGCCGCCATGCAGGGGCTCGCGGCCTTCCACCTGTGCGAGGAAGAAGGTTTCGCCAATCATTTCGCCCACGGCCGCCAGCATTTCGGGCAGGCGGCACGCTGCCTGCACGGTGGGTGAGAGATCCAGCAGGGAATGGCGCCAGTCGGGACCGCGCGGCACCGGCCATTGGTGGTTGGGTTTCTCGCCGGCATCGAACTCGGCGCGCAGCGGATCGCGCCAGGGCGCGGGGATGCCGCCGCGCAGCAACAGATAACCGTCGCGGCGCAGCGCTTCGGCGTGGGCCGACGGGCCGACCGGCGTGGGCGACACCTCAGCCATGCGGCTTGCGGGCCTCGGCGCGCGCGGCGCGCAGGCGGTCTAGCTTGTCCTTGAGCTTGATCTCCAGGCCGCGGTCCACGGGCTCGTAGTAGATCTTCTCGCCCATCGCGTCCGGGAACGCGGTCTGGTCCAGCGCGATGCCGTCCGGCGCGTCGTGGTCGTACTGGTAGCCGGTGCCGTAGCCCAGCTGCTTCATGAGTTTCGTGGGGGCGTTGCGCAGGTGCAGCGGCACGTCCTGGGTGCCGTGTTCGCGCACGTCGGCCTGCGCGGCCTTGAAGGCCACGTAGCCGGCGTTGGATTTGGCGCAGCTGGCCAGGTAGATCACCAGTTGGGCCAGGGCGAGGTCGCCTTCGGGGCTGCCCATGCGTTCGTAGGCATCCCAGGTTTCAATCGCCATCTGCAGGGCGCGCGGGTCGGCCAGGCCGACGTCTTCGATGGCCATGCGGGTCATGCGGCGGGCGAGGTAAATCGGGTCGCAGCCGCCGTCGAGCATGCGCGCGAACCAGTACAGCGCGGCGTCGGGGTTGGAGCTGCGCACGGATTTGTGCAGGGCCGAGATCTGGTCGTAGAACTGTTCCCCCTGTTTGTCGAAGCGGCGGGTGCGGTCGGCCAGCACCTGCACCAGGGTGGCCTGGGTGATGTGGCCGCCTTCGTCGGCGGCCAGTTCGGCGGCGATTTCCAGCAGGGTCAGGCCGCGGCGCACGTCGCCGTCGGCGGCGCCGGCGATCTCCTGCAGTCGCTCGTCGTCCACGGTGATGCCCTGCCCGCCCAGGCCTCTGGTTTCGTCGGCGAGCGCGCGCTTGAGGGCCTCGACGATGTCGTCGCGCGACACGGCCTCCAGCACGTGCACGCGGCAGCGCGAGAGCAGCGCGGAGTTGAGTTCGAACGAGGGGTTCTCGGTGGTGGCGCCGACGAACAGGATGCTGCCGCGCTCGATGTGCGGCAGGAAGGCGTCCTGCTGGGTCTTGTTGAAGCGGTGCACTTCGTCCACGAACAGGACGGTGCGGCGGCCTTCGTTGAAGCGCTGCTCGGCCGCGGCCAGCACTTCGCGCACCTGCGGCAGGCCCGACAGCACGGCGGAGATGGCGACGAACTCGGCCTGCGCGTAACGCGCCAGCAGCAGGGCCAGGGTGGTCTTGCCGCAGCCGGGCGGGCCCCAGAGGATCATCGAATGCACGCGGCCCGATTCCACCGCGCGGCGCAGCGCCGAGCCCGGCGCCACCAGGCGGCGCTGGCCGACCATTTCGTCAATGGAGGCGGGGCGCATGCGCTCGGCCAGCGGCTTCAGGCCCTCGGGGGGCTGGAACAGGGACTCGCCGGTTTTGGGTTTCTTGGCCACGCGCTGATTCTGTCAGAAGCAGGCAAGAACGGGGTCAGAGCAACTTAACCGTGCCGTTATCCGGCTAAACGCAGAACGGGTCGGGCAGTTAAGTTGATCTGACCCCGTTCTTGCCTATTCCGCGAGGGGGATGACTTCGGCGGATTCGGCGACCTCGCCCACCACGTCCACGCCGGCGGGGACCTTGAAGGTGAAGGTGCCGGGGGCGAAAGCGGGGTTGCGCTTCCAGGCCGAGAAGCCCATCACCGTGCGCTGGCCCAGGCCGTCGTACATCTCCATGCGCACCAGGCCGCCGGCGCCGAAGCCCAGGCGGGCGCGGTCGAACGGGGCGTCGTCGGGCTTTCGCGGGGTGAGTTCCAGCCAGTCCAGGCCCTGGGCCTGGCCGCCTTCCTTAGCGACGAACTGGCGCTCCATTTCGGCCGGGTCTATCAGCATGGCCAGGGGGCTGTTCTGCTCTTCCAGGCTTTGCTGGCGAACGGTCACCTGCTCCATGTCCGGGTCGTAGATCCAGATGTGGTCGCCGTCCGCCACCAGCAGCTGCGGGAAGGGCTTGAGGTACTCCCAGCGGAACTGCCGCGGCGCCTGCAGCTGGACCTTGCCGCTGGACGATTCCTTCTCCGCGCCGCGCGAATCGAACACGCGCTGGGAGAAATTGGCCGACAGACCCTGGATATCCCGGCTGAAGGCGTCCAGCTTCTCGCGCGCCGCGGCGTGGGCGCCGGTGCTGGCGAGGGCAAGCAGGACAAGGGCAAGAAGGCGCATGGTCGTCGGGCCGTGTGTTCGATGGACAGAGTTTGGCGGGCGCAAGCTGAACGGCAGGAACGGGGTCAGATCAACTTAACCGGCCCAACGTTTCCGTTCTCTGCCGGTTAATGGTGCGGTTAAGTTGATCTGACCCCGTTCCTGCCGTTCTTCAGCGGGGCGGTGGGGGGGCGATGACGGTGCGGTCGCCGTTGTGTTCGGGGCCGGAGACGATGCCCGCGGCTTCCATGGCTTCGATCAGGCGGGCGGCGCGGTTGTAGCCGATCTTCAGGCGGCGCTGCACGCCGGAGATGGAGGCGCGGCGGGTTTCGGTGACCACGCGCACGGCTTCGTCGTACAGCGGGTCGGACTCGTCGCCCGAGCTGCCGGCCTCGGGCAGGCCACCGGGGCCGACCACCACGCCATCGCCCAGGGTCTGCACTTCCTCCAGCACGCCCTCGATGTAGTCGGGGCCGCCGCCGCTGGCGCGCAGGTGGGCCACCACGCGGTGCACCTCGTCGTCGCTCACGAACGCGCCGTGCACGCGCTCGGGCATGGCCGTGCCGGGCGGCAGGTACAGCATGTCGCCGTTGCCCAGCAGGGTCTCGGCGCCGGACTGGTCAAGGATGGTGCGCGAATCGATCTTGCTCGACACCTGGAAGGCGATGCGCGTGGGAATGTTGGCCTTGATCAGGCCCGTGATCACGTCCACCGAAGGCCGCTGCGTGGCCAGGATCAAATGGATACCCGCGGCGCGCGCCTTCTGCGCCAGGCGGGCGATCAGCTCCTCCACCTTCTTGCCGACGATCATCATCATGTCGGCGAACTCGTCGATGAACACGACGATGTAGGGCAGTTCTTCCAGCGTGCGCGGCACTTCGCCCAAGTCCGGGTTCGGGCGGAACAGCGGGTCCACCAGCGGCTGGCCGGCGTCGCGCGCGTCCTTCACCTTGCGGTTGAAGCCGGCCAGGTTGCGCACGCCCACCGCGCTCATCAGCTTGTAGCGGCGC
>DAORUD010000149.1:0-4773 GCA_035433005.1 Arenimonas sp. | reverse complement strand
CGCGCCGTGGTCGCGCGCTGGCTGGAGCTTTGAAGGGCCTGTTTGGCCACGGATTCACGCGGATGCACGCGGATCAGAAAACCGCGGTTCAAGCCTCCGAGTCGCGAAGCCGCGGGTCCAGGCGCGAGCGCAGCGCATCCACCGCCGCGTTGATCAGCACGATGGCCGCGCCCACCACCAGCACCACGCCCAGCACCAGCGTGTAGTCGCGGTTGAGCGCGCCCTGCACGAAGTAGCGGCCGATGCCCGGGATGCCGAACACCTGTTCCACCACGGCCGAGCCGCTGACCACGTTGATCAGCGCCGGGCTCAGCCAGGCCACCACCGGCAGCAGGCCCGGGCGCAGCGCATGCGCGAACAGCAGGCGCGCCTCGGACAGGCCGCGGCCGCGCGCGGCGCGCAGGTAGTCGGCGCCCAGCACCTCCAGCAGCGAGGCCCGGGTGAGGCGCGCGCAGTAGGCCAGGTTGGGCAGGGCCAGCGCGACGATGGGCAGCACTGCGCTGCGCCAGCCGCCGTCCCAGCCGCCGGCCGGCAGCCACTGCAGGCCCACCGCGAACACCAGCACCAGCAGCGGCGCGGCCACGAACTTGGGCACCGCCAGTCCCAGCCCGGCGCCGAACATCAGCGCGCGGTCGCTCCAGCGCCCCGCGCGCAGCGCCGCCCACACGCCCAGCGGCACGCCGATGCCCAGCGCCAGCAGCAGGGCCAGGCCGCCGTTCACCAGTGAAATGGGCAGGCCGGCGGCCAGCAGCTGGTTCACGGTGTAGTCGGGGTACTGGAAGGAAGGGCCCAGGTCGCCGCGCAGCACGTCGCCCAGCCAGTGGCCGTACTGCGACAGCAGCGGCTGGTCCAGCCGGTACTGCGCGGCCAGCGCGGCTTCGACTTCGGGCGGCGCGGTCTTCTCGGCGTCGAAGGGGCCGCCCGGCGCCGAGCGCAGCAGCACGAAGCACAGCGTCGCCAGCAGCCACAGCGTCAACAGCGCTTCGAGGGTGCGGGCAAGCGCCCGGCGGGAGTTGGCGAACATGCCCGCGACTGTGCCGCACGCCCCCCGCGCTGTCACTCCCCGCGCGGTTCCAGGCGAAGGAAGCGGGTGGGGTGGCGGTCGAGCGGGTTGGCTTCAAAGCCCCGGACCTCGGGACGCACCAGGTGTTTGGACGTGTAGAAGTACAGCGGCACGATGGCGTGCGCCGACAGCAGCCGCGCTTCGGCCTGGCGCAGCAGCGCCGAGCGCGCGGCCAGCGTCGGCGCGCGGTCGGCGGCGTCGAGCATGGCGGTGAAGCGCGCGTCGTCGTAGCCGGTCCAGTTGGCCGCGCTGTCGGCGCGGAACCCGTCCAGGAAATTGCGCGCATCGTCCACGTCGGCAATCCAGCCGCCGCGGAACACCTGCGTGATCACCCTCTGCCGGCGATTGCCGACGAACACCTTCCACTCCTCGTTGCGCAGCCGCACCTGCACGCCCAGCACCTCGCGCCACATCGCCGCCACCGCCAGCGACAGCCGGCGGTGCGGCGTGGAGGTGTTGTACCGAAGCTCGATCTCCAGCGGCCTGCCCGGCCCGTAGCCCGCCTCGCGCAGCCGCTGCCGCGCCAGCGCCTCGCGCTGCTTCTGTGTGGATCGCCCCCAGCCCAGCGACGCCGGCGCGTAGTCGGCTACGCCCGGCGGCACCAGACCGTAGGCCGGCGTTTCGCCCAGGCCGGTGACGTGGCGGGTGAGGATGTCGCGATCCACCGCCAGCGACAGCGCCTCGCGCAGCGCCGCGTTGCCTTCGAACGGCGGCTGTTCCAGGTTGAAACCCAGCCAGAACGCGCCGAGGTAGGGGCTGATGCGCAGCTGCGCACCAAAGCGCTGGCGCAGCTGCGGCAGCGGCTGCGGCGGAACGGTTTCGGTGATGTGCAGGCCGCCGGACTCGAAGCGCTTGAGCTCGCTGCTGGCGTCTTCGGTGACGTGGAAACGCACGCGCGCAATCGGCGCCGCATCGCGGAACATCGGGTTGCGCTCCAGCGTGATCATCGCCTGCGGCATCCACGCGGCCAGCCGGTAGGCGCCGTTCACCACCAGCTTGCCGGGCCGCGTGTGCTGGGCGCCGTGCGCGGCAATGGCGGGCAGGTACACGGGGTAGGCCGTGGGCAGGGTGAGCAGGCGCGGCAGGTCGGCGCTGCGGCTGAGCCGGAACACCACCGTCGCGGAATCGGGGGCCGACACGCCCAGCTGCGCCGGCGGCACTTCGCCGCGCTGCACCCGCGCCGCATTCTCGATGGCGTCGAAGTGACCCGCGAAGGGCGCCGCGGTCATCGGTTCGAACGCGCGCCGGAAACTGGCCACCACCTGCGGCGCATCCAGCGCCTGCCCGTTGGACCAGCGCAGGCCGGCCCGAAGGTGGAAGGTCCAGGTGCGGCCGTCGGCCGAGGCCTCCCAGCGCCGGGCCATGCCCGGGATCAGCCGGCCCGCGCCGTCCTCGGCCACCAGGCCCTCGTACAGGTCGCGCAGCACGTTGGCACAGGCCACCTCGGGGCAGCGGTGGGCGTCCAGCGTGGAGGGCTCGGGGCCGTTGCCGCGCTCCAGCGCCTGGCCCCAGGCCGGGCCGCAACACAGCAGCAGCAAGGGCAGGACGGTTGCCTTCACGGGTCGCGGGATAAGATCGTCATCCTTGCGATTGTAGGCCAGCGGCCGCACATCGCTTCCACACCCAGCAAGGCGCCCCCTGTGTCCGGACCGAGCAACGCCAAGGAAAGCCCCATCACCGACCACCGCCAGCTGGTCGAGTACCTGTCGTCCGGCGCCCGGCCCGAATCGCAGTGGACCATCGGCACCGAGCACGAGAAGTTCGGCTTCCGCACCGACGACCTGCGCCCGCCCACCTGGGACGGTCCGCGCGGCATCGAAGCCATGCTGCGCGGCCTCACGCGCTTCGGCTGGCAGCCCTACGAGGAGAAGGGCAAGCTCATCGCCCTGCTCAAGGACGGCGCTTCGGTCACCCTCGAACCCGCCGGCCAGCTCGAACTCTCCGGCGCGATGCTGCAGGACATCCACGAAACCTGCCGCGAAACCAACCAGCACCTGCGCGAAGTGAAAACCGTCGGCGAGGAGCTGGGCCTGGGCTTCCTGGGCATGGGCTTCCAGCCCAAGTGGCGCCGCGACGAGATGCCCTGGATGCCCAAGGGCCGCTACAAGATCATGCGCGAGTACATGCCCAAGCGCGGCAACCTGGGCCTGGACATGATGACCCGCACCTGCACCGTGCAGGTGAACCTGGACTTCTCCAGCGAAGCGGACATGGTGAAGAAGTTCCGCGTCTCGCTCGCCCTGCAGCCCATCGCCACCGCGCTGTTCGCCGACTCGCCGTTCACCGAAGGCAAGCCCAACGGCTACCTGTCCTACCGCTCGCACATCTGGACCGACACCGACCCCGACCGCACCGGCATGCTCGACTTCGTGTTCGAGGACGGCTTCGGCTTCGAGCGCTACGTGGACTACCTGCTGGACGTGCCGATGTACTTCAGCTACCGCGACGGCGAGTACATCGACCTCAGCGGCCAGAGCTTCCGCAAGTTCCTGCGCGGTGAACTGGCCGCTCTGCCGGGCCAGCTGCCGACGATGAAGGACTGGGCCGACCACATGACCACCGCCTTCCCGGAAGTGCGGCTGAAGAAGTTCCTGGAGATGCGCGGCGCCGACGGCGGCCCCTGGAACCGCCTGTGCGCCCTGCCGGCGTTCTGGGTGGGCCTGCTGTACGACAGCGAGGCGCTGGACGCGGCCTGGGACCTGGTGAAGGACTTCAGCATGGACGAGCGCAACGCGCTGCGCGACGGCGTACCGAAGCATGCGCTGAAGCTGCCGTTCCGCGGCGCCACCGTGCGCGAACTGGCGCTGGAAGCGCTGAAGATCGCCGGCGAAGGCCTCAAGCGCCGCAACCGACTGAACGCCAGCGGCGCCAGCGAAGCGGTGTTCCTCGAGCCGCTGGTGGAGTTCGCACTGGCCAATGAAACCCCCGCCGAGCGCAAGCTCGCCCTGTACCACGGCGCCTGGAAGGGCAGCGTGGACCCGGTGTTCAAGGAATTCGCGTACTGACATGGGCCTGATCAAAGCCGACTGGTTCCGCGCCAACGACGAGCGCATTGATGCCCTCGACCACTTGCTCGAGCAGCGCGCCGTGCCGCACGGGGGCTATGGCCTCGAGCAGCTCGACGGTTTCCTGAGCGCGCTGGTGGTGAGCCCCGGCGACACGATCGACCCCGGGGAATGGATGCCGAAGGTGTGGGGCAAGACGCCGCCGCGCTGGGAGGGCCCCGCCGATGAGGCCGCGGCGAACGAGCTGCTGATGCTGGCCTGGCAAACCGCCGCCCGCCGCGTGCGCTTCAACGGCGACGAGGTCACCGTGGACGGCGCGCTGTTCTGGTGGCTGCCCGACGACCCGAACGCCGAACACGGCGACGACGTGGACATCGGCGCCGCCTGGGCCGCCGGTTTCCTCGACGGCATGGAGCTGCGCAGCGACGCCTGGGATGCGTGGATCGAGAAGGACGACTGGATCGGCGAAGTCGAGGCCTACGTCGAAGCACTGGCCGTAGGCAGTTACCCGCCCGAGCAGGACGGCGGCGTCCCCACGCCGCTGCCCTACACCGAGCGCCTGGAAATCCACGCGGGCCTCAGCGACATGCTGCACGACCTGCACTGCCACCGCCTCGAATCCCTCACCCCGCGCGAACCCATCCGCAAGGCCGCCACCCCCGAGCGCAACGACCCCTGCCCCTGCGGCTCCGGCAAAAAATACAA
>DAORUD010000148.1:0-4788 GCA_035433005.1 Arenimonas sp. | reverse complement strand
GCGGTCTTCGCCTGCCAGCATCACGCGCTCGGCGGCGGCGTCGGGGTAGCCCAGCTTGATGCGCAGCAGGAAGCGGTCCATCTGCGACTCGGGCAGCGGGAACGTGCCCGCCAGGTCCACCGGATTCTGGGTGGCCACCACGAAGAACGGCTGCGGCAGCGTGTGGCAGGTGCCGTCCACGGTCACCTGGTGTTCGGCCATGGCTTCGAGCAGGGCGCTCTGGGTGCGCGGCGGCGCGCGGTTGATTTCGTCGGCCAGCAGCAGCTGGGTGAACACCGGGCCCGGATGGAAGCGGAACTCGCGCGCGGTCTGGTCGAAGATGGACACACCGATGATGTCCGACGGCAGCAGGTCGGACGTGAACTGCATGCGCTGGAAGTCCAGGCCCAGGCTGGCCGCCATGGCGCGCGCCAGCGTGGTCTTGCCCAGGCCGGGCAGGTCTTCGATCAGCAGGTGGCCGGCGGCCAGCAGGGTGGTGAAGGCCAGCCCGACTTCGCGCGGCTTTCCCAGCACCAGCCGGTTGACCTGTTCCACTGCGTCGGAAAGGGCCTGCCGCGTGCGGTCGGTTAGGATGTCGGCGTGGTTGGCCTGCGCGTGCATGGCGTGCGTCCGGGCAATGGTCGAAGGGAAGGATACCCCGCGGATGCTGGCATGGGCCCAAGTTCTTTGCGCGTGAAGTACATCGCGGCCTGGGCCGCGCTGCTGCTGGTGAAGCTGTGGCTCGCGGCGACGCTGCTGCCGTTCGGCGACGAGGCGTTCTATGCGCTGGAAAGCCGCCGCCTGGCCTGGGCGTATTCGGACCTGCCGGGACTGACGGCGTGGCTGATCCGCCTGGGCACCGAACTGGGCGGGCAGCACGTGCTGGCGATGCGCCTGCCGTTCGTGCTGGTGGGCGCCGCGGTGCCGTGGCTGGTGGTGCGCATCGCGCGCCGCTGGGCCGGGCCGGAGGCGGGTTGGCAGGCGGGCCTGCTGGCGCTGCTGATGCCGCTGTCGGGACTGTCGGGCGTGCTGGCGCTGCCCGATGCGCCGATGCTGCTGGCCGCGCTGCTTTGCCTGGACGCCTTCGCCGCGATGCTGCAGCGCTTCGGCGCAATGGCGGCGCTGCAGCTGGCGCTGGGCCTGGCGCTGGGGGCGTTCTCGCACTACCGCTTCGCGCTGGTGGTGCTGGCCGGCGCCGTGGGTTTGCTGTGCGCGCCGCGCGGCCGCGCGCTTCTGCGCGAGCCGGGGCTTTGGCTGGCGCTGCTGGCGGGCGCGGCGGCGTGGCTGCCGCTGGTGGCATGGAACGTCGCGCACGCCGGTGCCGGCGTGGCCTTCCAGTTCGTTGACCGGCATCCGTGGCGGCTGCAGCCCGACGGCGCCTGGTGGCCGCTGGTGCAGGCGCTGATCGTGACGCCGGCGCTGCTGGTGCTGCTGCTGGCGACGCTGCGGCGGGCCTGGCATCTGCGCGCGGCCGACCAGGGTGCGCACTGGCCGATGCTGCTGGGCCTGGCGTCGGTGTCGGTGCTGGGGTTTTTCGCGATGGCCTTTGTTTCCGACAGCGAGCGCGTGAGTTTCCACTGGCCGCTGCCGGGCTGGCTGGCGCTGGTTTGCGCCGCGCCGGTGGTGCTGGCCGCGTGGCCGCGATGGGCGCGCGCAGCGGTGCACGGCGTTGCCGCGGCGGGCCTGCTGCTGATGGTCGGCTATCTGGCGCTGGTGGCGCAGCCCGCGGGCCGGCAGTGGCTGGCCGCCGGGCCCGCCTATGCCGACAACTTCTCGGGCTGGGACGCCGCGGCCGTTGCGGTGCGCGGGGAACTGTCGCAGATGCCGCCGGGCACGCGCCTGGTGGCCGACAACTTCATGCTCGGTGCGCAGCTGGCGTTCGCGCTTGATCGCGACGACGTCGCGGTGTTGGCGCATCCGCTGAACGATAAGCACGGCCGCGCCGTGCAGCTCGCCGACTGGGGACTGCTGTCCCCCGGCCGCGAGCAATGGGGCGACGCGCCGGTGCTGCTGGTGGTCGAAGACAACTCGCGCCCGCTCAAGCGCCGGCTGGACGGCTACCGCGAGCTGTGTCGCGTGGCCGGCGGCCTGCCGCCACCGCAGGTGCTGAACGTGGACCGCGGCCGCAAGCGCTTCCTGCTGTTCCACCTGCCTTCGGCGACGGCGGGCTGTTCGACGCCGGCGCTGGCGTGGCTGGAATCACCGGCGGTGGATGCCGTGGCCAGCGGTCGGGTGGAGGTGTCGGGCTGGGCGCTCAAGGAAGGCGTGGGCGTGCAGCGCGTGCAGGTCACGCTGGACGGGCGCGCGGTGGCCGATGCCGACTACGGCCAGCCGCGGCCCGACGTGCTGGCCTATTGGCGCATGGTGCCGGGCGATGACGGCGTGGGCTTTCGCGCCAGCATTGATCTGTCGGGCCACCCGGGTGGCGAGGCCTGGCTGGGCCTGGTGGTGCATGGCCGCGACGGCAGCGTGGAAGCCTGGCCGGCGCAGCGGCTCAGGGTGCGCGGTCAGGGCAGCCGGTAGCCGGCTTCGCGCAGCGCGCGTGACAGCGCAATCAGCGGCAGCCCCACCAGGGCCGTCGGGTCCTGGCTGTGGATGGCGTCGAACAGGCTGATGCCCAGGCCCTCGCACTTGAAGCTGCCGGCGCAGTCGTAGGGCTGCTCGGCGTCCAGGTAGCGCAGGATCTCGTCGCGCGCCAGCGTCCGGAACACCACCTCGGTCCGGTCCAGCGCGGCCCGCGCCGGCTCGCCGTGGCGCAGCAGGCACAGCGCCGTATGGAACACCACCCGCTGGCCGGAACAGGCCTGCAGCTGGGCCAGCGCCGGATCGCGGCCGCCGGCCTTGCCCAGCGCCGCGCCCGCCAGGTCGGCCACCTGGTCCGAACCGATCACCCAGGCGCCCGGGTGCCGCGCCGCGACCACGCGGGCCTTGGCTTCGGCCAGGCGGGTGGCGGTGGCGGCCGGGGACTCGCCGGCCAGCGGCGCCTCGTCCACGTCCGGGCGGTCCACGTCGAAAGGCAGGCCCAGCCGGGCCAGCAGCTCGCGCCGGTAGCGCGAGGTGGAGGCCAGCACCAGCGGGGTCATGGCGTGCCGGGGTCGCGGCGCAGCGTGGCCGGCTCGCGGCGGGCGGCTTCGGCGCTGGCCTCGGTGGCCTGGGCCAGTTCGGCGCCGGCGCGCTCGAGTTCCTCCAGCTGGGCCGAAAGCCGGGAGCGCGCCCGGTCCAGGGCGGCACAGGCGGCGTCGAGTTCGGACTGGCGGGCGGTGGCGGCGTTCTGCTGTATCCACAGCCGGTGCTGGAGCACGTCGCGCTTGGCGTCGCGGATGGACTGCGTGCTGTCCAGCGAGGCATGCGCCACGGCGGCGATGTCCGAAGGCACCCGGCCCACCACCGCCTGCATGGCCTGCATGCGCTCCTGGCTGCGGTCGAGCAGGGCCTGCACCGCGTCGGCCAGGTCCAGCAGCCGCACCAGGCTGCGGTCGCGGCGCCGTCCCCGGGCCGCCCACCAGAGCAGGGGCACGACCAGCAGCAGGGCGGCGGCACCGGCGATTACGATGAACGTGGGCATGGAATCGAGGGTCCGCAGGATCAGCCGGCAGTCTGCACCAGCCCCGCCGAGGGCGGCAAACCCTTGCGGCCGCAACGGGTTAGGTTTGACACAAAGGCCACTGCCGCCTATGATTCCGGGCTTATGTCCGCGTCCCTGCCTCCTGTGCTCGATGCCTGGCGCATGGTCGCGGCCAAGCGGCGGTTCGAGGGTGTGTTGCCTCTGGCGGGGATGACCCGGCTGGCCGGCGCCCTCGTAGATGCCGAAGGTGACTGCCGGTTCGAGATGGAATTCGGCCGTGACGGCGTGCTGGACCTGCCGTTCGTCGAGCTTCGCATCGAGGCCCAGCTGCCGCTGCTGTGCCAACGGACGCTCGAGCGTTTCCTGCATCCGGTTTCGCTGTTCCAGCGCCTCGGCCTGATCACCGACGAAGCGCAGGAAGCGGCGCTTCCGGAAGGGATGGAGCCCATCCTGCTGGAAAGCGAAGGCGAGCTGCATCCGGCCGAGCTGGTCGAGGACGAACTCATCCTCGCCATCCCGGTGGTACCCATAGATCCGCGCTCGACGGAGGTCACGGCCGAATGGCCCGCCGACGTCGAGGTAGAAGAAAAACCGAACCCTTTCGCCGCGCTCGCCGCGTTGAAGGCACACAAGAAGTAGTTGGAGACAGACCATGGCCGTCCAGAAGTCCCGAGTCACCCCGTCCCGCCGCGGCCAGCGCCGCTCGCACGACGCCCTTTCCGCGAAGCAGCTGTCCACCGACCCGACCTCGGGCGAGACGCATATCCGCCACCACGTGACCAAGGACGGCTACTACCGTGGCAAGAAGGTCATCGACGTGAAGTCCTCGGCGGTGACCGAAGACTGAGTCCGTCGCCTGCCTCCGGGCAGGCCTGGCTCCCACGGTGCGCCCGCGGGCGTTTCCGGCATATGCTCAACGCGGCGGGCCTGGTCCCGCCGCGCGCGTTTCTGACTGTCGCCTCCCGTCGGCATCCGCCGCCGCGGCCAGCGGCAGGTGGCAGGCAAGGGGATGAGGATGGCTGTTTTCTCGCGTATCGCCGGCACCGGCAGTGGCCTGCCGGAAAAGATCCTGACCAACAAGGATCTCGAGCAGTTCGTTGACACCAGCGACGAGTGGATCGCCAGCCGCACCGGCATCCGCCAGCGGCACGTGGTCGCCGAAGGCGAAACCACCTGCGACCTGGCCCAGCGCGCCGCGCTCGCGGCCATGGAAGCCGCCGGCGTCACCGCCGCCGACCTCGACC
>DAORUD010000147.1:0-4854 GCA_035433005.1 Arenimonas sp. | reverse complement strand
TCCAGTAATAGCCGTCTTCATCGCGGCGGCAGCCGTCGCCGGTGAAGTACATGCCCGGGTAGGTGCTGAAATAGGTTTCGATGTAGCGCTGATGGTCGCCGTACACGGTGCGCATCTGGCCGGGCCAGGAATCGAGCAGCACCAGGTTGCCCTCGGTGGCGCCCTCCAGCACCACGCCCTCGGCGTTCACCAGCGCCGGCCGCACGCCGAAGAACGGCAGCGTGGCCGAGCCGGGCTTGGTCGGCACCGCGCCGGGCAGCGGTGAAATCAGCACGCCGCCGGTTTCGGTCTGCCACCAGGTGTCCACGATCGGGCAGCGGCCCTCGCCCACCACGCGGTGGTACCACTCCCAGGCCTCGGGATTGATCGGCTCGCCCACGGTGCCCAGCAGGCGGATGCTCTTGCGCGAGGTTCGCAGCACCGGGCCGTCGCCCTCGCGCATCAGCGCGCGGATGGCGGTGGGCGCGGTGTAGAAGATGGTGACCTGGTGCTTGTCGCAGGCCTCCCAGAACCGGCTGGTGTCGGGGAAGGTCGGCACGCCTTCGAACATCACCGTGGTGGCGCCGTTGGCCAGCGGCCCGTACACCACGTAGCTGTGGCCGGTCACCCAGCCCACGTCGGCGGTGCACCAGAACACGTCGTTTTCCTTGAGGTCGAACACGCATTCATGCGTGTACGAAGCCCAGGTGAGGTAGCCGCCGGTGCTGTGCAGCACGCCCTTGGGCTTACCGGTACTGCCCGAGGTGTAGAGGATGAACAGCGGGTCCTCGGCGTCCATCGGCGCGGCGTCGTGCGTGGCCGGCTGCGAATCCACCACCGCGTCGTACCAGCGGTCGCGCGGCATCTGCATGGGCACGCCGTGGCCGGTGTGGCGCACCACCAGCACGGTTTCCACCGAGTTCGTGCCGGGCTTGGACAACGCCTCGTCCACGTTGGCCTTGAGCGGGATGGTCTTGCCGCCGCGCAGGCCTTCGTCGGCGGTGATCACCAGCTTGCTGCCGCAGTCGGCGATGCGGTTGGCGATGGAATCGGCCGAGAAGCCGCCAAACACCACCGAGTGGATGGCGCCGATGCGGGCGCAGGCCAGCATGGCCACCGCAGCTTCGGGAATCATGGGCAGGTACAGCGTGATGCGGTCGCCCTTCACCACGCCCAGCGCGGTAAGCGCGTTGGCCAGCCGGCAGACCATGCCGTGCAGCTCGCGGTAGCTGATGCGGCGCGCGGGCGTGGCCGGGTCGTCGGCTTCCCAGACGATGGCGGTCTTGTCGCCGCGCGTGGCCAGGTGGCGGTCCAGGCAGTTCACGCTGACATTGAGCTGGCCGTCGGCGTACCAGCGCACGTGGAAATCGCTGCGGTCGAACGAAGTGTCCTTGGCGCGCGTGTAGGGCCGCGACCAGTCCAGGCGCCGGCCGGCCTGCATCCAGAACGCCTCGGGGTCGCGCAGCGACTCGGCGTAAAGGCGGTCGTAGTCGGCGCGCTTGATCGCCGCGGCGGCTTCGAAATCTTGGGGGATGGAAACGATGCGCTCGGACATGGGGGCTCCTGGCGGCCCGGCCCCGGGCCTTTGTCCAAGGTTAACCGGGATTGCCGGGCATTCCGACGCGCCGGGCGCGCGAACGCATTAGACCTTGGTATAGCGCGCAGCCACCTTCGACCAATGGGTAATGGCGACCCCGGCGCGGCGCGCCACAGACTCCGGCGGCCACTGTGGCAACGGTCCGAATTCCGGGAGGGGAAGGATGAACCGAATCACCCGCACCAAACGCACGCTGCTGCCGCTCGCGCTCTTGCTCGCGATCGCCGCACCGGGCCACGTCCTGGCGCAGTCGGCCAGCCCGCAGGACCTCGAAGCCCGCATCGCCCAGCTTGAACAGCTGGTGCAGGGCCTGAAGGCCGACCTCGAGGCGCAGAAGGCCGCCGCACCCGCCGCGCCCGCCGCGCTGCCCGCCGGCACCCAGCCGGTGCAGGCCACCGCGATCATGCCCGCGGCCAACCCCGGCACCCGCTTCAGCTTCGGTGGCTTCATCAAGCTCGACGCCATGGCCACCGACACCAGCGACGGCGAGATTGCCGACGGCAGCGCCGGCCGGCTGTTCTACCTGCCCAGCGCCACGCCGGTGGGCGGCGCATCGGAAGCGGACCCGGACCTGGATGCGCACGCCCAGTTCTCGCGCTTCTGGTTCGCGGCCGACACCGACATCAATGGCCACAAGGTGAAGGGCTACATCGAGGCCGACATGTTCGGCAACGCCAACGGCAACGAACAGTCCACCAACACCTACGGCCTCACCATCCGCCACGCGTACGTGAGCTGGGACCAGTGGCTGGCCGGCCAGACCTGGTCGAACTTCCAGGACGCCGCGGCCCTGCCCGACGCCGTGGACTTCGTCGGCCCCACCGAAGGCACCATCTTCGTGCGCCAGGCCCAGCTGCGCTACACCCGCGGCCCGTGGTCGGTGTCGGTGGAGAACCCGGAAACCACCATCACGCCCTACCTGGGCGGCACCCGCATCAGCAGCGACGACAACAGCCTGCCCGACGTCACCGCGCGCTACCTGCACAAGGCCGAATGGGGCCACTTCACGGTGGCCGGCATGGTGCGGCAGCTCAAGTACCAGACGCCGTTCCTGGACGAAACCGACACCGCGTTCGCGGTCAGCGTCTCGGGCAAGTGGAACATCGGCGCCAACGACGACATCCGCTACATGTACTCCTACGGCTCGGGCATCGGCCGCTACCTGGGCCTGGGCCTGGGCAGCGACGCGGTGCAGCAGGCCGACGGCTCGCTCGACGCCCTCGACGGCCAGGGCGGCTACGTCGCCTGGCGCCATGCCTTCAACCCCAAGCTGCGCGGCAACCTGTTCGTGTCCGCCGCGTCGTATGACAACAACCCGCTGACCAGCGGGCTGGCCGTGACCAGGTCGGCGCGCTCCATCCATGCCAACCTGATCTACACGGTGCTGCCCAAGCTGGAGATCGGCGCCGAATTCATCCACGGCAACCGCGAGATCGAAAGCGGGCTGGATGGCGACCTTCGCCGCCTGCACATGCACGTGAAGTACAGCTTCTGACCCCGGGGGACTACCTGATGGCCACCACCGCAAGCGCAACGCACGACATCAACGGCAAGCCGCTGACCGCCGGGCACAAGAAAGTGATCTTCGCCTCGAGCCTGGGAACGGTGTTCGAGTGGTACGACTTCTACCTGTACGGATCGCTGGCGGCGATCATCGCCGCGCAGTTCTTCAGCGGCGTGAACGAGACCACCGGCTTCATCTTCGCCCTGCTGGCGTTCGCGGCCGGCTTCGCGGTGCGGCCGTTCGGCGCCATCGTGTTCGGCCGCCTGGGCGACATGATCGGGCGCAAGTACACGTTCCTGGTCACCATCGTCATCATGGGCATCTCCACCTTCCTGGTGGGCATCCTGCCCAGCTACGGCAGCATCGGCATCGCGGCGCCCATCATCCTGATCGTGCTGCGGCTGCTGCAGGGCCTGGCGCTGGGCGGCGAGTACGGCGGCGCCGCCACCTACGTGGCCGAACATGCGCCGCACGGAAAGCGCGGCCTGTACACCAGCTTCATCCAGACCACGGCCACCATCGGCCTGCTGCTGTCGCTGGTGGTCATCCTGACGGTGCGCGAGACCATCGGCGTGGAAGCCTTCGCCGACTGGGGCTGGCGCATCCCGTTCCTGCTGTCCATCGTGCTGCTGGGCATCTCGGTGTGGATCCGCATGCAGCTGTCGGAGTCGCCCCTGTTCCAGGAGATGAAGGAGAACGGCACGCTGTCCAAGGCGCCGATCACCGAAAGCTTCTTCTCCAAGAACGGCAAGATCGTGCTGCTGGCCCTGCTGGGCGCCACGGCCGGCCAGGCGGTGGTGTGGTACGCGGGCCAGTTCTACGCCATGTACTTCCTCACCCAGTCGCTGAAGGTGGACAGCACCACCACGTGGATGCTGATCGGCGGTGCGCTGATCATCGGCACGCCGTTCTTCGTGTTCTTCGGCTGGCTGTCGGACAAGATCGGCCGCAAGCCGATCATCATGGCCGGCTGCCTGGTGGCGGCGCTCACGTACATGCCGCTGTTCCAGGCCCTGACCCACTACGCCAACCCGGCCATCGGCGAAGCCAGCGAAAGCTCGCCCGCGGTGGTGGTGGCCGACCCGGACACCTGCAGCTTCCAGTTCGATCCGATCGGCAAGAAGAAGTTCACCAGCTCCTGCGACATCGCCACGGCCGCGCTGGCCAAGGCGGGCGTGCCCTACACGGTGGAGCCGGCCCCGGCCGGCACGGTGGCCACGCTGCGCATCGGCCAGACGCCGCTGGCCAGCTATGAAGCCGGCGGCCTGGCGCCGGAGGACGCGGCGGCGCAGGGCGCGGCGTTCACCACGTCGCTCAAGGCGGCGCTGGCGCAGGCGAAGTACCCGGAAAAGGCCGACGACGCCCGCATCAACAAGCCCATGGTGCTGGCCATCCTGACGCTGCTGGTGATCTACGTGACCATGGTCTACGGGCCGATCGCGGCCTGGCTGGTGGAGCTGTTCCCCACGCAGATCCGCTACACGTCCATGTCGCTGCCCTACCACATCGGCAACGGCTGGTTCGGCGGCTTCCTGCCCACCATCTCGTTCGCGCTGGTGGCGGCCACGGGCAACATCTACTACGGCCTGTGGTACCCCATCGGCATTGCGCTGATGACCTTCGTGATCGGCACGCTGTTCCTGCACGAAACCAAGGACGTGGACATCACCAAGTAGTCCCTCCCCCGCCGGGGCCCGCCCCGGCTATTCCCAACCGCCGGCGCGAATTGCGCCGGCGTCTCTTTGTGGAGGCCTTTTGTAGGAGGGCCTTCAGG
>DAORUD010000146.1:0-4926 GCA_035433005.1 Arenimonas sp. | reverse complement strand
ACACCTTCGACAACTTCGTCGAGGGGCGCAGCAACCAGCTGGGCCGCGCGGCGGCCCTGCAGGTGGCGCAGAACCCGGGCAAGGCCTACAACCCGCTGCTGCTGTACGGCGGCTCGGGCCTGGGCAAGACCCACCTGATGTACGCCGCGGGCAACCTGATGCGGCAGAACAACCCGGGCATGAAGGTGCTCTACCTGCGTTCCGAACAGTTCTTCAGCGCGATGATGAAATCGCTGCAGGAGAAGTCCATGGACCAGTTCAAGCGCCAGTTCCAGCAGGTGGACGCGCTGCTGATCGACGACATCCAGTTCTTCGCCGGCAAGAACACCACCCAGGAAGAGTTCTTCCACACCTTCAACGCGCTGTTCGACGGCAAGCAGCAGATCATCCTCACCTGCGACCGCTACCCGCGCGAAGTGGAGAACCTCGAGACCCGGCTCAAGACCCGGCTCACCTGGGGCCTGTCGGTGGCGATCGAGCCGCCCGATTTCGAAACCCGGGCCGCCATCATCACCGCCAAGGCGGTGGAGCGCGGGGTGAAGCTGCCCGACGACGTGGCCTACCTGATCGCCAAGCGCATGCGTTCGAACGTGCGCGACCTCGAGGGGGCCCTGAACACGCTGGCGGCGCGGTCGAACTTCATGGCCAAGCCCATCACCCCCGAGTTCGCCCAGGAAACCCTGCGCGACCTGCTGCGGGCCCAGCAGCAGGCGGTATCCATCAGCAATATCCAGAAGACCGTGGCAGACTACTATCAGCTGCGCATGGCGGACCTTTTGTCGAAGCGGCGGACGCGCTCCCTGGCGCGGCCGCGGCAGATGGCGATGGCCCTGTCCAAGGAACTCACCGAGCACAGCCTGCCGGAAATCGGCGATGCCTTCGCGGGGCGCGACCACACCACCGTGATGCACGCCTGCAAGGTCATGCGCGAGCTGCGCGAGACCGACGGCAAGCTGCGGGAGGACTGGGACAAACTGCTGCGCAAGTTGAGCGAATGACGGCGGCGCGAGGCCTGGGGACGGCCTGTGGACAAGTGGTGGGAAGCGCAGCGACCCGAAATTTATCCACAGCTTGTGCCACCCTGTCCCGAGCCTGGCACACAGCCTTGTAAGTCGTTTTAAAACCAATAATTTCAATGGGTTGTGTGTGTTATCCGGAGAAAAACCCGGCTCTACCACCACCACTTTTTTGATATATCCACTCTTTGGAGCTTGGGGATCTGCATGCGTTTCAGCCTGACGCGAGAAGTCCTACTCAAACCCCTGCAGCAGGTCGTGAACGTGGTCGAGCGCCGGCAGACCCTGCCCGTGCTGGCCAACCTGCTGGTCAACGTCGACGGCCACAAGCTTTCGATGACCGGCACCGACCTGGAAGTCGAGATGGTGGCGCGCACCGACGTGGACGACGCCCAGGCGGGCGAAACCACCATCCCGGCGCGCAAACTGTTCGAGATCGTGCGCGCCCTGCCCGACGGCAGCCGCGTCACCATCAGCCAGTCCGGCGACAAGGTCACGGTGCAGGCCGGGCGCAGCCGCTTCACGCTGGCCACCCTGCCCGGCAACGACTTCCCGGCCGTCGAAGACCTCGACCTGGTCGAACGCATCCGCGTGCCGGAAGCCGCCCTGAAGGAGCTGATCGAACGCACCGCGTTCGCCATGGCCCAGCAGGACGTGCGCTATTACCTCAACGGCCTGCTGCTGGACCTGCGCGAGGATTCGCTGCGCTGCGTGGCCACCGACGGCCATCGCCTGGCCCTGTGTGAAGCCCCGCTGCCCGCCGGCGCCCAGACCCGCAAGCAGATCATCCTGCCCCGCAAGGGCGTGCTGGAACTGCAGCGCCTGCTCGAAGGCGGCGACCGCGAGGTCGAGCTGGAAGTGGGCCGCAACCACCTGCGCATGCGCCGCGAGGACGTCACGTTCACCTCCAAGCTCATTGACGGCCGCTTCCCGGACTACGACGCCGTGATTCCGATCGGCGCCGACAAGGAAGTGAAGGTGGACCGCGAATCGCTGCGTGCCGCCCTGCAGCGCGCCGCCATCCTGTCCAACGAGAAGTACCGCGGCGTGAAGCTCGAAATCAGCCCCGGCCAGCTGCGCATCGTGGCGCACAACCCGGAACAGGAAGAGGCCCAGGAAGAGGTCGAGGCCGAAACCCGCGTGGACGGCCTGAGCATCGGTTTCAACGTCACCTACCTGCTCGATGCCCTGAGCGCGCTGCGCGAAGAGCACGTCATCATCAACCTGCGCGACGCCAACTCGTCGGCCCTGGTGCGTGAGGCCAGCCACGAACGCAGCCGCCACGTGGTGATGCCGCTGCGCCTGTGACCCGCCTGCCCTGTGCAAGCCCCCGCCGCCCGGCCCGTGCCGGGCGGCGTCGTTTTGAAGGTCCTGCACCCCGTCGGACGCGGGATGGGGTGATGCGCCAGGTCGGCCCATGCGCCTGACCCGCCTGGACGTCAGCCGGCTGCGCTGCCTGGAGCGGGCCGAGTTCCGCCCCGCGGCCGGGCTGAATCTGGTGACCGGGGCCAATGGCGCGGGCAAGACCAGCCTGATCGAAGCGGTGCACCTGTTGGGCTACGGCCGTTCGTTCCGCGGCCGGGTGCGCGATGGCCTGATCCGCAGCGGCAGCCCCCACCTCGAGCTCTACGCCGAATGGCTGGATGGCCAGGGGCGCTCGCGCCGCGCGGGGCTGCGCCATTCCGGCAACGACTGGGAGGCCCGCCTCGACGGTGCCCCTGCCCCGAGCCTGACCGAGCTGTGCGCCGAGCTGGCGGTGGTCACCTTCGAGCCAGGCAGCCATGAATTGATCGCCGGGGGCGCCGAGCATCGGCGCCGGTTCCTGGACTGGGCCCTGTTCCACGTGGAACCCAGCTTCCTGCCGGTCTGGCGTCGCTACGCCCGGGCCCTGAAGCAGCGCAACGCTCTGCTCAAGCGAGGCCCCGCCCCGTCGGCCCTGGCGCCCTGGGATCGGGAGCTGGCCGAGGCCGGGGAGCGGCTCAGCAGCCTGCGCAGCGACTACCTGGCCCGGCTGGAGCCGGTGCTGGCGGCGACAGCTGGCGAGTTCCTGCCCGAACTGGGCCAGGCCGGGCTGCGCTTCCTGCCGGGCTGGCGCCGCGAGGACAGTCCGCTGGAGGATGCCCTGCTGCTGTCGCGCGAACGCGACGTGGCCCTGGGCTACACCAGCCAGGGCCCGCACCGCGCCGATTGGCGGGTGGACTACCTGGGCCTGCCGGGGCGGGAGGCGCTGTCGCGCGGGCAGGAGAAGCTGACGGCCCTGGGCTGCATCCTCGCCCAGGCCCGGGCGTTCGCTGCCGACCGGGGGGAGTGGCCGCTGGTTTGCCTGGACGACCTGGCGTCCGAGCTCGACATCGCCCACCAGCACCAGGCTTTGGCCTCGGTGCTGGCCTCGGGCGCCCAGGTGCTGCTGACCGCCACCGAGGCGCCCGCGACGCTGCCCGGCGGCATCATGCCGGCAGCGAGGTTCCACGTGGAACGCGGGATTCTCAGGTCGGCCTGAGGTCGTCTTCCTACGGCAGCCCGGGCGGGGCGCGTACGCCCATGCCGCCCTCACGCGCTATACTGGGAATTCATTATTAATAGGCGCGCTGTGGCCTTCCGGGCCGCCTGCGTGCCGGTGTGGCCCAACGCGAGACAGCGCCAGCGATGACCGACGAAACGATTCCGCCGCAGACCCCGACCAACACCTACGATTCCAGCAAGATCACCGTCCTGCGCGGCCTGGAGGCCGTCCGCAAGCGCCCCGGCATGTACATCGGCGACGTGCACGACGGCACCGGCCTGCACCACATGGTGTTCGAGGTGGTGGACAACGGTATCGACGAAGCCCTGGCCGGGCACTGCGACCACCTGGTCGTGACCCTGCACAACGACGGCTCCTGTTCGGTGTCCGACAACGGTCGCGGCATTCCGACCGACATCCACAAGGAAGAGGGCGTGTCCGCGGCCGAGGTCATCATGACCGTGCTGCACGCCGGCGGTAAGTTCGACGACAACAGCTACAAGGTGTCCGGCGGCCTGCACGGCGTGGGCGTTTCCGTGGTCAACGCGCTGTCGTCGAAGCTGTGGCTCGACATCTGGCGCGACGGCCAGCACCACCAGCAGGAATACGCCATCGGCGAGCCGGTCTATCCGCTCAAGGTGGTGGGGCCGTCGACCAAGCGCGGCACCGAGCTGCGCTTCCTGCCCAACGCCGAGATCTTCACCGACACCGAGTTCCACTACGACATCCTGGCCAAGCGCCTGCGCGAGCTGAGCTTCCTCAACTCCGGCGTCAAGATCGAACTGGTGGACGAGCGGGGCGAGGGCAAGCGCGACCTGTTCGAGTACGAAGGCGGCATCAAGAGCTTCGTGGAGCACCTGGCGGCGCTAAAAACCCCGCTACATCAATCGGTTATCTCCGCTTCGGGCGAAAAGGACGGGATTGTTGTTGATATCGCCGTCCAATGGACCGACGCCTACCAGGAAACGATGTTCTGCTTCACCAACAACATCCCGCAGAAGGACGGCGGCACGCATCTGATCGGTTTCCGCGCGGCGCTCACCCGCACGCTCAGCAACTACATCGAGCAGAACGGCATCGCCAAGCAGGCCAAGGTCGCCATGAGCGGCGACGACATGCGCGAAGGCATGATCGCCGTGCTGTCGGTGAAGGTGCCTGACCCCAGCTTCAGCTCGCAGACCAAGGAAAAGCTGGTTTCCTCCGAAGTGCGTCCGGCCGTGGAAGCGGTGATCGGCGCCAAGCTCGAGGAATTCCTGCAGGAGCGGCCAAACGAAGCGCGCGCCATCGCCGGCAAGATCGTCGACGCCGCGCGCGCGCGCGAAGCCGCCCGCAAGGCGCGCGACCTGACGCGCCGCAAGGGCGCGCTCGACATCGCCGGCCTGCCGGGCAAGCTCGCCGACTGCCAGG
>DAORUD010000145.1:0-5000 GCA_035433005.1 Arenimonas sp. | reverse complement strand
TCTTCGCGATGTGCCGGCGCATGCCCAACGTCGACGGGATCATCGTCACCGTGCCCCACAAGTTCGCGGCCCTCGAGCTCTGCGACGACGCCACGCCGGCTTCGCGTTCCATCGGCGCGGCCAACGCGGTGCGCCGCAGCGCCGACGGCGGCTGGTTCGGTGACATGTGCGATGGCGAGGGCTACGTCGCCGGCCTGCACAAGGCCGGTTGCGAGCCGCGTGGGAGGCGCGCGCTGCTGGTGGGTGCAGGCGGGGCCGGCTCGGCGATCGCCCATGCGCTGGTCGATGCGGGTGTCTCCTCACTGGCGCTGCACGAGGCCGATGAGGCGCGCCGCGAGGCCCTGGCCGCCAAGCTGCATGCCTACGGCCCGGTGCAGCCAGAGCTGGGCAGCGCCGACCCGAGCGGCTTCGACCTCGTCATCAACGCCACGCCGATGGGCATGCGCGCTGAGGATCCGCTGCCGGTGCAGGTGGAACGGCTGGTGCCTGGCACCTTCGTCGGCTGCGTCGTCACCCAGCCGGCGGTGCCGCCGCTGATCGCCGCGGCACGCCAACGCGGCTGCGCCACGATGACCGGCGCCGGCATGTTCGAGGCGGTGCGCGAGCGGCTGGTGGACTTCTACCTGCAGCTGTACCGCCCGACGGCCTGAGCGCCGCCGCCGTCGGCGTTCCCTTCTTCCCTTCGTCCCTTCACGGAGATGCCCATGCCCGCCGTCTACGAACTCACCACCCTGGAGATCAAGGTCTTCAGCAACGCCAAGGTCTACGAGGCCCTGCAGCGCAGCCTCCCCAACGCCGGCGGCACGCTGGTCGGCGCCTTCGCCTCGGACATCGGCGAGCTCAGCCAGGTGCTGCTGCTGCGCCGCTTTGACAACGCCGACGCGCTGGCCGACGCCCGCCTGGCCATGCTGATGGCCGAGAACCCGCTGGGCTGCGGCGAGTGGCTGGTCAAGCTGCAGTCGCAGAGCTTCGCGCTCTTCCCCTTCCTGGCCGACCCGCAGCCGGGCGCACTGGGCAAGTGGTACGAGTTCCGCACCTACAGCATCCGCCAGGGCGTGCTGGCGCAGACCATCGAGGCCTGGAAGGAGGCCTGCCCGAAGCGCACCGCACTGTCGCCGATGGTGGGCGCCTTCACCGCGCTGGACGGCGAGCAGCCGCGCTTCCTCAACATCTGGGCCTACGACAGCGTGGACGCGCGCGCCCAGATCCGCGCCGAGGCGGTCAGGCAGGGCGTCTGGCCGCCGGTGGGCGGGCCGGCCAACCTGACGAAGATGGTCTCGACGCTCTGCGCACCGCTGGCGTTTTCGCCGCTGAAGTGAACTGACTGGTCCAACCTGACAAGCTCGACGCCGCCTTCCGTCATTCCCGCGCAGGCGGGAATCCAGTTCATCGCGGACCTCGCTTCCATCGTTGGCGGTACGCAGTACCCGGTGGCGAGCGCCTTCTGGATTCCCGCCTGCGCGGGAATGACGGAGGCCAGTGTTCGAACGGCAGTCCATTGCCCCTCCCGGGGAGGGGGCGGTCACCACTGGACCTCGGCGATCTCGCCTCCACCGCCCTCAATCACCAGCCGCCCGTCGGCCGGGAGCACCCAGCTCTGGCCGGCGTCCAGCCAGCGGTCCTCGGGCCAGCCGGTGAGCGTGGCCCAGACGCGGCCGCTGCGCACCGTCAGCTTCTGACCGGTGCGGGCCTGAAGGCGCAGCGTCTGACCGGGGGCCAGTGTCGTCGTGCGTTCTGCGGCGTGTGCATGCGGCGTGGCCGGGCGGCTTGCCCAGCGGGTCCGCAGACCGAAGAGGCCGGCCAGCGCGGCACTGGCGGAGAGGGCGGCGCGGGGTTCCGGCGCCGAGACGGTGGGGCAGGTGCTGAGGTCCATGCCCTGCATCGTCGGCTTCTTCTGTGCGGGGCAACAGCCGCAGCGAGCCGCCAAGTGCGGCCACACAGCCCACCCGAACCGGTGGCTGTGCAGGTCGTTTCCGCCAGCATCTGTATCACCTGCCGGGTGAGCGGGCCGTACAGAATGGGCCATGGTCAGCACAGCACCCACCGCGCTGCACGACAGCTCCTACGACAGCCTCTACCTTCAAATCGCCGAGCGCATGGCGCAGTCCATCCGCAGCGGCACGCTGGTGCGGGGCGAACGGCTGCCTTCGGTGCGTGAACAGGCGCGCCGCCAGGGCGTTTCACCCGCCACCATCGTGCAGGCCTACCGTGCGCTGGAGGACGCCCGGCTGATCGAAGCCCGGCCGCGTTCGGGCTACTACGTGGCGGCCCGCCCGGCGCGGCTGCCCGAGCCGGAGCCCTCGGCACCGCCTGCTGCCTCGCTGCAGGTGGATGTGAGCTCGATCGGCGAGCAGGTGATGCGCCTGGCTGCCGACCCCAGCGTGATCTCCTTTGGCGCCGCCTGCCCCAGCGGCGAGCTGTTCGCGCAGGAGCGGGTGCGCCGTGCCGTCAGCCGCGCCGCGCAGCGCCACCGCGCCACGCTGTGCCGCTACCCGCTGGGCCCCGGCAACGAGGCCCTGCGCCGCGCCATCGCCCGCCACGCGCTGGGCCTGGGATGCCAGCTGGAGGCCCGCGACATCGTCGTCACCAACGGCGCGCTGGAGGCCATCAGCCTGTGCCTGCGCGCGGTCACACAGCCGGGCGACGTGGTGGCGCTGGAGTCGCCCACCTACTTCGGCTTCCTGGAAATCCTGGAGAGCATGCACCTGCGGGCGCTGGAGATCCCCACGCATCCGCGCACGGGTCTGTCGCTGGACGCGCTGCAGCTGGCCTTCGACACCCAGCCGGTCAAGGCCGTGCTGGCGGTGCCCACGCTGTCCAACCCGCTGGGCGCCTGTTTGCCCGCGCCGGAACGCCGCCGCCTGGCGCTGATGGTGGCCGAGCGTGGCATTCCGCTGATCGAGGACGTGATCTACAACGACCTGGCCGAGCGGGATGACCTGCGCCGCGCCGTCAAGGCCTGGGACAGCACCGGTCACGTCATGCTCTGCGGCTCCTTCTCCAAGACCGTGGCGCCGGGACTGCGCGTCGGGTGGATCGAGGGAGGCCGCTGGGGCGCCCAGCTGCGCCGGCTCAAGGCGGTGCACTCCGGCGCGCAGACCGAGCTGGTCGAACTGGCGATGGCCGACCTGCTCACCCAGCCCGGCCACGAGTCCGCCTGGCGGGCCCTGCGTGCCACCATCGCCGCCCGGGTGGACGAGGCGCGCGGCCTCATCGCCGAGAGCTTTCCCAAAGGAACGCGGGTCACCGACCCGGCCGGCGGCTTCATCCTCTGGGTGGAACTGCCCGCGGGCAGCGACTCGGTGGCGCTGTTCCGCGCCTGCCTGGCCGAGAGGATCTGCATCGCTCCCGGCACCATGTTCAGTGCCACCGGCCGCTTCAACCACTGCATCCGCCTGGGCGTGGGTGGGCGCTGGGATGCGCCCCAGCGCGCCGCGCTGGCGCGGGTGGGGGCGATCGCCTGTGCGATGGCGCGCGGCGCAGCGGCTGAATCGAAGGCCTCGCCGGGGTTGCGCCTCGAAGCGCTGCTCAGCCGCGCCGAGCTGTCCTGACCCGGCGGGCAGCCGGGATGGCCTGCGCCTGGAGCGATTGTGTCCATGTTAGCGAATTGCTAACATGGGTCGATGCACTCGATCGAGTACTCCCGTGAGGCGGCCAAGGCACTGGCGAAGTTGCCGCGCAACGTGCAGGCGCTGCTGCAGGAGAAGATCGCGGGCTTGGCGCGCGATCCGTTCGGCGCGAACCATGTCAAGAAGCTGGTGGGAGAACCAGGCTATCGGCTGAGAGTCGGAGACTGGCGAGTCATCTATGACGTGGAATCGGGACGGCTGGTGGTGCGTGTGCTGCGAATTGGGCCACGCGGAGGGGTTTACGGATGAACCGAGTTCAGGTGATCGAGAAGGACGGCAAGCCCGACTTCTATGTGGTTCCCGCTGACATCTGGGAACGCGTGCGAGAGATGGTCGAAGATGCGGAAGATGCCGCGGTCTATGCGGAGGCGGTGGCCAAGGACGACGGCATCCGCTACCCCGCCGCCGTGACCTACGCCATGGTCGATGGCGCCACTCCGCTGAAGGCCTGGCGTGACCACAAGGGCCTGACCCTGCAGGCCCTGGCGGAGGCGACCGGCCTGAGCCGGGCCTTCCTCAGCCAGATCGAAAGCGGCAAACGCACCGGCAGCGCCGCGACGCTGAAAAAGCTCGCGGTCGCGCTGGGGGTGCCGGTGGGGGCCTTGATCGCGTTGTGAGCACCCCCAAGGGCCGGGCGATACCCGTCCCGGCCCCCCGCGGGGGCGCAAGAAGACTTGGGGCGGCCCGACGTTTTCTTGTGAGGCCCGCTGGGGCAGTCGAAGCTCAGCCCAGCGGACCGGCCCCGGCTGCCTGCACTGGCGCACTCACCGGCAGCTGAAGTTTGCCGCGTCCTCGATGCTGCCGCTGCCCTGGTAGGTGGCCACCTTTGGGTAGGGGCACAGCGGACGGGTGCGACTGGTCGACCAGCTGCTCGGCAGTTCGGCGTTGACGCCACCAGCATTGCCGGTACCGCGGGCGGTGGCCACCACCGAGTCCGGCGCCTGGCCCTGTTCCACCCACTTCACCAGCGCCGACAGCATGTCGAACTGGTCGGTGGTCGGGCCGCCGGAGCAGTGGTTCATGCCGGGCACACCGTACAGCCGGGCGAAGTTGCCGGCATCGCCGTCGTTGGCTGCGGCCAGGTTCTTGTACCAGGTGACCGAGTCGTCGTAGGAGAAGATGGGATCGGACACGCCGTGGTAGACCATCACCTTGGCGCCGCGCTGCTTCAGAGTCGACAGCTCGGCCGGGTTCGGCGGCGACATGAAGCCCATGCCGGACACGGTGTAGGTCGCGTCCGTGGCCGTGATCTTGGCGAAGTGCGCGTCGATGTCGGCCGTCAGCGGGTCGGCCATGTAGGCCGGCGGGGTGTCGAACACGGTGCCCACCGCCAGCGGGTCCAGGGCCTGGGAGTTCGAGAACTTCCAGGTG
>DAORUD010000144.1:0-5024 GCA_035433005.1 Arenimonas sp. | reverse complement strand
GGCATCTACGGCCGGAAGATGTACGAGACCTGGTACAAGATGACCCAGCTGGTGCAGTCGGGCTTCCCGCTGCAGAAGGTGCTCACCCACCAGATCCGCATCGACGACTTCCAGAAGGGCTTCGACCTGATGGACAGCGGGCAGTGCGGCAAGGTCGTGTGCAGCTGGTCCTGAGCCGCGCCGCGGCACGCACGCCCCCAACGTGGTCGCGCCGCCCCCTGCTGATGGCGGGGGCGCTGGCGCTCTTGCTGTCGGCCGGTGCGCACGCCGAGCGCGAGCCGGTGCTCGACGCGGCGGAACTGGTGGACGCCTCGCTGCTGGCCGGGCCCGGCTGGCGCGTCGAACCGCGGGTGCAGGTGCGCGGCTACCAGGCGCGCTTCCGCGTGCACACCGACTGGGGTGAACTGGAGGCCGACAGCGTCGACCTGCTGGCCGTGCGCGTGGCGGAGATGCCCGTGCTGGAAGCGCTGCACCGCACCGGCGTCACCCAGGTGCTGGTGGAATCCGCGGCGGGCAAGTTCGGTGAACCCGTCGGTGCCGTCACCGCCATCGCCAGTGAACCGGTGCGCACCGGCAAGGGCCTGCCCGGCGGCGTGGCGCGCTACTTCGGCGAACGCTGGGAGCGACTGCGCAACGGCACGCGCCGGATCGCCGACCGCAGCCACCGGCTGGTGATGCAGGACGGTTCGCCCTACGACGACCCCACCGGCCCCCTGGGCGAGGCCGGCAGCGACGAGCCGTCGCCCAAGCGCGGCTTCTGGCAGCGCCGCGGCCGCGAACTCGGGCGCCTTGCCAAGCAGGAAATCGGCTTCCCGGCCGCGCGCCAGGCCCTGGCCGAGCGCCTGGCGCTGGATCCCCACACGCGCAATCCGCTGATCGTGCCGAGGCTCGATGGCCTGGCCTGGGCGGAAACCACCGGGCGCCTGGCCACCGGCGAGGCCCTGGCCCTGCTCGGCGGGCCGGCCGGCGACGTGCTGGCGCGCGCCATCCAGATCAACCGGCTCGTGCTGCAGGAGCCGCCGGAGCGGCTGCGTGCACGCAACCACGAGGTGCTGTCCGCCTACTGCGTGGACGAGCGACTGCTGCGCGGCTTCCTCGCCGACGGCGTGTACTCGCCTACCCTGCAGGTGGAGTTCACCGACCTGTACGTGAAGCTCGCCCCTGCGGCCGGCTGCGAGGCGCTGCTGGAAACGGCGCTGATGGCCGGTGACGAAGCCCAGGCGCGGTTCGTGGTGAACGGCCTGCGCCTGATGCTGCATGCGCTGGGCGAGGAATCGCACGGCGGCACCTTCGTGCCGCAGGGTGCGCTGCTGGCCTACCAGACCACCAGCGGCGAGTTCGTGCTGCCGCTGGCGGTGGACTGGCTGGCGTGGACGCCGCAGATCCGCCGCTGGTTCGACCTGCCCACGGTCGGCAATCGCCCGCGCCGCACGCTGCTGGTGGCCGGCGCCATCAGCCCCAAGGCCGAAAGCGAGCTCACCGAGCGCGGCTGGAGCCTGGTGCAGCGGCCGCCGTATCCGGGCGCGCCTCCCTACAGGCGCCGGCTGAGCTTTGCGCCGGCGGATTGAGCGAAAAAAAAGGGCGCCCGCAGGCGCCCTTTTTCATGTTGCTACCCGGAGATCAGCCTTCGATCGAGAAGGTCAGCACGACGCGGTCGTCGGCGTTCTCGCCGAAGTTGTATTCGCCGTCGTTGTTGGTGCCGACGTAGCTCAGCGAGGCATTGACCGGGCCGAAATCGCGGCCCAGGGACACCGAGTAGTCCATGTAGTCTTCGTAACCGGTGGACTCGTCGAAGGTGCTGTAGCCCACGCCGGCGCCCAGCGTGAAGCCCTTGCCCACGTCCCACTCGCCGGCCGCGGCGTAATAGAACGCGTCCTCGTCCAGGTCGTAGATGTCGTTGGTGTAGCCGAAGGTGAAGCTGTAGGTCTCGTCGTACACCGCGGTGGCGAGGAACTCGGTGTATTCACCGTCGCCGAAATAGTCTTCCTGGCCGAAGTAGTTGTAGCGGTTCAGCATCAGGTCCAGGTTCCAGGCCTCGTTGAGGTCGGTGTTCCAGCCGATGTAGGTGTCCACTTCCGCATCCGGGCCGCCAGCGCCGAAGTCGACGTTCGACGCCCACGCGCCGACGTAGAAGCCCGCGCCGAAGCTGTAGTCGGCGCCGATCTGGAAGGCCGGGTCTTCTTCGGTCTGCGACACGCCGCGGAAGACGTAGTCGCTGGTCAGGGCCAGGTTCCAGCTGAAGCCCGACTCGTCCTCGGCGGCGTCCTGGGCGGCATCCTGGGCGAAACCGGCCATCGGCAGCGCCAGCAGCGCGGCGGCGAGAGCGAGCGAAAGCTTGGTGGTGTTCTTCATCGGGAGTTCCTCGTCGTTGGGCAATGGGGTGTTGGTTGTACTTCTTATGGACGCTGTTCCTGGCCGTTTGGGATTTTGGGCCAAGTGTTGAAAATAATAGCCGCTCCCGGCCATTGGCAAGCAGGATAAGCGATGGTGCAGCGCGTCATCGGCCGGCCGACGCAGGCTGACCGCCGGGCGCCTTACACCGGATAATGCCCACCCGATCCCTCCCCCGAGCCCGCCCGCCATGTCCGACACCGCCCTCGCCCGCTACGCCGCCGAACTGGAGGCCATCCGCGCCCAGGGCCTGTTCAAGGCAGAACGCATCATCACCGGGCCCCAGTCGGCCGAGATCGAGCTGGCCGACGGCCGCACGGTGCTCAACTTCTGCGCCAACAACTACCTGGGCCTGGCCGACCATCCCGACGTGATCCAGGCGGCCAAGGACGCCCTGGACAGCCACGGCTTCGGCATGGCCTCGGTGCGCTTCATCTGCGGCACGCAGGACCTGCACAAGCAGCTGGAAGCCAGGATCGCCGAGTTCTTCGGCACGCAGGACACGATCCTTTACGCCGCGTGCTTCGATGCTAACGGCGGACTGTTCGAGCCTTTGCTCGGTGAAGAGGACGCCATCATCTCGGACTCGCTCAACCACGCCTCGATCATCGACGGCGTGCGCCTGTGCAAGGCCAAGCGCTACCGCTACGCCAACAGCGACATGGCCGACCTCGAGAAGCAGCTGCAGCAGGCCCGCGCCGACGGCGCGCGCACCATCATGGTCACCAGCGACGGCGTGTTCTCGATGGATGGCTTCATCGCGCCGCTGGACGAGCTCACCGCGCTGGCGCGCAGGTACGACGCCCTGGTGCACATTGACGAATGCCATGCCAGCGGCTTCCTCGGCGCCACTGGCCGCGGCAGCGCGGAGGTGAAGGGCGTGATGGACCGCATCGACATCTTCACCGGCACGCTGGGCAAGGCCCTGGGCGGCGCGCTGGGCGGCTTCACCACCGGCCCGCGGGACGTGATCGAACTGCTGCGCCAGCGCTCGCGCCCCTACCTGTTCTCCAATTCGCTGCCGCCGCACGTGGTGGCCGCGGGCATCAAGGTGTTCGACATGCTGGCCAACGCCGGCGACCTGCGCGAGCGGCTGGCGGAAAACACCCGCTACTTCCGCGAGCGCATGACCGCCGCCGGCTTCGACCTCAAGCCCGGCGTGCATCCCATCTGCCCGGTGATGCTGTACGACGCGCCGCTGGCGCAGAAGTTCGCCGCCAGGCTGCTCGAGGAAGGGATCTACGCCATCGGCTTCTTCTTCCCCGTGGTGCCCAAGGGCCAGGCGCGCATCCGCACGCAGATGAGCGCCGCGCACACGCGCGAACACCTCGACCGCGCCATCGCCGCCTTCACCAAGGTCGGCCTGGAGTTGGGCGTCATCAAGGCCTGAGGCCGGCGCGGATCAGGGCGTCGCGGGAGCCAGGCCCGCGACTTCGGCCGGCGTGAGGTGGCGCCACTGGCCCTTGGCCAGTTCGCCCAGCGCCAGCGGGCCGATGGACACGCGCACCAGCCGCAATACGCCCAGGCCGTTGGCGGCCAGCAGCCGGCGGATCTGCCGGTTGCGGCCTTCGTCGAGCACGATCTCGAGCCAGGCATTGCGGGTGCCGCTGCGCAGCAGGGTTGCGGACTTCGCGGCCAGGGGCTCGCCTTCGTCCACCACGCCAGCGCGCAGCCGCGCGAGCAGCGCGTCATCGGGGATGGCGTCCACCTGCACGTGGTAGGTCTTGTCGGGGCCGGTGTCGGGGTCGGTGATGGCGGCGGCCCAGGCCGGGTCGTTGCTCATCAGCAGCAGGCCTTCGCTGGCCTGGTCGAGCCGGCCCACGGGCGCCAGCCAGGGCAGTCCGGCATCCGCCAGGCAGGCGTACACGGTGTCGCGGCCTTTCTCGTCGCTGGCCGTGGTCACCAGGCCGCGCGGCTTGTTGAGCGCCAGGTACACGCGCTCGCTCGCTTCGAGCCCACGCCCGTCCACCGTGACGCGGTCGACGCCGCCGCGCACCGGCTGTTCGGGGTCGCGCGTGATCCTGCCATTGACCGCCACCCGGCCCTCGCGCACCCAAGCGGCGGCCTGCGTGCGCGAACACAGCCCGGCCTTGGACAACACGCGCGCGACGCCGTGGCGCGGGGGCGGGGCTGGCTTGGGGAGAGGCTTGCGCTGCATCCGGCAAGGATGGCGCAAGCGTAGTCATCGTCGCTAGTCTGTGCGCGGGGTTTGGGGCGCGCATACGCCTGCGGATGCGACCGGTTCACCCACCCATCACCGTTCGAAAACCACCATACGCCCATGCCTGACCAACCTTCCCCTGCGGCCACGCCGCCCCTTTGGCGGCGCGCCGTGCGCGCCACACTGCTCTGGTTCGACACCAGCGCGGTAGCCGTGGACGACCGCGACCCCGACCGGATCGACTGGCTGCGCGTGGTGCCGTTCATCGCCCTGCACCTGGCCTGCCTGGCGGTGTTCTGGGTCGGTTTCTCGTGGTTCGCGCTGTGGACGGCGGTGGCGCTGTACGCAGTGCGCATGTTCGCGATCACCGGGTTCTACCATCGCTATTTCGCCCACAAGGCCTTCAGGACCTCGCGCCCGGTGCAGTTCGCGTTCGCGGTGCTTGGCGCGTCGTCGGTCCAGCGCGGCCCGC
>DAORUD010000143.1:0-5025 GCA_035433005.1 Arenimonas sp. | reverse complement strand
GCGCGCGAACCGAAGTTCCCGGACGGCCGTCCCTTCTATCCCGCGGGGGTCTGGTCGCAGCTGCGCCTCAGTTCGAAGGCGCACTGGGACGTGCCGATAGACACGCCGATGGGCCGCATCCATTTCCTGGTGGCACACCCCACGCCGCCGGTGTTCGACGGCCCGGAGCGCCGCAACGCCGCGCGCAACCACGACGAAATCAGGCTGTGGGCCGAATACGTCTCGCCCGGCGACAAGCCCTGGCTGTGCGACGACGCCGGCACCTGCGGCGGCCTGGCCGCCGACGCGCGCTTCGTGATCGCCGGCGACTACAACGCCGACCCGGCCGACGGCGGCAGCCTGCCCGGCGCCATCCACCAGCTGCTCGAGCATCCGCGCGTGCTGCGCTACGCCACGCCGCGCAGCGACGGCGCTCCCGCCGACGCTGGTGTCAACCCGGCCGCCAACGCCGTGCACAAATCCAGCCCGGCGCACGACACCGCGTCGTTCGGCGCCCGCAACGGCAACTACCGCGTGGACTATGTGCTGCCTTCGGTGGGCCTGGCCGTGCAGTCCAGCGGCGTGTTCTGGCCCAGGCCGGGCGAGACCGGCGTGGAGTGGCTGGACGCCACCGACCACCGGATGGTTTGGGTGGACCTGGCCGCCCCGGAGTAACCGGGGCCGGCGCGCCGGCTCAGCGCAGCGCCACCTTCAGCGCCGCCGCCGCGCGCCGCGCCTTGGCGCGCGCCGATTCCACGTCCACGTCGCGCGCCAGCGTCACCGCCACGCGCCGGTGGCCCTCCACCCGCGGCTTGCCGAACAGGCGCAGCGCGGTGTCGGGCTCCACCAGGGCTTCGTCCACGTGGCTGAACTCCGGCACGCCGTGGCCCGTGGCCAGCACCGCGCACGAGGCGGACGGCCCCAGCGTGGCGATGTTGGGAATGGGCAGGCCCAGGATGGCGCGCGCATGCAGCGCGAACTCGCTCAGCTCCTGCGACACCAGCGTCACCAGGCCGGTGTCGTGCGGGCGCGGCGACACTTCGCTGAACCACACGTCGTCGCCGCGCACGAACAGCTCCACGCCGAACAGCCCCCAACCGCCCAGGTCGTCGGTGATGCGGCGGGCGATGTCGCGCGAGCGCTGCAGCGCCAGCGGCGACATCGGCTGCGGCATCCAGCTTTCGCGGTAGTCGCCGTCGACCTGCAGGTGGCCGATCGGGTCGCAGTAGCTGGTGCCGTCGCGGTGGCGCACGGTCAGCAGCGTGATCTCGTAGTCGAAGGCGACGAAGCCCTCGACGATGCAGCGGCCCTGCCCGGCGCGGCCGCCGGTCTGGGCATGGTCCCACGCGGCCTGCACCTGCTCGGGCGTGCGCACGGTGCTCTGGCCCTTGCCCGACGAGGACATCACCGGCTTCACCACGCAGGGCAGGCCGATGGCGGCCACGGCTTCCAGGTACTCGGCCTGGGTGTCCACGAAGCGGTAGGGCGAGGTCGGCAGCTCCAGCGTTTCCGCCGCCAGGCGGCGGATGCCCTCCCGGTCCATCGTCAGGCGCGCGGCGCGGGCGGTGGGCACCACGCGCAGGCCGTGCGCGGACTCCAGCTCCACCAGCGTCTGGGTGTGGATGGCCTCGATCTCGGGCACCACCAGGTCGGGCTTTTCGTGGGCCACCAGGTCGCGCAGCGCGGCGGGGTCGAGCATGTTCAGCGTGTGGCTGCGGTGCGCCACCTGCATGGCCGGGGCGTTGTCATAGCGGTCGGCGGCAATCACCTCCACGCCCAGCCGCTGCAGTTCGATGGCCACTTCCTTGCCCAGCTCGCCCGAACCCAGCAGCAGCACGCGACGGGCGGAGTTCGAAAGCGGGGTGCCCAGGGTAACGGCGCGGTGGTCGGTCATGGCGGTCGGTGCGTGGGCGGAGGGCGTCCATTGTAGCCACTGCGCCGGGACGCGCCCGGCGGTTCATCGGTCGCGGGGTTTCTGTCATGCTGGGGCGTCAAGGAAGCCACCACCCATGCACCGGATCCTGCTGCCCCTCGCCCTGCTGTTTTCCGCACCGAGCCTCGCCGCCCGGTGGGGCAGTCCCGAAGTCGCCGGCCTGGTCACCGACCAGGCGATGGACGAAATCAGCGGCCTGGCCGCATCGCGCACCCACCCCGGCCGTTACTGGGCCATCAACGACAGCGGCAACACCGCGCAGCTGCACCTGATGGACGGCAACGGCCAGCACCAGGGCAGCGTGGACGTGGTGGGCGCGGCGAACGTGGACTGGGAAGACCTGGCGTCGTTCGAGCTCAATGGCCGCCACTACCTGCTGATCGCCGATACCGGCGACAACGGCGGCATCCGCCAGGACCTGGCCCTGCACGTGTTCGAAGAGCCGGCCGACCTCGGCCAGCCCGCCACCCTGGCCTGGACGGTGCGCTTCCGCTGGCCCGACGGCCCGCGCGACTGCGAGGCCGCGGCCGTGGATCCGGTGAGCGGCGAAGTCCTGCTGGTGTCGAAGAAGCGCGTACCGGCCGAACTTTTCCGGGTGCCGCTGGAGGACGCGGGCGAACTGCGCGTGGCGGAAAAACTGGGCAACCTGGTCGGCATCCAGCAGCCCGACGCCGGCGACCTCGCGCGCAGCCCGCTGTACGGCCGCTACCGCGCCCAGGTGACCGGCGCCGACCTCAGCCCCAACGGCCGCGTGCTGGCGGTGCTCAACTACCGGTCCATCCATTTCGTGGTGCGCCAGCCGGGCCAGGGCTGGCAAGCCGCCCTCGCCACGGCGCTGCCCCACCTGCCCCTGCCCTGGATCCCCCAGGCCGAGGCCATCGCCTTCTCGCTCGACGGCCAGGAAATGCGGGTCGGCAGCGAGCAGTTGCCCTCGCCCCTGGTTCGCTACCGCATCGAGAGCAAGCCGCAAGCGGCTGATTGACAAGGGTTTGCCGAAACGCCGCCGTCCTTCGGCGTGCAACCTGTTGCAGACTGATATCTTTGTGATATCTTCCCGTCACCACTCGGGAGATCCACCATGAAAGAACAGTCGCTGCACTCCATCCCCGGCATCCCCACCCTGCTCGGCCTGCTCGCGGCCGGCGTCGGCATCGGCGCGATGTTCATCCTCGGCATCCGCGACCAGTCCAGCCTGTTCATCGCCAGTGCGCTCATCCTCGGCGTGGCGTGGGCGTTCGCACTGGCCGGCTTCTACATGGTCGAGCCCAACCAGGCGGCGGTGCAGAGCCTGTTCGGCAAGTACGTGGGCACGGTGAAGGACCAGGGCCTGCGCTGGAACAACCCCTTCTACGCGGCCAAGAAGATCAGCCTGCGCGTGCGCAACTTCGAAAGCGGCAAGCTCAAGGTCAACGACCTGGACGGCAGCCCGATCGAAATCGGTGCGGTGGTGGTGTGGCAGGTGGTGGACTCGGCCGAGGCCGTCTACAACGTGGACGACTACGAAAGCTTCGTGCACATCCAGTCCGAGGCCGCGCTGCGTGCCATGGCCACCAGCTACCCCTACGACCAGCACGAGGACGGCACCATCGCCCTGCGCAGCCACGCCGCCGAAATCGCCAAGCACCTGACCGAGGAAATCCAGGAGCGCCTGGCCCAGGCCGGCGTGCACGTGTCCGAGGCGCGCATCAGCCACCTCGCCTACGCCCCGGAAATCGCCCAGGCCATGCTGCAGCGCCAGCAGGCCGGCGCCATCATCGCCGCCCGCACGCGCATCGTCGAAGGCGCCGTGAGCATGGTGGAAATGGCGCTCGAGCAGCTCTCGGCCCGCAAGGTGGTGGACCTGGACCCCGAGCGCCGCGCGGTGATGGTCAGCAACCTGCTGGTGGTGCTGTGCGGCGAACGCGGCACGCAGCCCATCGTCAACGCCGGCAGCATCTACTGAGGTCGCCATGGACGAAATGATCATCCTCGGCTTCACGCTGATCGCCGTCGCCATCCCGGGCATGCTGCTCGGCCTGGCCCTGCTGCTGGGCAAGTGGTCGCCGCCGTTCAAGTCGGCCGACCCCGAGCGCAGCCGCAAGGTGCTGGGGCTGGCCCTGGTGTCGTCGGACGCCCTGATGCTGGCGGCCGGCGTCGTGCTGGTCGCCACCCGGATCTGAGCCCGGGATGGCGGAGAAAAAGGCCTATCCGCTGCGCATCAGCGCCGACGTGCTGGAGGCCATCCAGCGCTGGTCGGACGACGAGCTGCGCTCGGTGAACGCGCAGATCGAATACGTGCTGCGCGATGCGCTGCGCAAGGCCGGCCGCCTGCGGCACGACCCGCCGGAAGAGGACGCCAAGCCGTGACCACCGACCGCCGCCTTGCGCTCACGCCGCTGGGCAAGGCCCCCGTCATCTTCGCTGTCGCCGTGGGAGGCGTCGTGCCCATCATCGTTGCCATCTTCGCGCTGATGCAGCTGGAAAGCGGCGACATCTCGCCGGCGATGCTGCTTGTCGTCCAGGGCGCCATCGCCCTGCTCACCCTGGGCCTGGTGCTGCCGCTGTGGCGCCGCGAGGCCAGCTTCGACGGCCGGCGCCTGCGGGTGAAAGCCACCTGGTACACGCGCGCGTCGCCGCTGTCGGAGTTCCGGCTCGACCAGGCGCGCGTGGTGGACCTGCGCGAACACCGCGAGTTCAAGCCGATCGTCAAAACCAACGGCTATGGCCTGCCCGGCCTGCTGGCCGGCCACTTCCGGCTGCGCGACCTTCGCAAGGCCTTCTGCCTGGTCACCGACCCGGCCAAGGTGCTGGCGCTGCCGCACGCCGACGGCCGCGTGTGGCTGCTGAGCCTTCAGCATCCGCAGGCGGTGCTGGACATCCTGCGCCGCAGCCAGGCCTGAGCGCTTCACGGCGGCACGGCGGCACGGCTAAGCTGGCCGCATGAAGCCCCTCGACTGGCACCTGGTGAACAGCCCCGACGTGGAAGCCTGGCCCGCGCGGCTGGTGCGTGCGCGCGCGTCGGCCGACGCCCGCGCGATCGCCCGCGCCGACTGGGTGCTGCGCCGCAAGCGCGACGGCCGCTTCCTGGCGGCGCTGGGCGAAGGCCGGCTGCATGCGCTGGTGCCGGGGCTGGC
>DAORUD010000142.1:0-5123 GCA_035433005.1 Arenimonas sp. | reverse complement strand
GGGCCGCATGCCGTCCGCCGTGGGCTACCAGCCGACGCTGGCCGAGGAAATGGGCGTGCTGCAGGAGCGCATCACCTCGACCAAGACCGGCTCGATCACGTCCATCCAGGCCGTGTACGTGCCCGCCGACGACCTGACCGACCCGTCGCCCGCCACCACCTTCGCCCACCTCGACGCCACCGTCGTGCTGTCGCGAAACATCGCTTCGCTGGGCATCTACCCGGCCGTCGACCCGCTCGACTCCACGTCGCGCCAGCTCGACCCGAACGTGATCGGCAACGAACACTACGACACCGCCCGCAAGGTGCAGTCCACCCTCCAGAAGTACAAGGAGCTCAAGGACATCATCGCCATCCTGGGCATGGACGAGCTGAGCGAAGAAGACAAGCAGGCCGTGTCCCGCGCGCGCAAGATCGAGCGCTTCTTCTCCCAGCCCTTCCACGTGGCCGAAGTCTTCACCGGCTCGCCGGGCAAGTACGTGACGCTGAAGGAAACCATCCGCGGCTTCAAGATGATCTGCGACGGCGAGTGCGATTCGCTGCCCGAGCAGGCCTTCTACATGGTCGGCGGCATCGACGAGGCCTTCGAGAAGGCCAAGAAGATGAGCGCCGCGGCCTGATCCGCGAACCGTAGGGAATCCACATGGCATCCAGCATCCGTTGCGACATCGTCAGCGCCGAACAGGAAATCTTCCACGGCGAAGTGCAGATGGTCGTGGCCACCGGCGAGATGGGCGAGCTCGGCATCGCGCCGCGCCACGCCCCGCTGATCACCCGGCTCAAGCCGGGCCAGGTCCGCGTCACCCTGGCCAATGGCGAAGAGCAGCTGTTCTACGTCTCCGGCGGCATCCTGGAAGTGCAGCCCCAGGTGGTGACCATCCTGGCCGACACCGCCATCCGCGGCGGCGACCTGGACGAGTCCAAGGCACAGGCCGCCAAGGCCGAAGCCGAGCGCATCCTGGCCGGCCGTGGCGAAGCGATGGACCTGGCCGAAGCGCAGATGAAGCTGGTCGAGGCCATGGCGCAGCTGCAGGCGCTCGAGCGCCTGCGCAAGAACCTCAAGCACTGAGTCCGCCTCTCGCGGGACGCTTCGACGCCGGCCTCGTGCCGGCGTCGTCGTTTCCGGGCAAGCGAAGGCACGGGCTGGCGGCGCCCCGATTCCGCGCCGATACTAGGCCCCGGAGGACACCATGACCCAGCCCCTGCACGTGATCATCCTGGCCGCCGGCGAAGGCAAGCGCATGAAGTCGCGCTCGCCCAAGGTGCTGCAGCCGATCGCCGGCAAGCCCATGCTGGCCCACGTCATCGCCACCGCCCATTCGCTGGGCGCGGCCGGCGTGCACATCGTCTACGGCCACGGCGGCGACCAGGTGCGCGCCGCGTTCGCGGGCCACCCCACGCTGCGCTGGGCCGAACAGGCCAGGCAGCTGGGCACCGGCCACGCCGTGCAGCAGGCCATGCCCGACGTGCCCGACCGCGCGCGCGTGCTGGTGCTGTATGCCGACGTGCCCCTGATCACCGAGGCCACGCTGCGCCGGCTGCTGCACGCGGGTCACGAGCGCGCCGCCGTGCTCACCGAAACCCTGGCCGACCCCAGCGGCTATGGCCGCGTGGTGCTGGACGGCAACGGCGACGTGCAGGCCATCGTCGAGCACAAGGACGCCGACGAAATGCAGCGCGCCGTGCGCCTGGTCAACACCGGCGTGATTGCCGCGCCGGCGGCCAGCCTGCGCCGCTGGCTGTCGCGGCTGGGCAATGACAACGCGCAGGGCGAGTACTACCTCACCGACATCTTCGCCATGGCGCGCGCCGACGGCCATCCCGCCGCGCAGGTGGGCTGCGACGTGGCCGGCGAAGCCGAGGGCGCCAACGACCCGGTGCAGCTGGCGCGGCTGGAGCGCGCGTTCCAGCGCCGCGCCGCCGAGGCGCTGATGCGCCGCGGCGTGCGCATGGCCGACCCGTCGCGCTTCGACCAGCGCGGCGACGTCGACGTGGGCATGGACGTGGAAATAGACGCCAACGTGGTGCTGGAAGGCCGCGTGCGCCTGGGCGACAACGTGCGCATCGGCCCCTTCTGCCGCCTGCGCGACGTGGACCTGGCCGACGGCACCGTGGTGCAGGCGCACTGCGACCTGGAAGGCGTGGTGGCGCGCGGCGCCTGCACCATCGGCCCGTTCGCGCGCCTGCGCCCCGGCACCGAGCTGGCCGACGGCGTGCACATCGGCAACTTCGTGGAAACCAAGAAGGCGCGCCTGGGCCCGGGCTCGAAGGCCAACCACCTCAGCTATCTGGGCGACGCCGAGATCGGCGCCGCGGTGAACATCGGCGCCGGCACCATTACCTGCAACTACGACGGCGTGAACAAGTCCACCACCACCATCGGCGACGGCGCCTTCATCGGCTCGAACTCGTCGCTGGTGGCGCCTGTCGCGGTGGGCGAGGGTGCCACCATTGGCGCTGGCTCGGTCATCACGCGCACCGCGCCCGCCGGCAAGCTCACGGTGGCGCGCGGCCGCCAGCAGACCCTCGACGGCTGGCAGCGCCCCACCAAGAAGACCTGACCCCTTGTAGGAGGGCCTTCAGGCCCGACCCGTCTGGCCGGAAAGCCTCGGGCCTGAAGGCCCTCCCACAGGGGGCGGCGCTTCAGGCGGCGGGGATCACCATCGCCACCACCAGCCCGCCGTCGCGCCGGTTGCCCAGGCTGATGCGGCCGCCGTGCGCTTCGGCGATCTCGCGCGCCAGCGCCAGCCCCAGGCCCGTGCCGCTGCGCTTGGTGGAATAGAACGGCACCAGCGCGTTGGCCAGCACCGCCTCGCTCATGCCGCTGCCGCGGTCCAGTACTTCGATGCGCAGCAGGCCTGCCTGGCGCCGCACGCGCAGGCTCACGCCGTCGGCCGGCGAGCCCGATTCGTGGGCATTCTTGAGCAGGTTCAGCAGCGCCTGCTCCATCTGCGGCACGTCCAGGCGCGCGGTTTCCACCGGCAGTTCGTCTTCGAGCGTGAAGCCGATCTGGCTGCGCAGGCGGTCAATGAACTCCGGCCACTGCAGCGCCTCCAGGCGCGGCGCCGGCAGCTTGGCAAAGTGCGCATAGCCGCGGATGAATCCCTCCAGGTGCCGCGCACGCTCCTCGATGGTGCCGAACACCGACTCCAGCCGGTCGAACTGGCCGCGGCGCGTGAGCTCGGCGCCCGAGTGCGCCAGCGACGCCACCGGCGCCAGCGAATTGTTCAACTCGTGGCTGATCACGCGGATCACCTTCTTCCAGGTCTGCACTTCCTGGCGCCGCAGCTCGGCCGTCAGCTGGCGCAGCATGAGCAGCGACTGCACGCGGCCGTTGAGCCGGAACTCGCGGCGCGCGATGTGCCAGGTCTGTTCGTCGTCGTCGGTGCCGATGGCAAACAGGCCGTCGCGGCCGGACCGCACCGCGTCGCGCAGCGGCTCGGGCGCCGCGTCCAGCAGTTCGTCCAGGTCGTGGCCTTCGAGCCGGCGCCCGCCGTTGAACTCGCGGCGCGCCGCCAGGTTGGCGTAGCCCACGCGGCCCGAGGCATCCACCAGCACCATCGCCACCGGCGTGTTCTGCACCATGGTGTCGAGCAGCAGTTCGCGCTGCACCAGGCCCAGGCGCTGTTCGCGCAGCGCGTCGCCCAGGGCGTTGTGCGTGCGCACCAGTTCGCCCACCTCGTCGCTGCCCTGCCACGACAGGCCGAAGCTGAAATCACCGTCGCGGTAGCTGTCCACCGTGCTGGCCAGCGCGCGGAACAGCGACAGCATCGGCTGCAGCGAGCGCCGCACCGCCACCGCCACCACCGGCAGCATCAGCAGCAGCGAAAGACCGAACGCGGCAACGGGCGAGCGCAGCCACGCCTGCAGCACCAGCGCCAGGCCCACGCCCACGGCCAGCAGGACGAAGGCCAGGCCCGCCAGCCTTCCTGCCAGCGACCATCGTGCGCGCCGGACCGTAGCCATCTCAGCCGCGTCCGATGCCCAGCCGCTCCAGCCGCCGGTACAGCGCCTGGCGGCTGAGCCCGAGCTCGGCGGCCGCCTGCGCCAGCACGCCGTTGGCGCGCGCGATGGCGGCTTCGATGGTGGCGCGATCGGGCTCGGCGTCCACCGGGGACGCGGAAGGCACGGCGGCCGACTCCGGCGCCGCGGGCAGGCCCAGGTCGGCCACGGTGACATCGGGGCCGGTGCCCAGCAGGCGCGCGCGCTGCAGCGTGTTCTTGAGTTCGCGCACGTTGCCCGGCCAGCGGTGGCGCAGCAGCGCTTCGCGCGCGGCCGGCGACAGCGGCTTGGCGCCGGCCAGGAAATGCTCGGCCAGCGGCAGGATGTCGTCGGGGCGCGCGGCCAGCGGCGGCACGCGCAGCTCGATCAGGTTGAGGCGGTAGTAGAGGTCTTCGCGGAACTGCCCGGCGCGGATCATCGCCGGCAGGTCGGCGTTGGTGGCGCTGATCACGCGCACGCGCACCTGTCGCTCGCGGTTGCTGCCCAGGCGCTCGAAGCGGCCGGTTTCCAGCACGCGCAGCAGCTTCATCTGCCCGGCCGGCGGCAGGTTGCCGATCTCGTCCAGGAACAGCGTGCCGCCGTCGGCCGCCTCGAACTTGCCTTCGCGCGCCTTGGCCGCGCCGGTGTAGGCGCCGGCCTCGGCGCCGAAGAGTTCGGCTTCGATCAGGTCGGCGGGCAGCGCGCCGCAGTTGAGCGTGACGAAGGGCCCGGCCTTCACCGACGAGTTGGCCTGCAGGATGGCGGCGATGCATTCCTTGCCCGAACCGTTCGGTCCGGTGATGAGCACCGGCACGTCGGCCGGCGCCACCTGCGCCGCCAGGCCCAGCAGCTGCGCCATGGCGTCGTCGGCCCAGACCAGGCCGCGCAGGTCGAGCCGCGACTCGATGCCCGCGCGCGTGCGCTGCCGCGAGCCGCGTTCGCGCGCCAGCAGCCGGTTGGCCTGGCCCAGTTCAATCAGGTTGCCCACCGACGCCATCAGGCGCGCGTCGTCCCAGGGCTTGCCCAGGTAGTCGGCGGCGCCGGCCTTGATCAGGCTCACCGCCGCGTCCAGGTGCGTCCACGCGGTCAGCAGCACGATGGGCAGGTCGGGGTGCGCCGCGCGGATGCGGCGGAACAGCGCTT